>NZ_JBJGZQ010000020.1:0-104268 GCF_054050595.1 Geodermatophilus sp. SYSU D00779
CTGACCGGCGGCGCGGGGCGCTGCCGGTCAGGGCGGACGGGTGTGACAGGTGGTGCGGGAGGGGCTCCCCGAGCGGGCGCCCCCGGTGGTCACTGGGTGACGTACTCGGTGAGGTAGACGTGCATGACCATCGGGACGCCGTCCTCGGTGTAGGCCTCGATGATCTTCTGCTCCAGGGCCTCCTTGAGCGCGTCGCGGGCGCCCACGACGTCGGCCGGCTGGGCCTGGGAGTAGGTCGAGATCAGCAGGTCGAGCGCCTTGGACCCGTCGACCCCGCCGCCGCCGTGCCCGCCGGCGGCGGCTTCCGCGGTGTACTCCAGGGTGATGCCGATCTTGAGGTAGCCGCCGCCGGCGAGGTTCACGGCGACCGGCTCCAGCGCGGTGTACCCGCCGTGCACGGGCTCCGCGGCGGCCTCGGCCTCGCCGCTGCCGGCGAACAGGAAGAAGTACGCCGCACCGGCGACCGCGAGCACCGCGACCAGGCCGATGACCAGCAGCTTCTTCCTGCCGCCGCCCGTGGCCTCGCCGTCCTCGGGCGTCTCGTCCTTCTTGCTCTTCTTGTCAGCCATGGGTGTCCTCCTGGGGGGTGCCGGCGTCGGTCGTCCCGGCGTCAGTGGTCCCGGTGTCGAGGCCGGGGAGCAGTTCCTTGGCCTCGGCCGAGGCGTCGGACAGGACCACCACGTCGACGCGGCGGTTCACGGAGACGGAGTTGGGGTCCGTCGGCGGGACGAGGGGCCGGGTGTCGGAGTAGCCGTTGGCGACCATCCGGGCGCCCGGGACTCCGTCGGTCGTCAGGTACCGGACGACGGTGGTGGCGCGGTAGGCCGACAGCTCCCAGTTCGACGGCCACGGCCCGCCCGGGGTGACCGGCAGGTGGTTGGCGTGGCCCTCGACGCCGAGGGAGTTGGGCAGGTCGCGCAGGGTGGGGGCGATCGCGTCGAGCAGCTGCCGGCCCTCGGGTCGCAGCACCGCCTCCTCGGCGTCGAACAGCACCTGGTCGGCCACGATGTGCACGACCAGCCCCCGCTCGTCGATCTCGAAGCGGGCCGCACCGGCGTGGCCGGCGGCGGCCAGCGCGGCCTCGATCCGCTCCCGCACCTCGGACAGGTCCTGGTACTCGGCCTGCGCCTCGGCCGCGACCTGCTGGGCCTCGGCGAGCGCGGCCTGTGCCGCGGCGGCGTCGACCTCCGCCTGCTCGACCGTCTGGTCAGGGGCGATCGCCGAGGCGATGTCGATCGCGCCCGGCAGGCCGTCGAGCACCGAGCCCTCCGGCGTCGCCCCGGGCTGCGCGGTGATGGGGCCGCCGAGGCTCGCGGACAGGCCCTGGGCGAGGGCGGCGAACTTCTCCTTGTCCACCTGGCTCATCGCGAAGAGCACCACGAACAGCACGAAGAGCAGCGTCATCATGTCCGCGTAGGACACCATCCACCGCTCGTGGTTCTCGTGCTCCTCCTCCTCGTGCTTCTTGCCGCGGCGGCGGCCGCCGTGCCCGCCGGAACTCACGCGGCCTCCTTGGCCAGCTCACTGGGCGGGATGAGGGAGTTGAGCTTGAGCCGGACGGCGCGCGGGCTGGTGCCGGCCTGGATCTCGGTGATGCCCTCGACCAGCAGCTCCATCTGCGCGGCCTGCAGCTCGCTGACCCGCAGGATCTTGGCGCCCATCGGCAGGAACCAGAAGTTGGCGGCCATGACACCCCAGAGAGTGGCGACGAACGCGGAGGCGATCATGGGGCCCAGGGACGACGGGTCGTTGAGGTTGGCCATCACGTTCATCAGGCCGACGATGCAGCCGACGATGCCGATGGTCGGGGCGTAGCCGCCCATCGTGTTCATGAACTTGGCGGCGACCTTGTCCTCGGCCTTCTTGGCGGAGATCTCGCTCTCGAGGACGGCGCGCAGCTCCTCCGGGTCGGTGCCGTCGATGCCCATCTGCAGGCCGCGCTTGAGGAACGGGTCCTCGATGGCCTTGACCTGCGCCTCGAGGGCGAGCAGGCCCTCCTTGCGGGCCCTCTCGGCGAGGCTGACCAGGGTCTGGATCTGGTCGGTGGCCGGTGGCACCTTGGCCGGCATCACGGCCAGCTTGAACCAGCCGGGCAGCTTCTTGAGGTCGTCCATCGTCTGGCCGGACATCGCCGCGCCGAAGGTGGCGACGATGACCAGCACGATGGCCGGGAGGAACAGCAGCGACGACGGGTCGGAGCCCTCCATGACCATGAACACCAGGAGGGCGACCAGCGAGACGACGAACCCGATCAGGGTGGCGGGGTCCACGGGTCAGCGCTCCTCGCGGGCCGGGAAGGGGACGACGGCGGCGCGCGCCTCGACCTCCTCCGCGCGGGACGGCGAGCAGTAGGTGCCGCGGTCCATCTCGTAGGCGGTGGCCAGGATGCTGGCGCGGTACTCGCGGATCTCCACGAGGACCTCCTCCACGCTCTCCGAGACGACGTACTTGGTGCCGTCGACCAGGAACAGGACGGTGTCGGGGTGGCCCTCGACCCGCTCGACGAGGTCGGGGTTGAGCGCGAACCGCTCTCCGTTCAGGCGCGTCACACGGATCACGGGAGGTCCTCTTGCTCGATCGGGGAGGGGGAGGCGGCGACCGCTCGGGCAGGCTGCCGGTCTGCAGTTGTCTTCGGCGTGGCGCGGGCGCGCCTTGAGCCGAACGGGGCGCCTCACCCCCGTGGGTGAGGCGGGTGACCTGCGGGGATCCCGGGACGCACGGACGACGGCGGCCCGGCCCCTCGCGGAGGAGGGACCGGGCCACCGGGACGTGCTGGAACGGCCTCTCTGCCCCCGCGCTGAGCTCGCGAAGCGCGGGGGCAGAGAGGTCCTTACCGCTTCAGGTTCACCAGGTCTTGCAGCACCTCGTCGGAGCTGGTGATGACGCGGCTGTTCGCCTGGAAGCCGCGCTGGGCGACGATCAGCCCGGTGAACTCCTCGGCCAGGTCGACGTTGGACATCTCCAGCGCGCCGGCGATGAGGGAACCGCGGCCGCCACCGGCGGGCTCGCCGATGGCCGGCTGCCCGGAGTTGTCGCCGACCCGGAAGGAGCTGTTGCCGGCCTTCGCCAGGCCGGCCGGGTTGGCGAAGGTGGCCAGGGCCAGCTTGCCGATCGGCTCGCGCAGGTTGTTGGAGTAGACGCCCATGATCGTGCCGTCGCCGCTGAGCGAGATCGACTGCAGGCTGCCCATCGCGTTGCCGTCCACCCGCGCCGGCGTCAGCCCGGACGGTCCGCCGAACTGGCGCAGGTCGGCCAGGTCGATGGTGATCTGGCCGGGCCAGCTGCCGGCCATGGAGGCGTGCGGGGTGATCTGGAAGGTCCGCGAGGCGGGCGGCAGGGTGCCCGCGACCGGGTCGAACGCCAGCGGGCCGGCGGTGCTGGCGAGGACGTTGTCGTTCTCGTCCCGGGCGACGACGTTCCAGGCGTTGTCGCCGGTCTTGGTGAACGACAGGCTGATCTGGTGCGCCGTCCCCAGGGCGTCGTACATGGTCATCTGGGTCTGCACGCCGGTGCCGGTGGCCGTCCCGCTGGACAGGTTGCCCACCACCGCGCCGGTGTCGGTCTCGGTGGGCTGCATGACGTCGCCGAACGGGACGGTCAGCTGCCGGATCGGGCCGTTGGTGTCGACCACGCCGTCGGTCGCCATCCAGCCCTGCAGCAGGGCGCCGTCGGGGGTGACCAGGTTGCCTGCGCCGTCGTAGCTGAACGAGCCGGCGCGGGTGTAGAGCTGCTCGTTGCCGGCCTGGGTGATGAAGAAGCCGTCGCCGCTGATCATGAAGTCGGTCGAGCGGCCGGTGTTCTGGGCCGAGCCCTGCTCGAAGTTCGTGGTGATGCCGGCGACCTTCACGCCGAGGCCGACCTGGGCCGGGTTGGTGCCACCGGCCTGCGCCGTCGGCGCCGAGCCGTTGCGGATGACCTGGGACAGCGTGTCCTCGAAGACCGTCGTGCTGCTCTTGTAGCCGACGGTGTTGACGTTGGCGATGTTGTTGCCGGTGACGTCGAGCTTGGTCTGGTGGGCGCGCAGACCGGCGATCGCGGAGTTCATGGAACGCAGCACGGGGTGCTCCTCTCAACAGGGTGATCAGGGGTGGCCCCCTTGCAGGGCCCCGCCGTGAGCGTGCGAACGGTGGGGGGCAAGGGGGTCCTTACTCAGCGCGTACCGGGCAGCGAGACCTCGGTGAGCCGGCCGAGCGGGACGTCGACGCCGTCGACGACCGCGCTGGGCTCGTCGCCGGTGATCTTCACCGAGCCGACGGTGCCGGTGACCGTGGCGCCGTCCTCGCCGGTGTAGCTCACCGTGTGGCCGACGAGGGCGCCGGCGGACAGCGAGCGCTGCAGCGCCACCAGCGAGGCGTTCTGCGCGGCGATCTCCTCGAGCTTCTCCACCTGGGTGAACGTCGCGGTCTGGGACATGAACTCGGTGGTGCTCGCCGGGCTGTTCGGGTCCTGGTAGCGCATCTGGGCGACCAGCAGCTGCAGGAACACGTCCTTGCCCATCTGGTCGGTGCGGGTCACCGTGCTGGTGGCGGGTGTGCCGGCGGCGCCGCCCACCCCACCGAGGGGACTGGTCATCGGTCGGTCGCTCCTCTCAGACCCGGACGTCCAGGCCGGACGACGGGATGGCGGTGGTCCCGGGGGCGGGACGGCCCGGGTCTGCCTCGGCGCCGCGCAGCCACGGCCGGCCGCGGCCGTCGGGCTGCCCCTGCTGGCCGGCCCGGTCACCGGCGGCGTGCTGCTGGGCCGAGGCCCACGACGCCCCGGCGTCCCGGTCGACCGAGGCGTTGGTGCAGGTCAGACCGGCGCCGGCCAGGTCGCGGCGCAGGTCGGGCAGGGCGTCGAGCAGCGCGGCGCGGCCGGCCTCGGTCGCGCTCTTGAGCGCGAGGTCGACCGAGCCCTGGCTCAGGGTCACCTGGACCTCGACCGGCCCGAGGGTCTCGGGGGTGAGCACCAGGGTCATGGTGTGCGTGCCGTCCGGGGCGGAGCGCAGGACGGCGACGTGCTGCGCGACCTGACCGGCGACCGGCGGCGCCGCGGGGGCGGCCGGCTCGGCGGTCGCGACCGGGGTCGCCGCCGGGACGGCGGGAGCGGGCACCGCGGCGGTCGGCGCGGCGGTGGCGGCCGGGGCGGGCGCCGGGGCGTCCTGGTCGGGGGTCGCGCCGGGGTCGGTGCCCGCGCCCTCGGCCGCAGCCGGGGCGGCGGCCGGCTGGGGGAGCGGGACGACGCTGTCCGGGGCCACGAGCTCCGGCGCCGTCGGGGTCCCGGGCACGTCCGCAGCGGCGAGCACGACGGTGACCCCGGGGAGCGGGTCGGCCGTGGCGGTCGCCGGGGTCGGCCCGGGGGTGGCGGGCAGGACGGCGTCGGCTGCCGGCGCGTCCGGGACGGGGACCGCACCCGCCGGGAGGCCGGCCGGGGTGGGCGCGGGGACGTCGGCGGGCGGTGCCGCCGCGGGGACGCCGTCCGGGACGCCGCCGGGGACGACGGGCGGCGGGACCACGGTGCCGACCGCGACGGCGTCGGTCACCGGGACGGCCGCGGAGCCGGCGGTCGCGTGGTCGGCGGCGTCCGCCGGTCCGGAGGCGCCCGGTCCGATGCCGGTGAGCAGCGCCCACAGGCTCGGCGGCATGCCGGCGCCGGCCACGGGCGGCTCGGTGGCGGGCACCTCGCCGTCCGGGATCTCGGCGACCGGGGTCCCGGCGACCGGGGTCTCGGCGACCGGTTCGGCGGCGGTGTCCTCGGCCTCCGCGGCGCGCTCGCGGCCGCGGGGGCCGTCCTGCCCGCGCGACACCGCGTCGTCGAGGGCGGTCGCGAAGCGCTCGGCCCGGCCGGGGGCGTCGGTCGCGGCCGTGGGGTGGGTGGGGGAGGACGGAGCGGCCGACGCGGGCGCCGGTGCGGCCATCACCAGGGGTGTCGTCATCGGAGGGCCTCTGCCTTGCTCATCACGCTGCGCACGTAGTCCTGGGTCTCGGAGTAGGGCGGGATGCCGCCGTGGCGGCGGACGGTGCCGGGCCCGGCGTTGTAGGCGGCCAGGCCCAGCTCGGTGGAGCCGAACTGCCGCGTCAGGTCGGCGAGGTAGCGGGCCGCGCCGTCGACGGCCGAGGCCGGGTCGAACGGGTCGACGCCGAGACCCCGGGCGGTCGCGGGCATGAACTGCATGAGGCCCTGCGCACCGGCGGGGGAGACCGCCGAGGCGTCGAAGCCGGACTCCTGCTGCGCCACCGCGGCGAGCAGCGCCGGGTCGACGCCGTGCCGGCTGCCGGCCCGGGTGAACAGGTCGGCGTACGGCACGCCGGACAGCGACGCGCCGCCCGCCGTCCCGGACACCGCGGACGCCGACTCCGCGGGCAGCACCCGCCGGATGACCGCCGGGTTGCCGACGTCCTGGACCTTGACGACCTCGCCGGCCTGCGGGGCGGCGATCATCTTGCCGTCGCCGACGTAGATGCCGACGTGGTCGATCCCGGGCCTCCCGGGGGAGTGGTCGAAGAACACCAGGTCGCCGGGGCGGGCGTCGGCCAGCGAGGCGACCGCGGTGCCGGCGGTGGCCTGCTGCGAGGACGTGCGCGGCAGGTCGATGCCGAGGTTGCCGTACACGAGCTTGGTGAAGCCGGAGCAGTCCAGGCCCTTGGCCGGGTCGGTGCCACCCCACAGGTAGGGGACGCCGAGGTACCTGCGCGCCTCGGTGACGACCCTGTCCTCGAGGGCACTGCCCGACGAGGCGCTGCCGGCGCCGGCGGTGGCCGTCACCGCGGAGGTCGCGCCGGTGCCGGTGAGCCCGGCGGCGGTGGCGGCCGCGGTCCAGTCGGCGGAGGCCGCCGGGCGGGGCGCGACGAGGAAGCGGGCCTGGATCTCGCTGATCCGGGACTGCACCGCGGTCAGTCCGTCCACGCCGCCTCCCCGTCGGTGCGGGTGCGGCGGCCGGAGCGGCCGGTGACGAGGTCGTCCACGGTCCTCTCCTCGGCAGCCTGCTCGGCCAGTCGCACCGCCTGGAGGTGTCGTTCTCGCAGTCGTTCGAGGCCCTTGGTGCGCTGGGCGGCCGACGTCCAGGCCGCGCGGACCAGCTCGGCCTGCTCGGCGGACGCGGTGGCGAGGGCCCGCGCCGCGGCGGCGTCCTCGGCGGCCAGCCGGCCGAGCACCATGGCGGCGGCGAAGGCGCCGGGGGAGACCGGGCCCGTGGGCAGCACCGCGGCCACCGCGGCCTCGGCCTCGGTGGCGCGGCGGTCGGCGTCGGCGGCGGCACGCGCGGCCTCGGCCGCGGCCAGGGCGGCCGCCCGCTCCTCGGTGCGGCGCAGCTCGAGGACCGGCTGCAGCCGGAAGGCGGCCCGCTTCACGAGCGGACGATGCGGTTCAGCCAGGCCCACGAGTCGCCGGCCGGCGTGAGCTCACCGGTGGGCTGCTGCAGGAACGCCTCGATGGCCGGCGCCAGCTGGCGGGCGCGGTCGACCAGCGGGTCGGACCCGGCCTGGTAGGCGCCGATCTCGATGAGCTCCTTGACGTCGCGCAGCGCGCCCATGAGGCGGCGCACCTCGCGCGCGTCGGCCATCTGCGCCGGCGGGACGACGGCGGTGGCCACGCGGGAGATCGACTCGAGCACGTCGATCGCCGGGAAGTGGCCGGCGGTCGCGAGCTTGCGGGTGAGGACGACGTGCCCGTCGAGGATGGAGCGGGCGGTGTCGGCGATCGGCTCGTTGTGGTCGTCGCCGTCCACGAGCACGGTGTAGAGGCCGGTGATCGAGCCGACCGACGCCGTCCCGGCCTTCTCCAGCAGCTTGGGCATCATCGCGAAGACGCTCGGCGGGTAGCCGCGGGTCGCCGGGGGCTCGCCCGCTGACAGGCCGACCTCGCGCTGGGCCATCGCGGTGCGGGTGATCGAGTCCATCATCAGCAGCACGTCGCGGCCCTGGTCGCGGAAGCCCTCGGCGATGCGGGTGGCGACGAACGCCGCCTTCAGCCGCACCAGCGGCGGCTCGTCGGAGGTCGCGACGACGACGACGGTGCGCGCCATGCCGTCGGCGCCGAGGTTCTCCTCGAGGAACTCGCGCACCTCGCGGCCACGCTCCCCGATCAGGCCGATGACCCGGACGTCGGCGTCGGTGCCGCGGGTGATCTGGGCCAGCAGGGTCGACTTGCCCACGCCGGAGCCGGCGAAGATGCCCAGCCGCTGGCCCTTGCCCAGGGGCACCATCGTGTCCAGCACCCGGACGCCGGAGGTCAGCGGCTCCTCGACGCGGGTGCGCGCCAGCGCGTGCGGGGTCTCGCTGGCCAGGTCGACCCACTCCAGGGACCGGTCCAGCGGCGGGCCGCCGTCCACCGGCCGGCCGAGGCCGTCGAGCACCCGGCCCAGCAGCGCCTCACCGACCGGCACCTGCAGCGGCATGCCCGTGGCGCGCACCCGCGCGCCGGCGTGCACGCCGGAGAGCTCACCGAGCGGCATGCAGGTCAGCCGCTCCCGGGAGACGGCGACCACCTCGGCCAGCAGGCCGCCGCGCGGCGACGGGTTGATCTCCACCAGGTCACCGACGGCGGCGACGACGCCCTCGACGGAGAGGGTCAGGCCCATCGCGCCGACGACCGAGCCGGTCACCTGCGGGCGGGCCGCCGCACGGGCGCGGTCGAGCAGGCCCAGTGTCACGGCGCCAGCACCGCCCGCACCCGCTCCAGCGCGGCGCCCAGCTGGGCGTCGACGCGGGTGGGACCGGTCTCGGCGACGGCGCCCGCCCGCTCGACGGAGAGGTCGCCGACCACCCGCACCGTGTCCGGCAGCTCGGCCAGCGCCTCGGCGGGCAGCTCGGCGAGGTCGTCGGGGTGCAGCCGGACGACGGTGGGCGCGTCGGCCGGGCACAGCGTCAGCGCCCGGCGGACGGCGTCCACCACGGGGGAGTCGGCGAGCGCGAGCTCGCGGCACAGCACGTCCTCGACCAGGGTCAGCACGATGGTGATCACCGAGTCGCGCACGTCCTCGGCGACCGGCACGGCGGCCTGCTCGAGCTGGGTGACC
Source organism: Geodermatophilus sp. SYSU D00779 (assembly GCF_054050595.1). Classification (NCBI taxonomy): domain Bacteria; kingdom Bacillati; phylum Actinomycetota; class Actinomycetes; order Geodermatophilales; family Geodermatophilaceae; genus Geodermatophilus; species Geodermatophilus sp. SYSU D00779. The sequence goes on from NZ_JBJGZQ010000020.1 coordinate 8,996, forward strand.
GCCGCGCCGAGCGCCGCGGTGACCGAGACCATCCGCCGCTCCCAGCGGGCCTGGACCTCGGCCAGCCGCGCCTCGGCGGCCCGCTCGGCCTCGACGACCACGGTCTCCGCGGCCGCGCAGCCCTCGGCGTGGCCGGCGGCGTACCCCTCCTGGCGGGCGTGCTCGCGCAGCCGGGCCAGCTCCTCGGCGTAGACGTCGCCGAGCCGGAACGACGTCCGGTCGGGGGTGACCGGCACGTCCGCGGCGCGGCGCACCGAGCCCCGCCGGTCCCCGGTGCGCCGGTCGGTGGTACGCCGCTCGTCGGTGGTCTGTCCCGGCCGGACCCAGGGCGCGGCCCGCTCGGCGGACTCCCCGCGCAGGAGCGCGGACTCAGGCGACGAACTCATCGTCACCGCCGCGCGAGATGGTCAGCACGCCCTGCTCCTCGAGGGTGCGGATGACACCGACGACCTTGGCCTGCGCCTCCTCGACCGTGCGGGTGCGGACCGGGCCGAGCAGCTCGATCTCCTCGGCGAGGTTCTCCGCGGCACGCTCGGAGAGGTTCCGGACGACCTTGTCGCGGACGTCGGGGCGCACGCCCTTGAGCGCGGTGGCCAGGTCGTTGGCCTCCACCTCGCGCAGCACCAGCTGCAGCGAGCGGTCGTCGATGGTGACGATGTCCTCGAAGACGAACATCTGCGCGCGGACCTGCTCGGCCAGCTCCGGGTCGGTGCTGTCGAGCCACTCGAGGATCGAGCGCTCGGTCGGCCGCGGCGAGCGGTTGATGATCTCGACGAGGGTCTCGACGCCGCCGACGGTGCTCATGTCCTGGTGGGCGAGCAGCGACCCCATCCGGCGGCCGAGCTCCTCCTCCACCAGGCGGACCATCTCCGGGGAGGTGCGGTCCATGGTCGCGATCCGGTGCGCGACGGCGGCCTGCTGCTCCGGCGCGAACCCGGAGAGGACCTCGGCCGACTGCGCGGCGGTCAGGTGGGCGAGCACCAGCGCGATGACCTGCGGGTGCTCGTCCTTGAGGAAGGTGACCAGCTGACGGACGTCGGCGTTGCGCAGCGAGGCGAAGGGCACCTCGGTGTAGACGACGTTGAGCCGGGACAGGATGCCGTCGGCCTTGTCCTCGCCGAGGCCGGCCGCGAGGATCTCGCGGGCGAACTCGACGCCGCCGCGCCCCACGAACCGCTGGGCGGTCATGAGGTGGTGGAACTCCTCGAGGACGCCGTCGACGTCGTCCGGCTCGACCGAGCCGAGCTTCATCAGCTCGCGGGTCAGCATCTCGACCTCGCGCGGGCGCATCTTGGCCAGCAGCGCGCCGGCCTCCTCCTTGGACAGCTGGGCGATGAAGACCGCGGCCTTGCGCAGGCCCGGCAGTTCCTTGCGCTCCCGCACCGCGGGGAGGACGGCGGTCTGCGCGGCCGCGGGGGCCATGCCGACCATCTGCTCGACGGACGCCAGGGTCACGACTTCACACCGCTCTCGCTCAGCCAGCCGCGCAGCATGGCGGCCACCTCGTCCGGCTTCTCGCTGACCATCGTGGAGATCTCGCCGCGGACCCGGGCCCGCTCGGCGGCCTCCAGCTCCCGGGTGGCGTCGTCGACGACCGGCACGGCCCGCGTGCTCTCGATGCGGATCCGGTCGAGCTCGGCCATCACGTCGTCGGCGAGCTCCAGCGCCTCGTAGTCCTCCTCCTCGTCGTCGTCCTGCTTGCGCCGCGAGCGCAGCCAGACGACGAGGACGAGCAGGGCGATGCCGAGGGCGATGCCGCCGGTGCGGATCAGCGACCACATCTGGGCCTGCTTCTCGGCCTCCTGGGCGGCCTCGAGCTCGGCTGCCGCGGCGTCGGCGGCGGTCGTGTCGAACTGCATGGCGGCGACGGTGATGTCGTCGCCGCGCGCGACGTCGAGGCCGACGGCGTTGCCGACGAGCTGCTGGATCTGCGCCTGGTTGAGGTTGCCTGCGACGGCGTCGTCCATGACGACGGAGACGGTGAGCCGGTTGATCCGCCCGGGCGCGCCCTCGACGGTCTCGACGGTCGTGCCGACGGCGTTGTTCGCGGTCGTCGACTCCTTGTTGTACGTGGAGTTCCCGGTGCCGGCTCCGGCGTCGGCCTGGTTCTCGGGCCCGAGGATGCCGCCGACGGCGGCGCCGTTGCCGGTGTACTCCTCGGTCGTCGTGCTCTCCGAGATGGGCGGGGTGCCCTGCTCGTAGGTGTGCGTCTCCGAGGTGGTGCTGCGCTGGTCGAGGTCCACGTCGGCCCGGACCGACACCTTGGCGCGGCCGGGGCCGAGGATGGGGTCGAGGACGGCCTGCGCGTTGGCGGCCAGCCGGTCCTCGTAGTCCTGCTCCAGCTGCGAGCGGGCGTCGCCGGCCGCGGTGGTCACGCCCTGGCCGGGCGCCGAGAGCACCGTGCCGGTGGCGTCGGCGACGGTGACCTGGTCGGGGTCCATGCCCTCGATGCTCGAGGAGACCAGGTTGGTCACCGCCTGCACCTGGCCGCTGTCCAGCGTGGTGCCCGGCGCCAGGTCGAGCAGCACCGAGGCGGTGGGCTCGGCCTCGTCGGAGGCGAACACCTCCTCCTCGGGCAGGGCGACGTGGACGACGGCGGTGCGCACGCCCTCCAGCGACTCCAGGGTCGCCGACAGCTCGTCCTGCAGGGCCCGCTGGTAGGTGACCTGCTGCTGGAACTCGCTGGTGGTGATGCCCTGCTCGTCGAGCAGCGCGTACCCGGTGTCGTTGCCCGCGGGCAGGCCCTTGCCGCTCATCGACAGCCGCAGGTCGTAGACCTGCTCGTTCGGGACCATGATCGTCCCGCCGCCGTCGGCCAGCTCGTAGGAGACGCCGGCCGCGTTGAGCTCGTCGACGATCGCCGACGCGTCGGTCGAGGCCAGGTTCGAGAACAGCGGGGCGTAGGTGGGGGCCGTGATCCACCGGTAGAAGAAGAACCCGCCGAGGACCAGCCCGAGACCGAGCAGGCCGATGACGACCTTCTGGCCGAGGCTGATCGTGGAGAGCGCGGAGCGGATCCGCTCCAGCGGCCCGGCGAGGGCAGCAGGCATCAGACCGGCATCCTCATGATCTCGTTGAAGGCCTCGACGGCCTTGTTCTTGATGGTCACGACCATGTCGGTGGCGAGCTTGGACTCGTTGGCCGCGATCATGTAGTCGTGCACGTCACGCAGGTCGCCGGTGGCGGCCTGGACGGCGAGGCCGTCGGAGGTCGACTGCTTGGCCTGCAACTCCTCCAGCGAGGACACCAGGGCCGAGGCGAAGCCGTCGCCGCCGGCCGCGGTGGTCTGCGGAACGTCCGGCGTGGCCACCGCCCCGGTGACCCCGGACAGGCCGGTGATCGCCGTGGGGAACGAGATGCCGCCGATGGGGGACGTCATGGTCAGCCCTTCCCGAGCTGGAGTGCGGCCTGGTAGGCGGTGGTGGCCCGCTCGACGACGGCGAGGTTCGCCTGGTAGCCGCGCTGCGCCATGATCAGCTGGGTCATCTGGTCGCCCAGGTCGATGTCCGGGTACCTCACGTAGCCGTTGGCGTCGGCGAGCGGGTGGTCCGGCTCGTGGACCATCCGGCCCTCCGCGCTGCCGTACTCGGCCCGGGCCACGCGGACGCCGCCCTCGCCGGAGCCGTAGTCGACGGCCTGCGCCACGATCAGCCGCTCCTGGAACGCGTCCTGGTCGGTCGAGGTGACGTTGTTGATGTTGGCGATGTTGTCCGAGACGGCGTCCAGCCACTTGCGGTGGACGAGCAGCCCGGACCCGGAGATGCCCAACGAGTCGAAGGTGCTCATCACGCGGTCCGCAGGGCGGTGCGCAGCACGTCGTACTTGCCGCCGAGGGCGTTGAGCGCCAGCTGGTAGCGCAGCCCCGTCTCGGTGGCGATGACGGTCTCGGCGTCGAGGTTCACGTTGTTCCCGTCCATCCGGGTCGGCTCCAGGGAGCGGCGGACCGTGCCGGTCGTGGCGGTCGGCGTCTGACCGCTCGCGAGAGCGCCGCGCAGGCCGCTCTCGAAGTCGACGCGGCCGGCCAGGAAGCCAGGGGTCTGCAGGTTCGCGATGTTGTCGGCGGTGACCCGCTGCCGCTGGGCGAGCCCGGACAGGGCGGAGTGCAGGGCCGACGAGGTGACGTCGCCGATCACCGGGCGGTTCCTCGGGCAGGGCAGCAGGACACGATCGGCCTCCGGGTACGCAGGAGACACTCGCGAGCGAGTGAGTGGTTCGCCGATCCGTGGCGAGAGGTGCGCTTTCCGTGCTCTGCAGTCATCGGCACGGCCCGGCGGGCCCCTGACCGACGGGGTCCCACGGGAGGGGTGCGAGTACGCCGGTGGGGTGGACGTGCCGACTGTGACTCGCGGTGCGTCACGGGGCGGACGGGTCACGACAGCGCCGTCCCGTCCCAGCAACGACGACGCCCCCCGGAGCGCCGGGTGCCGGCGCCACGGGGGGCGTGGGAAGAGGACCCCGTCCTCCTCACCCCTCGCACGCTCGGGGTGAGCCTCGGGACGGGGCCGGGGGTCAGAGGGCCCGGTCGATGTAGGAGGCGACCGGGCGGGGCGGGCCGTAGGACATCCGGGCGGCGACGTCGCGCTGCCGCCGGGACTGGATGATCCGCTCGACCAGCTCCTCGGCGACGGCCAGCTGGTGCTGCAGCAGCCGCGCCGCGCGCTCGCGGAGGTCCTCGGGCACCGGGCCCAGGGACGACGAGGGCGGGACCCAGTCCGCGGCCCGGCGTCCCCAGGCGGCGATCTCGTCCTCGCGGTCGGCCCTGAGGGTGGACTCGGCGGCCAGCACCTCGCCCTCGAGCTCGTCGAGGACGGTCGCCCAGTCGCGGGACGCGTCCCCGCCGCCGGCCGCCGCGGGGCGACCGGGGGTCATGCGCTGGAGGTGGCGAGGGTGGCGGCGGCCTGCCGCCACGCGTCGCGGAGCGGCTCGGCGATCTGCCGGCAGGCGGCGACCCGGTTGCGGTCGCGCTTGACGCCGGCCTGCACCAGCTCGGTGATCATCCAGCTGTAGAGCGCGGCCAGCCGCGGTCCGCCCTCCCAGGCGTCGACCCGCAGGCTCTCGCGGAGCTCGAAGACGATGTCCTGCGCGTGCTGGATCTGCGCGGCGGCCTCGGTGCGGTCCCCGGTGTCGAGAGCCATCTCGGCGCGCTCCAGGTCGAGCACGAGCCGGTCGTAGAGCATCACGAGGATCCGCTGGGGGGACGCCGTCGCGACCGAGTCGCCGAGGTAGCGGGAACGGAGGGAGGCGGTGCTCATCAGGTGCGTCTCCTGGGGGAAGCGGGGGAGTACTAGGAGGATCGGCCGGGCGGGCCTCGTCTTCAGCCGGACAGCCCACCGAGCTGGCCGGCCAGCCAGCTGGACTGGTTCTTCAGCGAGCTCAGCGCCGTCTCCATGGCGGTGAACTGGCGGGTCAGCGTCTCCCTGCGGGTGGCCAGGCGCAGGTCCCAGTCGGCGATCCGCGTCTTGAAGTCGTTGACCAGGGTGTCCCGGCCCTGCGCGAGCAGGGTCAGCGTGCCGGTGGTCGAGTTCGTCGTCTGCGTGGTCAGCGCCTCCAGGCGCTGGCTGATCCCGTCGACGGCCGCTTGGGCGTCGACGGCCGGGGTGGTGGCGGTGGCCGGCTGGGCGTCGACGGCCGGCGCGCCGGCGAACATCCGTTGCACGGTGTCGGGGTCCGAGGCGAGCTTGGCGAGGAACGTCGCCTCGGTGAACTTCACCGTGCCGTCGCGGGTCAGCTGGATGCCGACGGCTCCGGGGGAGCCCGCCCCGCTCACGGCGTCGGACATGGTCTGCAACAGCTGGCTGGTGAGGGTGCGTAGCGTGAAGTCGCCTTTGAGGGCGGCGGTGCTGCCCTTGTCGGAGTTGCCGTGCTGCTTGATGGTGGCCAGCGCGGTGTTGACCGCGTCGACCAGCGTCTTGACCTTGGCCGCGACGGACTTCGGGTCCTCGCCCACCTCGACGACAGCGGCCCCCTTCTCGGCGACGGTGACCGACACGCCGGTCATCAGGTCAGTGAAGGTGTTGGTGGACGACACGACCTGGACGCCTCCCAGGTCCAGCGCCGCGTTCGTGGCCAGCGAGGTCTGGGTGAAGGCAGCCCCCGCCGTGGTCGCCACCTCGAAGTCGCCGTCCGCGCCGGAGGTGGTGCTGGTCAGCTGGAGGCGGTACCCGTTGCCGGTGTTCACCGCGGTGGCACGGACGCCGGCGTCCGGCAGGCCGTTGATGTACGCGACCGTCTGCGCCAGTGTCGCGCCGGCGGGCGGGGTCAGGTCCGTCTCGGTGCCGTCCGGTCGGCTGATCGTCAGCGGCCACGGCGAGGGCGCGGGGGTGGCGGCGTCGGCGCCGGTCGGCTTGCGGACGTCGGTGTTCGTGGAGGCCCAGCCGGCGCCGCTGAGGTAGCTGGCGGTCGAGGCCAGGGACGTGACCGTGAAGCTCAGCCGGCTGCCGGGAACGGCGGTCGTCGTGGCGCTTGCGGTCACCGACGTGGTGCTGCTGGTCGCGGTCCGGGCCGCAGCGAGGCCCTGGGTGCTGAGGGCCGCGGCGGCGGTGCGCACGGCGTCGACCTTGGTGTTGACCTCGCGGTAGGCATCGGCCGCGTCCTGCGCCGCGGTCATCTGGGTCTTGAGCCGGGTCTGCGGCAGGGCCTCAGCCGCGACGAGCTGGGAGACGAGGGACGTCGTGTCCAGGCCGGAGATCAGGCCGTCGACGCTCAGGCTGACCATGGGTTCCTCCAGGCGGGGTCAGGGGTGGGTACGCCAGTGAGGGGGGAGGCTGAGCCTCCCCCCTCACCGGGTGGTGCTAGACGTCCAGGCGCTCGGGGACCGAGGTCACCGGAGGAGCTGCAGGACGCCCTGCGAGCTCTGGTTGGCCTGGGCCAACATCGCCGTACCGGCCTGCGACAGGATCTGCGACCGGGTGAAGGACACCATCTCCTCGGCCATGTCGGTGTCGCGGATGCGGCTCTCCGACGCGGTGAGGTTCTCGACGGTGGCGTTCAGGTTGTTGATCTTGTGCTCGAGCCGGTTCTGCACCGCACCGAGCTTGGCGCGCTGCTCCGAGACGACGCCAATGGCCGCGTTGACGGAGGAGATCGCCGCCGAGGCGTTGGCGTACGTGTCGATGGTGCTCGAGTTGATGGACAGTGCCGACGTGGCCATGCTCGAGACGCTCAGCGACAGGGTCTCGCCGGCGTTCGACCCCACCTGGAAGAGCTTGCCGCCCGCGGCCGAGCCGTAGGACCCGTCGAGCAGCTTGGTGCCGTTGAAGGTGGTGAGCTTGGCGATGTCGTCCAGCTCGGACTTCAGCGCCTTGAACTCCTCGTTGGCCTTGGCCTTGTCGGTGTCCGTGAGGGCACCGTCGTTGGACGCCTGCACCGCGAGGTCACGCATGCGCTGCAGGATGGAGTGCGTCTCGGTGAGCGCACCCTCAGCGGTCTGGACGACGGAGATGCCGTCCTGCGCGTTGCGGACGGCGACCTTGAGGCCACCGATCTGCGAGCGCAGGCCCTCCGAGATGGCCAGGCCGGCGGCGTCGTCGGCGGCCCGGTTGATGCGCAGACCGCTGGAGAGCTTCTCCAGCGACTTGCCCATCGCGTTGTCCGTCACGTTCAGGTTGCGGTAGGCGTTGAACGCGGCGATGTTGTTGTTGACGCGCAGACCCATGGTGTTCCTCCTTGGAATCGGGTCGTATCCGGGAAACCGCTGCATCCGTGCTGCGGCCTTGCACGAGTGGTTTCGGCGCGGCGGCGGAGGATCTTGAGGCGAACCGGGATTTTTTCGCGCACCGCTCTGCGGTCCGCGGGGCGGGATGGACGGGTGTGGCGTCCGGGGGTGGCGGCGCGGCGTGTCACCGCTGGTCGGCCTGGCGCCGCGGTCAGGGTGGCCCGGCTGAGGAGTCGCCTCCTGCGACGTCCTCGCTCGACCAGATCCCCGTCCGGCGCCTGTGGCCCCGGCGATGTAGCTGGCGCTCGACGCCCGAGCGCCGTGAGGACGTCTGCTGCCATGAACGTGCTCTTGTCCCACACGATGTTCACCGGGTCGCTCTTCCACCGCATGGCCGAGCCGGCGCGGGCGGTCGCCGAGGCCGACCTCGGTATCGAGGTGACCGTCCAGCGGGGTCTCAGGACGGTCATGGGACCCGACCCGGACGACCCCGCGGGTCCGCTCGTCGTCCGCGAGGTCGACGCCCAGGGCGCCGACGTCGTCGTCCTCCAGCTGCCCAAGACCCGGGAGATGCTCGACTGCCTGCGGCTGCTGCAGGCCCAGGGCGTCGCCGTCGTCGTCGAGATGGACGACCACCTGTCCGCCCTGCCACCGGGCCACCAAGCGCACGAACTCCTCATCCGCAGGGGCGTGGGGCGCATCGCCGAGGCCTGCGCCAGGGAGGCCGACTTCGTGACGGTGTCCACCCCCAACCTGCTCAAGGAGTACGGGCACCGCGGGCACGCCATGGTGGTGCCCAATGCGATCCCCCGCAGGCTGGCGGAGCTGCCACCGGCCTATGAGCGCGGGCCCGAGGTCCTGACGATGGGCTGGACCGGGACCGTGGGGACGCACCCCTACGACCTGCAGGAGATGGGATCCGGGCTGCAGCAGGCGCTGGACCGGACCCGCGGCCGGAGCCGGTTCGCGATCATGGGGCAGGCCGGGAACGCGCGCGAGATGCTGCGGCTGTCCGAGGACCCGGTCGAGATCCCGTGGGTCGAGGACGTCGACGACTACGCCGCCGCGGTCGGCGAGCGCTTCGACATCGGTGTCGCACCGCTGCGGATCGACACCTTCAACAACTGCAAGAGCTGGCTCAAGGTCCTGGAGTACTCGGCGCGCGGCGTCTTCGCCGTCCGGGCGCCGAGTGCCGAGTACGAGCGACTGGGTCTGGGTTACCGCGCCAAGCGCCCTCGCGACTGGGCCGCGGGGCTCACCAGGGCGATCGAGGACGCCGACTGGCGCCGGGAGCAGGCCGCGGCCAACCGCGAGCGGGTGCTGGCGTCCCACCTGACCGAGCACACCGCAGAGCTGTGGGCCACCGCCTGGCGCACCGCGCGGGAGAAGCGCTCCCGCGCCGACCGCATCGGGGCGTGACGCAGGGCCCCGCCCGGGGCCACCCCCCCGGACGCAGAGCGCCCCGGGTCCTCGACGAGGACCCGGGGCGCTCCGGCGTTCCGGTGGGACCGGGCTCAGGCGCTCCAGCCGGTCGCCGTCACCCACGGGTTTCGGCGCGGCGGGACGGCCGCGGGACGGGAGGTGGGCAGCGGAGGGGCCGCGGCCGGCGGTGCGTTGCGGCCGGCGACCCGGTCGACGTAGGAGCGCTGCTGGTTGCGGGCGCGCACCCCGCCGTCCGCCGGCACGGCCCTGCCCTCCCACACCTCGCTCATCGCCGCGTGCAGCAGAGTCAGCGCGCGGGCGCGCATCTGCGAGACGCGGGAGAGCGTGACGCCCAGGTCGGCGGCGATGTCAGTGAGCGACTCGCCACCGAAGAAGTTGCGCTCCACGACCTCGTCGAGCCGGTCGGGCAGCTGACGGATCGCCTCGTGCAGGTACCGGGACCGCTCGCTGCGCAGCAGGGCCCGCTCCGGCGACTCCCCGGTGTCGGGGAGGTCCAGGGAGGTGCCGTCCGGGCCGGTCTCCGCGTCGATGCTCACCATGACGGCGCGGTGGACGTCGACCTGCAGCGAGTCCAGCTCGCTGGTGGCCATGCCGAGACTGGCGGCGAGCTCCTCGCGCGTCGGCGGGCGGCCCAGCTGGATGGCCAGCGCGTCGGCCGCCGCGTCGGTGCGCCGGGCGGCGGCCCGCACCGAGCGGCTGGCCCAGTCGCCGGAGCGCAGCTCGTCCAGGACAGCGCCCTGCAGCCGGGCCAGCGCGTAGGTCGCGAACGAGGCGCCCGCGGACGGGTCGAACCGCCGCGCCACCTCGACCAGCGCCACCCGCGCGCAGGACAGCAGGTCCTCGCGGCTGACGTGCGCGGGCAGCGAGATGCGTGAGGCGACCGCGTTGACCGCGAAGGCGGCCAGCGGGAGGTGCTCGGTCACCAGGGAGTCGACGTCCCTCGGGGGGACGGCGCTCGGGGTGGTGTCCCGCGTCGCCACCGGCCGGGCGGGGACGCCGGCGACCGGGGCGACGGGGTGGCGCGAGGCAGAGGCACGGGACCGCACGGTCGCCTGGGCACGCGATGGGCTCACACACCCCTTCTCGGCAGGCCCGGGCCCGGTCGGCACCCCCTGGTCGGCACGGACCCGTCCGGACTCGATCGCTCGGCTCAAGGCGCCCCGGGGGATGCCGAAGGTGCTCCTGAGAACCCGCCGGCAGCACCGACGCCTGCCGCGGGGAGATGCGGAAGGACGGTGGGGGCGTGGACTACCAGCACCTGTCGACGTTGCTGTGGCGCGAGCAGGAGCTGCTGGACCTGCTGCTGTTCAAGGCGGAGGAGAAGCAGTACCTGATCGTCACGGGCAAGACCCGCTGGCTGTCGCGGATCGCGCACGAGATCGAGGTCGTGCTCGACCAGCTGCGCACCCTCGAGGTCGAGCGGGCGGCTGCCACCGAGGTGATGGCCGAGCGGCTGGGCGTGGGCGTCAACCCCTCGCTGCGCAAGCTCGCCGATGTGGCGCCGGCCCCGTGGAACGACCTGTACGCCAAGCACCACGAGACGCTGTTGGTGCTCGTGACGGAACTGCGCGGGCTGGCCGACAGCAACCGCGAGCTGATCGAGGGCGGGCTGTCCGCCATCGGCGACGCCCTGCTGTCGGTCCGGGCGCCGTCGGCCGGCACCTACGGCTCGACCGGCCGCAGCGACGAGCGCGCGCACCGCGCGGTCACCCTGGACGGTGCACTGTGAGCTCCACCTTCGGCGGGCTGAACACGGCCCGGACGGCGCTGTGGGCCTCGCAGCGCGGCCTGGACGTCACCGGACAGAACATCGCCAACGTCAACACCGACGGCTACTCGCGGCAGCGCGTCGAGCTGCGCGCCATGGGCGGCACCGCCGTCCCGGCGATCCACTCGGTGAGCAGCCCGGTCGGCAACGGCGTGGACGCCAGTCAGGTCAACCGCATCCGCGACGTGTTCCTGGAACGGCGCGGCCAGGTCGAGACGGCGCGCGCCGCGCAGCTGACCGTCGCCACCGAGGCGCTGACCCAGGTCGAGGCGGCGTTTCGGGAGCCGGGCGACACCGGGATCCGCAGCATGCTCGACGACGTCTGGAAGAGCTTCAGCGCGCTGGCCAACTCCACGGACCCCACCGAGCCGGCCGCCCGCAGCCAGGTGCTCGAGTCGCTGGACGTCCTGGCCTCAGGGATGCGGACCACCCGCGCCGCCCTCGACGAGCAGTGGCAGCAGACCCGCGACAACGTCGTGGCGCTGGCCACCGAGGTGAACACGACGGCGTCCTCCATCGCCGACCTCAACAACCAGATCCGCCAGGCCACCCGGTCGGGGCTGCCCACGAACGAGCTCTCCGACCGTCGCGACCAGCTGGTGATGCAGCTGGCCGAGAAGGTCGGTGCCACCTCGGTGGCCGCGGACGACGGCACGGTCGACGTCCTCGTGGGGGGCACGACGCTGGTCGCGGGCTCGTCGGCCCTCGGCCTGCGCGTGGCCGGGGTCGACGACCCCGGCACGGTCGGCACCGGGAACGACCCGCGGCTGGTCACGGCCCCGGGGGGCACGACGCTCGCGGTCGGCGGCACCGCCGGCGGTCAGCTGAGCGTGCTGACGACGACCCTCCCGAACTACCGCCGGGCGCTCGACGACCTGGCCCGCGACCTGGTGGGCAAGGTCAACGCCGTCCAGGCCCAGGGCTACGACGTCTCCGGCGCGTCGGGGGCGGCCGAGCCGCTGATGGACGACGGCTCGGGCAACCCCGTCGTCGACCTGACCAACGTCAACGCCGGCACCATCAACCTTCGCGTCACCCGGCCCGAGCTCATCGCCGCGGCCACGACCCCTCCCGGCGCCCTCGGGCAGCCCTCGGCGGACGGCGGGAACGCCGACGCGTTCTTCGACCTGAGCCTGGAGGACGGCGGCGTGGACGCCACCTACCGGGCGCTCGTCGTCACCCTCGGCGTCGAGGCCTCGGTCGCCAGCCGGGACCTGACGGTGCAGAAGGTGATCTCCACCCAGGTGGACGCCGCCCGCGAGTCCGTGTCCGGCGTCAACCTCGACGAGGAGATGACCAACATGCTGTCCTTCCAGCACGCCTACAGTGCGGCCGCCCGCATGGTGACCGCGATCGACGAGGCACTGGACACCCTGATCAACCGCACCGGCGTCGTGGGGCGGTGACCTGATGCGCATCACCCACCGAGCCGTCACCCAGACCGCGCTCCTCGGCCTGAACGACAACCTCTCGTCGGTGGCGAAGCTGCAGCAGCAGCTGACCTCCGGGAAGCTGATCAGCGCCCCGTCGGACTCGCCGACCGGGACGAACAAGGCGCTGCAGATCCGCCAGGACCAGAGGGCCGTCGAGCAGTTCGCCAAGAACATCTCCGACGGGCAGAGCTGGCTCGACGCGACCGACACCGCGCTGAACGAGGCCATCGGCCAGGTGCAGCGGGTCCGGGCGCTGACCGTGCAGGCCATGAACGAGGGCGGGGTGTCGACCAGCTCGCAGAAGGCGATCGCCGTCGAGGTCGGTGCCCTGCGGGAGAGCCTCCTCGGCGTGGCCAACTCCAGCATCAACGACCGCGCCCTCTTCGGTGGTGTGACCCAGGGCTCGACGGCATACGCCGGCGACGGCACCTACGTCGGCGCGCCGCCCGTGGGGGAGGGGATCACCCGGCGGGTGTCCAACGCCGACCGGATCCGCATCGACGTCACCGGGCACGAGGCCTTCGGTGTGCCGAGCGCCGGTGAGCCCGACCTGTTCGGCCTCGTCGGGAAGATCGCCGCCGACGTCCAGAGCGCCCCGGACGCGCTGGCGGCCGACCTCGAGAAGCTCGACGTGGCGCTCGAGCGGCTGCTCGGGGCGGCCGCCTCCGTCGGTGCCCGTTCGGCCCGGATGGAGGCCGCCGGCCAGGTCAACACCGACCTGCAGCTGACCCTGGCCTCGCAGCTCGTGGACGTCGAGGACATCGACCTGGCCAAGACGATCATGGAGCTCAACCAGACCGAGGTCGGGTACAAGGCGGCGCTGCAGGCCACCGCCCAGGTGATCCAGCCGACGCTCGTGGACTTCCTGCGATGACGCTCTCCGCCGTCGCGACCCTGCCCCTGCTGTCGATGACCGAGGCGCTGCCCGGTTTCCCGGGCCACCGCGACTACGTGCTGGTGACCGCCGACGGCGACGGCCGGCTGTTCTGGCTGCAGTCGATGGCACCGGAGGGCCCGCGCTTCCTCGCCGTCGACCCGGGCAGGTACTTCCCGGACTACGCCCCGGCCCTGCCCCCGGCCGTGTGCGCGGACCTGGCGCTCGACGACCCGGCGCAGGCGCGGCTGTACTGCCTGGTGACGGTGCCGGCCGAGGGCCCGGCCGCGGCCACGGCCAACCTGCGGGCCCCGCTGGTGGTCAACCCGGCCACCTGGCGTTCCGCGCAGGTCGTGCTGCTCGACGGATCGCATCCCATCCGGCGTCCCCTGCGCCGATAACCACCCAGGCGGCCCGATCAGGACCGCCCAGCCACGGACGGCCACCACACACCCATGGAGGGGTTCCTCGTGCTCACACTCACCCGCAGCGTCGGCGAGACCATCCGCATCGGCGACGACATCGAGGTCCACGTCGTCGAGGTCCGCGGCGGCACCGTCCGCCTCGGCTTCAAGGCCCCGCGGGAGGTGACCATCCACCGCGAGGAGGTCTACCGGCAGATCGCCGAGGCCAACCTGCTGGCGGCGCAGGTCACCGCCGACACCCTCGGCGCGCTGGCCGCCTTCGCCCACGCGGCGGCTCCCGCCGACACGGCGGAGCCGGTCGCCCAGGACGGTCGCGACGCCGAGCCGACCGCCTCGCCCGCCGCGGCTGCCCCGGCCGGTCACGGGCAGGTCACGGAGGGCTCCGCCGGCTGACAGAACTGGCCGGGGTACGGCCCCTCGCCTTTGTGGACTCCTGCTGACCACTGCATCAGGGAGGTCGGGCGGTCCATCGACACGGGCAAGACCTGCCGAAGAGATGCCCTGACATTGCGTATGGCACAGCGAGAGTTGTGCCGGTCGCCGGCTCGTGGATGCGCGAGAGTTGCCCCAAGCACGTCACAGGGGGCGATCACGATGCAGCACAGCGTTATCACTGAGTCCGGCGACCAGGTCGCCGCGGTCGTCGGCTCCGGCACGGAGTCCGACACCGTCGTCGTGCACGTGCAGCTGCGGCCGCGTCGCGGGTCCGCTCGCCGGTGCCTCGCGGCGCTGGCCGAGCTGGCCGGCGCGCACCCCGAGGTGTCCTTCACGCTGACCGGCCTGAGCAAGGACGACCGCGTCGTGCGCGTGACCGTCGGTGTCGAGCTCGGCCCGCGGGCCGCCGTCGCGCGCTTCTCGCCGCAGGCGCAGGCGGCCTACGCGTTCGTCAGCTCGGTCTTCACCACGCTGTACGACCACATGCCGGTCTACACCGTGGAGCCGGGCGAGGCCGAGCGCGCCGCCGCGGCCGACCTCGTGGCCCGTCTCGCGGCCGGCCCGACGGCCGAGGCCGCCGTCCCCGCGCCCCGTCAGCCCGCCGTCGAGACGATCCCGGCCTAGCGCACTCCCGGGCGCCGTCCTCCGGCGCCTGGAAAAGGACCCCCTGCCCCCACCGCTCCCAGGCTCGCGGCGGGCCCCTGCAGGGCGGCCGCCGTCTTCCCCACAGCGCCGAGGAGTCCCGGTGAACCACCTCCCTGCCAGCCCCGCCGCCGACACCGCCCCCGCCCGCCCGCGCGAGCCGCTGGTCTTCGGCGGCATCCCCGAGGCCGAGGGCTGGGCGCTGGCGCCCATCACGGCCCGCGACCGGGTGCACTTCCGGACCGACCGCGAACTGCCCCTCGAGGAGTTCCGCCGCGAGCTGCCCGACGGCGCAACGGTCAGCTACGACCAGGGCGAGGGGCTGTACCGCGTCGACGGCGCGTGCGGCACCGCCTCCGTGCTCGCCGAGTGGGTCAAGGCCTGGTGCGCCGGGCGGGGGACGGCGACCGTGGGGCTGCGCGCGGAGACCGACGTCCGCCGCCGCGCGCCGCGCGACCTGCCGCCGGCCTTCCTCGACGAGCTGTGCCGGCACTACCTCCCGGTCAGCCTCAAGCGGCTGCAGCGCAACTCCAGCACGCTGCGGCTGCACGTGCCCGACCCCGACGACCTCACCCAGCAGGTGAGCGAGTGGATCCTCAAGGCGGTCGGCCAGTTCGACGAGGGCAAGGGCGTGCCCTTCGGCGCCTTCCTCGCCACCCAGCTGTCGAAGTGGGTGCACGACCTGGGCCGCAACGCCCACGGCCGCACCGCCGCCGACACCGAGAACAAGCAGCAGAAGGCGCTCGCCGCCTTCCTGGCCGAGCACCAGCGGCGGCCCAGCGAGAAGGAGCTGGCCGCGTACATGGGGCAGAGCGTGGCGACGCTGCGCCGCAACTCGCAGACGGTGGCGACCCTCAACGGGCTGCGCAACCTGCAGTCCCTGGACGGCGTCGGCCCGGACGGCACCGAGATCATGCTGCCGGACACGCACGAGGCGCCGGACGAGATCATGGGCGAGGCCGAGCAGACCCTGCTGTCGCACGCGCTGACCGCGGCGTGCGCGCCGGACCCCGACGCGCGGCCCGACCAGCGGGCCGGGCAGCCCAACGTCCTGGGCTGGGCGACGTGGTACCTGACCACCTGGGGCGGCCGGACGAAGACGCAGCTGTCGGCCGACCTCGGGACCTCGGTGCGCAACATGAACGTGCACGCCGACCGCGTCGAGCGGGCGCTCAGGACGCACCTGGCCGAGCTCGCGGACTGATCCGTCCATCCACGGGAAATCAGGTGGATCCGGGTCGAACGCCGCGCCCGCCTGCCGATACCTCCGGTGTGAGAGAGCGCAGGGGAGCCCGCCGCCACCGTGGTGCAGCGCTCGCCCGGGCCGCGGCGGGTACGCGGTGAGCGCGCTCGCCGCGGGCGGCCCCGCGCCCGACGTCCTGGTCCCGCACTGGCTGACCGCCGCCCAGCGCGAGCAGCTGGCCGCCGTCGTGCGCACCGCCCTCGCGGACGAGTCGCTGCACCCGGTGGCCGCCATCCACCTCACCGACGTGCTGACCGAGCTGCACGTGGCCGCGGCGCGCGACGCCGTGTGGCCCGCGTCCGCGGCCCGCGTGCGCCGCGTGACCGGCTGGGGCGCCGACGTCCTGCCGGTGCGGCTGTCCAACCGGGAGCTCTCCAGCGTGCTGACCCTGCCCGAGCTCGCACCGGCGCTGCGCACGGCGCTGTGCCAGGACCGCCCGTGAGCGGGGGCCTGTTCGCCGGCTCCGGGCTCCTGCAGCGGCTGCGCTCGGTCCCGGTGGCGGTCGCCGACCTGCGGCGGACGGCCGACGAGGTGCTGCCCGCACTGGCCACCGGCCGGCTGCGCATCACGCTCACCGACGACCGCGTCGACGGCCCGGTCGTGGTCCTGGAGGAGGACGAGCGCCGGGTGCGCACGCCGCTGCGCGACCTGGCCGAGGACATGACCGACGCCCGCGTCGGCTCGACGCCCGAGGAGCTCGCCGCAGCGCTGACGGCGTGGGTGCACGACCGGCCGGTCCCCGACGCGGTGGCCGCCGAGACCGGCGTCGCGGTGCTCGACTGGACCGACCGCACCGAGACCGCGGTCGGCTGGCGGGTCGTCGTCCGCCGGGGGGACCGCGCACTGCCGTGGACGCCGTCGTCCGGCCTGGACCGGCGCGCCGTCGAGCGGGTGCGCCTCGGCGCCGGTGAGCGCTCCGCCACCGTCGGCGGGCAGCTGCGGGTGGAGGGCCCGGTGGCCCTGTGGTCGCACCCCGAGGTGCCGGCGTTCGCCTCCGCGGTGCTGGCCGCGCCGCAGCTGCTCCTCGACCGGATCGCCGAGGCCGGCCTGGACGTGCACGACCCGCACGTCGTCGTCACGCCGCACTCGCCGCTGGCCTGTGCCGGTGCCCCCGTCGCCGCACGCCTCGCGGGGGAGACCGGCGAGGCCTGCCAGCGCCTGCCCTGGCGGCAGGTCGCCCGCCTGCGCTGGATCTGAGCCGCTCAGCTCGCTCCCGCTGGGCACGTGCCCGGTGTGGCGAGGCGCTCCTGGACCCAGGCGCCAGCCGTCACCGGTCGGTCCTCCACGTGCGCTGCCCGCTCCAGCCGGCGGTGGACGCCCGACTCGCTGGTCCCGGCCTGGAGACCCATCTGGAACAGGGTGAGACCCCTGCTCCGCATCTCGGTCATCTGTTCGGTGGTGAGGGTCGCCTTCGTCCTGCGACCTGGGGGGCGCGTGATGCCCTGCAGCACTCCCAGCACCACCGTCCGGCCCACACCGGGGCCGCCGCCACGGTGTCCACGGACGGGCTCTCGTCACTCGGGTACAGGTGGCGTGCTCCTGCCTTCTCGGGACCACTCGGGCGACTCGGCATCGTGACCGTCCTCCGCTCGGTTCGAGCGGCTGCGGGGTCTCCGGGCCGCTCAGGTCAGGTGGCCGAACTCCCAGTGCCACGGCTCCGGCTTCTCGCCGCCCTGCCGCGCCCAGTCCGGCTGCACGAACCCGAACCTGCCGGCGTTGGCCGCCATCCAGGCCGACTGCGCGGTGCCGGCGACGTTGATCCCGCCGCACAGGTCCACCGCCAGCGCCCAGCCGTGGTTCGACGTCCCGGGCACCGCGGCGAGCCCCGGCTTGGCGCGGAAGGCGGTGACCTGAGCACCCAGCGACCGGTACGAGTCGGTGATGCACAGCGGGCTGCCGAAGGCCGCGCGGTAGGCGTCGGCCAGGGCCGCGTAGCCGGCCGCGGCGTCGCAGCGCAGCGCGTGGCCGCGGGCGATCGGGCACAGGGCGGTGGTCGGGATCCGGCCGTTCGCCCAGCCACCCCAGGCGGGGCTCACCGGACCGACCGGCGCGGGGGGTGCACCGCACGCGCCACGTCCGGCGGTGCCGGCGGGCAGCGCGGCGTTCGGCTGCGCCGGGGCGGGCAGCGTCACCCGCACCGCGGCGACGCCGTCGGCGACCGGGCGGACGCCGACCTGGTAGCCGGCGGCCGACGCGGCCACGACCTGGCCCTCGCCGAGGTAGATGCCCACGTCGCTGCCGCCGTCGGCGAAGACGAGGTCGCCGACCTGCAGGTGCGCGAGCGGGACGGCGGCGCCGTGCGTCCACTGGTCGCCCGAGGCGGTCGGGATCGCGTACCCGGCGAGCAGCCAGGAGGTGGCCGTCAGACCACCGCAGTCGTAGGCGTCCGGGCCGGTGCCACCGGGCACGTAGGGCTTGCCCAGCTGGGCAAGCGCGGAGCTGACCGCGGCCACCGTCTCGGCCGGCAGCACGGTGACCGGGCGGTTGCCGGCCACGGCCCAGGCGACGCCCGGGACGGGCTGCCCGGTGCCGTCGAGCGCGGGTGACAGGCCCGCCGGCAGCGCCGTCGGGTCGGTGAGGGCAGCCGCGGGCGGCGGCACGATGCCGGCCAGCGCCAGCTCGGTGAGGTGGTCCTGCCAGCGGCGCAGCGCGCGCTGGTTGACCTCCTGCTGGGCGGCGGCGGCCCGGCCGGTGCCCAGGGCGGCCAGCTGGGCGGCCACGTCGGTCCGCAGCCCGCCGACCTCCGTGCGCACCTCGTCGAGGACGGCGGCGGCCTGCGCCTGCACGGTCGCCAGGGCGGCCTCGGCCACCGCCACGCGACGGGTGGCCAGCGTCAGGTCGACCACGGCGCGCTCGGCCCGGACGACGTCGGCCTCGAGGTCCTGCGCGGCGCGCTCGGCGATCGCGGTCAGGTGGAGGACGTCGGGGGCGGTGCCGGCCGCGTGGACGTCGAGCGCCACGAGCGGGGTGCGCGCCTCGACCGGCGACCGGTAGAGCGCGGCGGCGCCCGTCCCCACCGTCGTGCGCGTGGCGGCCACCTGCTGCTGCGCGGACTGCTCCGCGGCGCGGGCCGCCGCCAGCTCGGCCTGCCGGGCGGCGAGGGACTGCTCCAGGCCGCGGTAGCGGGTCGCGGCGTCGAGCATCGTGCTCTGGGCGGCGAGGGCCAGGCCCGTGGTGTCGGTCGGCTCGGCGGCGGTGCCGGGCACCTGGGCGCCGGGGGCCACCAGACCGGCGAGCACCGGCAGCACGAGGCCGAGGGCGGCCAGCGAGAGGCGCGCCCGCCAGCGGCGACCGTCGGCTGCGGGCAGCCAGCGCCGGGCGGGCGCCCGGCGGGCCGAGGGCTTGCGCCGCCGCTCACGGCTGTTGCGGCCCCGGGTGCCGGAGGCCGGACGGCGAGCGGCGGAATTGCCGGACAAGGGGGTTCGGCGGGTCGGCGCAGCGCCGTCCGGAGCGGCGGCGGCGCGGGCGGCGAGCACGGCGCGCAGCGCCTGCGCCTCCTGCGGGGTCAGCGGCGGGCGGGCGGTGGTGCTGCGGGGGGCGGCGGTCCGGCTGCCGGGAGGACGGGTGCCCGTGCGGGGGGCGGTGCCCCGGCCGGCGGTGGGACGACCGGCGGTCGGACGGGCGGTGGTGCGAGGGGCCGACGTGCGTGGTGCGGGCACTGCGGGTCCCCCGGGCTGTCTCGTCCTACGTGGCCGGCTCCGCGGGGTTCCGCGGCGCGCTCAGACCTCGTATCGACGGGGCGGGGGAGTCCCCGGAGGCAGGGGGAGGCGGTCTCACCCCTCCGGGGGAGGGTGATCCGCAGGTGGCACCCGATCGGCGTACACGCCCGCCGGCGGGGCGGTGCGCTCGGCCGGCGGCCACCAGGCGCCGTGGTGGTGCTCGAGCGGGATGCGCAGTTCCTCGCCGTCGTCGGTGGAGACGACCAGCTCCACCCGGCTCACCCGGCGGCCGGTGCCGCCCACCTGCACCGCTCCACCCGTCGCCAGCGGCACGGGGGGCAGCACCAGGTCGTCCTCGGGTGGGGGCTCGGCCATGGGACTCCCTCCGGGGCGGTGGTGCGACGGACGTGGCGGCCCCATGCTGCCGGAGACGCCGAGGTCCCGTCGTCCGGGGGCGGACGACGGGACCTCGGGGACAGGATCCCGCTGCCCCCACCGCTCGCAGGCTCGCGGCGGGACCCTGCAGCGGGGCCGGGCTTCAGCGCCGGTCGATCGGCACGAACGCGCGCTCGGTCTCCCCGGTGTAGACCTGCCGGGGACGGCCGATCTTGGTGGCCGGGTCGTTGATCATCTCGCGCCACTGGGCGATCCAGCCGGGCAGCCGGCCGAGGGCGAAGAGGACGGTGAACATCCGCGTCGGGAAGCCCATCGCCCGGTAGATCAGGCCGGTGTAGAAGTCGACGTTCGGGTAGAGCTTGCGCTCGACGAAGTAGTCGTCGGAGAGGGCGATCTCCTCGAGCTGCTGCGCCAGGTCGAGCAGCTCGTTGTTGCCGCCGAGCTTCGCGAGCACCTGGTCCGCGGTCTTCTTCACGATCGCGGCGCGCGGGTCGTAGTTCTTGTAGACCCGGTGCCCGAAGCCCATCAGCTTGACGCCGGGCTCCCGCTTCTTCACCCGTTCGACGAACGCCGGGATGTCCCCACCCTCGCGCTGGATCGACTCGAGCATCTCCAGCACCGACTGGTTGGCCCCACCGTGCAGCGGGCCGAACAGGGCGTTGATGCCGGCCGACACCGAGGCGAACAGGTTGGCCTGCGAGGAGCCGACCAGCCGCACGGTCGACGTCGAGCAGTTCTGCTCGTGGTCGGCGTGCAACACGAACAGCATGTCCAGCGCGGCGGCGAGCTCCGGGTCGACCTCGTAGGGCTCGGCGGGGAAGCCGAAGGTCATCCGCAGGAAGTTCTCCACCAGGCCCAGCGAGTTGTCCGGGTAGAGGAACGGCTGGCCGACCGACTTCTTGTAGGCGTAGGCCGCGATCGTGGGCAGCTTGGCCAGCAGCCGATGCGTGGAGATCTCGACCTGCTGCGGGTCGAACGGGTCCAGGGAGTCCTGGTAGAAGGTCGACAGGGCGCTGACCGCGGAGGAGAGCACCGGCATCGGGTGCGCATCCCGCGGGAAGCCCTTGAAGAACTGCTTGAGGTCCTCGTGCAGCAGCGTGTGCCGCCGCAGCCGGGAGTCGAAGTCGGCCAGCTGCTCGGCCGTCGGCAGCTCGCCGTAGATCAGCAGGTAGCTGACCTCTACGAAGCTGGCGTTCTCGGCGAGCTGGTCGATCGGGTAGCCGCGGTAGCGCAGGATCCCGGCGTCACCGTCGATGTAGGTGATCGCCGAGGTGCATGCCGCGGTGTTGACGAAGCCGATGTCCAGCGCGACCTGCCCGGTCGTCGCCAGCAGCTTGCCTGTGTCCAGTCCGTCCGCACCCTCCGTGGCCGGGACCACGCGTAGGGGCAGTTCTCCACCGGGATAGCGCAGGGACACGTCGGCGTTGCCGGTCGCGGGTGCGCTCGCTGTCTCGCTCATCAGTTAGGACGCTACTCAGCTACTAGCGAGTAGTGCTCGTCACCCCGGCTCTGCGGAGCGTGTGAGGGAAGCGGGGACCACGTCTCCGAGCGAGGACGGGCCACGTCGAAGGTCCAGACCGCGTCCGCAAGGCTCCGGTGCCAGGTGTGTCCACGAGGTGCCACGGCCAACCAGGGCTCGGACAGCAGTACCGCCGGGTCGTCGACCGGGACCAGGTCCAGGTCGATCTCGGGGCCGGTGGACAGGGCATCCTCCACGAGGGGCACGATCCTGGCTGCGTCGGCCGGCCGCACGGCCAGGACCAGACGCTCGGCCGCTCCAGCGGCCGCGACGTCGCGCAACGCCTCCACCGTCGCTGTGACCTCGATGGGGTCCAAGGCGACCGTGGCCAGCGCGAAGGAACGGGTCTGTCCCCAGACGTCGAGCTCTTGCTCGAACCGGCCCAGGACGGCTTGCCCGTGGGCCCGGTCGGTCAGCGGTCGCGTCAGACGCGTGTCATTGGCCGTCTGCAACTCGATCAGCCGGGCTGTCGCGAGGTGGATCGCCTCGAGAGCCCGGGTGCAGTCGGGTGAGTCGAGGAAGGCCGCGTGCACCTGGGCCGCTGTGATGAGGACCTGTGCATGGGCCCTGCGCTGCTGGGTGGGATCGAGAACGAAACCCTGCCGTCGTCCCCAGTCGACGAGAGATGGCCAGTCGCGGATGCCTCCTGCCATGATCCGCGGGTCGTACGAGGTCTGGTTCGGGTGGCGCCGAAACGAGCTGAGGACCTCGGGCGTGTAGAAGGCGTGCCCCCGCGCGAGCAGCCGCAACCACAGCGCGACATCACCGTTGGCAGCCAGTCGGCGCCCGTCGATCTGCCACAGCGTTGCGGCATCAACGTCGACGCGGCGGAAGAGAACGGTGGTCAACTCGCCGATGACGTTGGCGCAGTTCTCGAGGACCAGGTCGCCCAGTGCGCGGCCTTCGATGAGGCCCGGACGGTCGGCCAGTTGTGGGAACTGGTGGCCGGCCACCGGCTGGCCGTCCTCGCCGATCAGCTCACGGCGAGAGAAGGCCATGGACGTGCCGGGCGACGCCTCCATCCCCCGCACCAGGGTACGAACGCAGTTCGGGGCGAGGACGTCGTCGTGCAGGAGGAACTTGATGAATTCGCCACGGGCGGCCTGGAACAGCTGCTTCGGGTTCTCGAAGGCCCCGATGTTGTCCGGATGACGGATGACTCGCACCCGTGGGTCAGCGGCTGCGAAGGCAGCGAGGATCTCGGGCGTGCCATCGGTCGACGCGTCGTCGCCGACGATCACCTCTATGTTCCGGTGTGTCTGTGCCAGGGCGGAGCAGAGAGCGGCATCGATGAAGCGCTCACCGTTGTAGGTGGGTACGAGGATGCTGACGAGAGGCTCACTCACGAGCGGAACTCCCTGATCGCGTCGATGACGATGTCCTGGTCCTGCTCGGACAGGTGCGGTCCCATTGGGAGGCTGAGCACCTCGCGGGCAAGCGCGTCGGCTCCCGGCAGGTGTCGGCCGGCCAGCGGGGTCCCGGCGAAGGCCGGCTGCCGGTGGGGCGGGACGGGGTAGTGAACGCCGGTCTCCACGCCGGCTGCGGTCAGGTGCGCACGCAGTGCCTCCCGGTAGCGAGTGCGCACGACGTAGAGGTGCCACACGGGGCTGCTTCCAGCGGCGGTCGCTGGCAGGACGAGATCGGTATCGGCCAGCGCCTCGTCGTAGCGGCGGGCCAGATGCACCCGGCGGGCGTTGAACTCCTCGAGCCGACGCAATTTCACCGACAGCAGCGCGGCCTGTAGCTCGTCGAGGCGGGAGTTCCACCCGATCTCGTCGTTGACGTACTTCTCAGTCGACCCGTAGTTGCGCAGCGACCGCAGCCGCCGCGCCACGTCCGGTCGCGACGTCGTCACCGCACCACCGTCGCCGACTGCGCCGAGGTTCTTGCCGGGGTAGAAGCTCCAAGCCGTGGCGTCGGTGAGGCCGCCGACCGGTCGGCCGCGGTAGGTGGCGCCGTGGGCCTGCGCGGCATCGTCCAGCACCACGAGTCCGTGCCGACGAGCGAGGTGGAGCAGCGGGTCGAGATCGACCGGGTGCCCGTAGAGGTGGACCGGTAGTAGGGCCCGGGTCTGCGGCCCCACGGCCGCCGCGACGGCATCGACCTCCCAGACCCCGGTGACGGGGGACACGTCGACCGGCACGGGCACCGCGCCGGCGTGCACGACCGCGAGCCAGGTGGCGATGAAGGTGTGCGATGGCACCAGGACTTCGTCGCCGGTGCCGATACCGAGGGCCCGCAGCCCCAGGACGAGCGCGTCCAGGCCGCTGGCCACCCCGACGGCGTGGCCGGCGCCGACGGCCGCCGCCCACCGCTCTTCGAAGGTGGACAGCTCGGGACCCAGCAGGACCCGATCGCTGTGCAGCACGCGCAGCGCGGCGTGGTCCAACTCCTCCTGCAACTCGGCGTGCAGCGCCCGCAAGTTCAGGAACGGGACGACGGTGGTGATGGAGGCGCTCACCGCGGCATCCCTTCGGCGGCGGCCCGGGCGCGCAGGAACTCCGAGTAGTCGCGGTAGTAGTCGTCCTCCTCGTACCGCTGGGAGGCCAGGACCAAGCAGACGCTGCCGCTGGAGAAGTTGCCGAGCTCCCGCCAGGTCAGCCGTGGCATGTAAAGCCCGTAGTAGGAGCGGTTGAGGTGGAAGCGGGCGGTCTCCGTCCCGTCGTCGACGATGACGTCGAAGCTCCCCGCGACAGCGATGAGCACCTGCTCGAGCTCCCGGTGCGCGTGCCCCCCTCGTGACTCACCGCCTGGCACGTCGTAGAGGTAGTACACGCGGGCGATGTCGAAGGGGACCTGGGAGCGCCCCTCGAGGAAGGTCAGGTTGCCTCGCGGGTCGGTGACCCGGGGGAGGTCGACGATCCGGCAGCCGGCCCCGGTGCCCTGGGGCGTTGGGTTCCAGTCGGTCACCCGGCGTCCAGGTGCCGGGGAACGCCGGTCGGTGAGGGTGTCGAACGGGGACGTCACTCCTCGTCCATCGGCAGAGTGGAGGATGGATGGAACGGGCCTCGAGGGACAGGAGCGAGCCAGTGGGGGAGCAGGTGCTGGGGGGCGGACTCCTTTTCTGTGATGCGCGGTTCCACGATCTCAACGAGGTGCCGGCGGACGCCCGCTGGCGCTACGAGCACCGGCGCGAGGGCCGGTTGGTCGGAGTCCTGGACGGAGTTGTGACCGATGGCGTCCTCCTCTGTGGGCACAGGGCGCCCTTCGGGGGACCCGACCTGGTCCGCGACGACCCGACGGTGGAGGACCTGCTGGGTCTCGTGGACGGCGCGCTGGCCGCCATGCGGGCCGACGACGTCCACTCGGTGCGTCTCCGTGCACGGCCCCCGGTGTACTCGGCTGCCGAACCCCTGCTGGAGTACGTCCTGCTGTACCGCGGCTTCGCGGTCGAGCACTGCGACGTGAATCAGCACCTGGACCTGCGGCCGCTGCAGGCTGGTGTGGACCCGCTGTCGCTGTTCAAGCGCAAGCGGTCTTACGTCCGCGCTGCCCTCGCCGGCGACTACGAGCTCGTGGAGGTGACCGGCGGCGAGGACCTCACGACGCTGCACCGCATCCTGGCCGCCAATCGAGCAGCTCACGGGCGACCACCGGGGCTGCCGCGGGACTACCTCGAGCGGGTGCGGCAGGCCTTCCCCGACAGGGTGCGGCTGTTGCTGCTGCGCCAGGGGGCTCGGCCGGTCGCCTCCGCCGTCGTCTATCGGGTGCTCTCCGACATCGACCTGCTGGTGGCCTGGGGCGACGCCGAGCACGACCTCGAGCGCTCGCCGATGGACCTGCTGGCACACCTGCTGACGACCGCCTCGCTGGAGCGCGGGGCACGCCTGTTCGACCTCGGACCCTCGAGCGAGAAGGACGGCACGCCCAACGTCGGCCTGATCAACTTCAAGCGCAGCGTCGGCGCGGTGCCCGGCACCCGCAAGGTGTTCAGTCGGTCACTGGACTGAGCGCGTCCGGCCGGTCAACGGAACTCGTCCGGGACCTTGAAGGAGTCGAACGCATCCCCACCTGTGGGTTTGGCGGGGTTGCCGACGTACACGCCACGAGGCGGGAGGTCCTTGACGACGACGGCCCCCGCGCCGACCACCGAGTCCGCGCCGATCGACAGCCCGTCGCCGACCGAGGCGTTCACACCCATGAACGTCGAGGAACCAACCCGGCAGAAGCCGGATATCACCACGTGCGAGGCGATGAACACGTGGTCCTCAATCACCGTCTGGTGACCGACGTGGTTACCGCTCCACAGGATCACGTCGTCGCCAACTCGAACCCGGTGCTGGAGGACGTTGTTCTCGAAGATGAACGAATTCTCCCCGACGGTCACGTTCCGCCAGACGAAGGCATGGGGGCTGATGAATGAGGCGCAGGTGTAGCCCTGGTCCTTCACCGAGCGGAACAGCCGCGCCCGTGCCCGGTTGAGCCAGGTCGAAGTGAGGGCGACGAAGGTCTCCACATGTGTCGGCGGATGGGTCTCGAGCAGATGCTCGAACGGCACCACCGGGACACCGTCTTCCCGTTGGGCGACCTTCGGGGTCAGGTAGCGCTGCTCGACGGCGAAGGCGACCACCTCGCGGTCGGAGTCCACGGTGAAGTACTCGTATGCGATGTCGGCAGTCTCGCCTGCGCCGACGATGACGATCGGCTTGCGCTGAGCCACGGCGTCCCTTCCGGTCAGGGCAACAGCGGCAGCTGCCGGCGCAGGACGGCCACGCCGAACCCGTCGCGGCCGTAGCCGTTGCCGTTGTAGAAGAGGAAGGTCCCGGCCGGGGTGGTGACCACCGCCGGGTAGGCCATCATCTCCGAGTCCCAGCCGGTGGGACCCACGTCGAGGCCGAGGCGGCCGTCGTGGCGCCGCCAGCGTCGGCCGTCCCTCGAGTCGGCGAAGGTCAGCCGGTAGATGGTCTCCTCAGTGCCAGCGCCGAAGAACATGCGGTAGCCGCCCTCGAGGGGGACGACGTAGGGCCGGCCGACGCGGTGCTCGTCCGGGGCGCCCAGCGGCACGGCGACGTCACCGGATGAGGGGAACTGCAGGCCGTCGGGGGAGTCCATCTGCCGGATGTCGTAGACCGGCAGTAGCTTGGTGCGGCCCTGCCGGAAGAAGTGTCCCGCGCCATACCAGGCCCGCCAGCCGGTGTGGCCGGAGGGCAGGATCGAGTGCACGACCCGGAACAGTCGCTCGTCCGCGCTGGTCCGCAGCAGCGGGGTGTCTCGCAGCCGAGTGAACTGCTCGGTGCTGTCGCCACGGGACGCGGCCACGCCGGAGAAGACCCGGAACCGCTCGCCTGGACCGGCGGGAGGCTGGTAGCCGGCGTAGTAGAGGCGTACCTGGTCGCCGACGCGGGCGAGCGCAGCGGGCACGACGCCAGCGGCGTCGAAGCTGCCGGAGGGGCCAGCCCTGAGCGCCGGCGCGCCGGCCTCAGCGAGCACTCTGCGCGGGTCGTCCAGGGCCAGGTCCACCCACCAGACACTGCTGGCCCCTTCGGCGTCCCGGCAGCCGGCGAACACGCGGATCCGGTCGTCGAGGACGAGAGGAGTGGGCTGGAGCGCGCCGTTCAGGCCGCTCGCCTCTGGGGCGGTCCAAACAAGCCCCAGCTTCTCCCACTGCATGGACTCCGACTCGGGGCTCGGAGGTAACGCCACGGGACGAACCTACTACGGGGCGTCCTCACCGACCCGCCCGTGCGGTGCATGGGCGAGTCGGCCGGCGCTGCCCGGGGCGATCAGGGGTGGGTCATCGAGAGGACGTCGAGGGCCTCGTCGAGCTGCTGCTCGGTGAGCTTGCCCTGCTCGACGTAGCCGCGCTCCACCACGACCTGACGGATCGTCTTCTGCTCGGCCAGCGACTGCTTGGCGACCTTCGCCGCCTCCTCGTAGCCGATGTACTTGTTCAGCGGTGTCACGATCGACGGCGAGGACTCCGCGTACTCCCGGCAGCGGTCGACGTTGGCGACGATCCCGTCGACGCAGCGGTCGGCCAGGATCCGGCTCACGTTGGCCAGGAGCCGGATCGACTCCAGCACGTTGCGCGCCATCAGCGGCAGCGTGACGTTGAGCTCGAAGACGCCCGTGGTGCCGGCGAACGTGACGGCGGCGTCGTTGCCGATCACCTGGGCGGCCACCTGGATGACCGCCTCCGGGATCACCGGGTTCACCTTGCCGGGCATGATCGAGCTGCCCGGCTGCAGGTCCGGCAGCTGGATCTCGCCGAGGCCGGTGCGCGGGCCGGAGCCCATCCACCGCAGGTCGTTGGCGATCTTCACCAGGCCGACGGCGATGGTCTTGAGCTGCCCGGAGCCCTCGACCAGCGCGTCGCGCGAGCTCTGCGCCTCGAAGTGGTTGCGCGCCTCGGTCAGCGGCAGGTCCAGCTCGCCGGCGAGCCGCTCGATGATGGCGGCGGCGAAGCCGGGCGGGGTGTTGATGCCCGTGCCGACGGCGGTGCCGCCCAGCGGCAGCTCGCCGATCCGCGGCAGGGAGGCCTGCAGCCGCTCGATGCCGTAGCGCACCGCCGCGGCGTACCCGCCGAACTCCTGACCGAGGGTGACCGGGGTGGCGTCCATCAGGTGGGTGCGCCCGCTCTTCACCACCTCGGCGAACTCCTCGGCCTTGCGCTCCAGCGATCCGGCCAGGTGCTCCAGTGCGGGGACGAGGTCGCGCACGATGGCCTTCGTCGCCGCGACGTGGATCGCCGACGGGAAGACGTCGTTGGACGACTGCGAGGCGTTGACGTGGTCGTTGGGGTGCACCGGTGAGCCGAGCGCCTCGGTGGCGAGGGTCGCGACGACCTCGTTGGTGTTCATGTTGCTCGACGTCCCCGAGCCGGTCTGGAAGACGTCGATGGGGAAGTGCTCGTCCCACTCGCCGCGGGCGACGGAGGCGGCGGCGGTGCCGATGGCGTCGGCGGTCTCCTGCGGCAGGACGCCGAGGGAGGCGTTGACGGCGGCGGCCGCGCCCTTGATGGCGGCCAGCGCGGCGATCAGCTCCCGCTCGATGGGCGTGCCGGAGATCGGGAAGTTCTCGACGGCGCGCTGCGTCTGCGCCCGCCACTTCGCCCACGCGGGGACCCGGACCTCGCCCATGGAGTCGTGCTCGATGCGGTAGTCGGCGCCGTCCTGCGCGGCGACCTGGGTCTCAGCGGGCATTGCAGCGGCTCCCGGTGTTCGTTGGTGACAGTGCTCCGACCCAGGACCCTAGATGCCCGCGAGGTCACGGTCCGGACCGCTCCGACGGGGGAGCGGCCGGGGCGGCGAGGGCGCACCCGGCATGGGAGGTCCGTCCTGGTCGGAGGAGAGCGCACGTCCCGGCCGCAGCAGCCGTCCGACGCCGTCCCGCTCGGGGTGGGGACGCCGACCCCGGCCTGGACGCCGCCGGCCCCCGAGTGGCCGGCGCAGGCGCCGGCCCGGCCCAGGCCCGCCCCCCGGCCCCCGGGACGGTGCCCGCCGTTCCACCCCGGCCGCACGGGCAGCCCGGTCGCGGCGGCCGCGGTGCTCTCCGTCGGGGTCCTCCTCGCCGCGCGGGTCTCGGCGCTGCTGCTCTCCTCCGTGCTCGCCGGCCGGGCGGAGGAGGTCGCCCGCGGCATCGGCAGCGGGCTGGGCGAGTCGATGACCGAGCAGACCGGGGTACTGCTGGGCGACGGCAGCACCTGCGGGGGCCGGGTCGAGCCGCTCACCGTCGCCTACTCCACCGAGCTGGACCGAGGGAGGACCCCCTGCCCCCACCGCTCGCAGGCTCGCGGCGGGTCCCTGCAGGGGGCCGCCGCCGTCCTCCGCCCTGTGCGGCTCAGGACGGGATCGGCGGGCGGCGGCTCGGCTACGGTCGGTCGCGTGGAGCCCGACGCCGTCCCCGCCCGGCCCGTCGTCCGCGCCTCGGACGCCGACCGCGAGGCCACGGTGACGCGCCTGCAGGGGGCGGTCGCCGAGGGGCGGATCGACCTGACCGAGTTCGGCGAGCGGGTCGAGGCCGCCTATGCCGCAGCTACGCACGACGACCTCGCCGCGCTCGTCGCCGACCTGCCGCCGGACGCCCCACCCCCGGTCGAGATCGTCGGCACGCGCGTCCCCGAGGAGCTCAACACCGTCTTCGGCGACGTGGAGCTGGCCGGCCCGAACCCGCCTCGGCGGGTGAGCACCGTCTTCGGTGACGTCCGGCTGGACCTGCGCGGCCTGCGCACCGACGTCGACCGCCTCGAGATCAGCCTGGGCACGGTGTTCGGCGACGTCGACGTGGTCGTCGCCGAGGGGGTGGCCGCCGAGCTGCAGGGCCGCACTGTCTTCGGCGACCGCAGGACGCAGCTGGCCCCGGTGCCGCGGCTGGCCGGCACACCGCGGATCGTCGTCCGCGCCCGCAGCGTGTTCGGCGACCTGCGGCTGCGCAGCCTGGCACCGGGGGAGTCGGCGAGCCGGTGGCGGGCCGTGGTCGACCGCCTCGCCGCCCGCCACCTGACGCCGCCGCCACCTCCACCGCCCCTGCCGCCGATCCCCCCGCCGCCGACCCCGCCACCCCTGCCCCCTCGCTGACGCGCCGGCCCGTCGTCCCGAGTGGTCCGCGCAGGGACGACGCTGCGGCTCCGCTCGGCCGGGGGGCGGCACTGGCCGCGGTGCGGTCCGGACGACCGCGGGAACTCAGCCCTCGGAGCGGTCGAAGGGCACCGCGGAGTAGGCGCGCAGCTTCTCCAGCGAGTGCAGGCTGTCGATCAGCCGGATCGTGCCGGACTTCGAGCGCATGACCAGCGACTGCGTCGTGCACCCGCCGGACCGGTACTGGACGCCGCGCAGCAGCTCGCCGTCGGTGATGCCGGTGGCCACGAAGAAGACGTCGCCGCGCACCAGGTCGTCGATCTGCAGCACCCGGTCGAGGTCGTGGCCGGCGTCGAGGGCCTTCTGCCGCTCGTCGTCGTCCTTGGGCCACAGCTTGCCCTGCAGCGCACCGCCCATGCACTTCAGGGCGCAGGCGGCGATGATGCCCTCCGGCGTGCCACCGATGCCCATGAGCAGGTCGACGCCGGTGCCCTCGCGCGCGGCGGCGATCGCGCCGGCGACGTCGCCGTCGGTGATGAACTTGATCCGGGCGCCGGCCTCCCGCACCTCGTGGACAAGCTGGTCGTGGCGGGGGCGGTCGAGGATGCAGACCGTGACGTCGCCAACGGAGCTGTGCTTGGCCTTGGCGACCCGGCGGATGTTCTCGGCGACCGGCGCGGTGATGTCGACGACGTCGGCCGCGGCCGGGCCGACCGCGATCTTCTCCATGTAGAAGACCGCCGACGGGTCGTACATCGCACCGCGGTCGGCGACCGCCATGACCGCGATGGCGTTGGGCATGCCCTTGGCCATGAGGGTGGTGCCGTCCACCGGGTCGACCGCGACGTCGCACTCGGGGCCGTTGCCGTCACCGACCTGCTCGCCGTTGAAGAGCATCGGGGCCTGGTCCTTCTCGCCCTCCCCGATGACGACGACGCCCTTCATGCTCACCGTGCCGATGAGGGCGCGCATCGCGTCGACCGCTGCGCCGTCGCCGCCGTTCTTGTCCCCGCGGCCCACCCAGCGGCCGGCGGCCATCGCACCGGCCTCGGTGACCCGCACCAGTTCCAGGGCGAGGTTGCGGTCGGGGGCCGGGCGGTCGGCGCGGAAGTCGCTTCCACCGTGGGTCGCTCGGCCGTCGGGCAGGGGCAGGGACACGGGGACCTCCTGTGGCAGGGCCCCCTCCTCCCCACCCGTCGCTAGCTCGGGGCGGTGCCCGGGAGGGGGCCGCGGGCGTTGGTAGGCGGCGGGGTGGGGCGATGAGTCCTGTCATCCTAGGGGGGTGAGCTCAGCCGGTCCGACCAGTCAGCCTCCCGCGCAGGCGCCCTCGCCGGCGATCGAGCGGGCCAACCGCCTGAGCGCGGCCAACATGCTGCGCTCGCTCGGCCCGCTGGTGCTGATCTGCCTGGCGCTGGTGGGCTGGATGTCGTTCAAGCAGTCCGACGTCGACCCCGTCCGCGAGGTCGACCCGGCCAGCACGGTGCAGCTGGCCGCCGCCCGCGCGGGCTACCCCGTGGTCGCCCCGGAGGGCCTGCCCGACGGTTACCGCCCGACCAGCGCCCGCACCGACGCCGGTGACGCGGACGCCGGCGACCCGGTGACCCTGGAGATCGGCTACCTCACCCCGTCGGCGGAGTACGCCGGCTTCGTGGTCAGCGACGACGCGCGGGTGAGCGCGGTGGACGACGTCCTGGGCGGCGCGCAGGAGCAGGGCACCGTCGACCTCGACGGCCAGACCTGGACCCGG
Organism: Geodermatophilus sp. SYSU D00779; assembly: GCF_054050595.1. Taxonomy (NCBI): domain Bacteria; kingdom Bacillati; phylum Actinomycetota; class Actinomycetes; order Geodermatophilales; family Geodermatophilaceae; genus Geodermatophilus; species Geodermatophilus sp. SYSU D00779. Next base: position 40,750 of record NZ_JBJGZQ010000020.1, read on the forward strand.
GGGACGACGGAGCGCGGCGAGACGGTGCTGTCCCGCACCGACGGCGACGTCACCGTGCTGGTCACCGGGTCGGCTCCCGACGACGAGCTGGAGGTCGTCGCCGGGGCGGTGCGGCCCTACTCGGGCTGATCCCCAGGGGTCGCGGCGGCGAGGCGCTCGCGGGCCCGGTCCAGCCAGTGCTGGCACAGCTCGGCCAGCTGCTCGCCGCGCTCCCACAGGGCGAGCGACTCCTCGAGGGTGAGCCCGCCGGCCTCCAGCCGCCGGACGACGTCGGCGAGTTCCTCGCGGGCCTGCTCGTAGGTGGTCGTCGGCTGCTCGTCCGGCTTCGCGCTCACGGTCACCCATCCTCCCTGGCCACGCGCACCGGCAGCCGGCCGCCCGCCACCCGCACCGACAGCCGCTCGTCGTCGGCCACCTCGCCCGGCTCCCGGACGAGGGAGCCGTCGGCCCGCTGGACGACGGCGTAGCCGCGCTGCAGCGTCGCGGCGGGGGAGAGCGCGGCGACCCGGGCGCGGGCGTGCTCGAGGTCGCGCTCGGCGCCCTCCAGCCGGTGCACCAGGGTCCGGCGGGCACGGGTGCGCAGCTGCTCGACGTCGTCGGCCCGGCCGTGCAGCAGCCGCTGCGGGTCGGCCAGCACCGGGCGGCTACGGACGCTCTCCAGCCACCGTTCCTGCTGCTCCAGCCGGGTGCCCAACAGGTGCCGGGCCCGGGCGCGCAGCCCGTCGACCAGCCGGCGCTGCTCCCCGATCTCGGGCACCACGCGGTGCGCGGCGTCGGTGGGCGTGGCGGCCCGGACGTCGGCGGCGTGGTCGACCAGCGTCGTGTCGGTCTCGTGGCCGACGGCGGTCACCACCGGTGTCCGGCAGGCGGCGATGGCGCGGACCAGGCCCTCGTCGGAGAAGGGCAGCAGGTCCTCGACCGAGCCGCCGCCGCGGGCGACGACGATGACCTCGACCTCGGGGTCCCGGTCGAGCCGCTGCAGCCCCTCGATGACCGACGCGGCGGCCGACGGCCCCTGCACCAGGCTGTGGTGGACGGCGAACCGGATGGCGGGCCAGCGCCGGCGCGCGGTGACCAGGACGTCGCGCTCGGCGGCGCTGTCCCGCCCGGTGACCACCCCGACGACGGCGGGGGCGAACGGCAGCGGCCGCTTGCGGGCGGCGTCGAAGAGTCCCTCGGCGGCCAGCAGCCGGCGGATCCGCTCGATGCGGGCCAGCAGCTCGCCGAGGCCGACAGCGCGGATCTCGGTCGCGCGCAGCGAGAAGGACCCGCGGGCGATGTAGTAGTCCGGCCGCGCCCGCACGATGACGCGGGCGCCCTCGGTCAGCTCCAGGCCGGGACGGTCGGCGACGTCCCGGCTGCAGGTGACCGGCACCGACAGGTCGGCGGCCGGGTCGCGCAGGGTCAGGAACACCGTCGCCGCGCCGCGCCGGGACAGCTGGGCGATCTGCCCCTCGACCCAGACCTCACCCAGCCGGCCGATCCACTCGGCGACCTTGCGGGCCACCGTGCGGACCGGCCAGGGGGCTTCCGGCGTGGAGGGGGAGGTCACCCCCCGAGCGTGCCAAACGGCTCCGACGCCCCGGAGAGCTGCCCGGGCGGTCCCGTCCTGATCGTGCGGGAGGGCGGGGAGGAGGGGGCCCTCCCTCAGGCGCCGCGGGGGGCCAGCGGGCTGTCCTCGACGGCCTGGCGCTCCAGCTTCTCCAGCCGGTTGCGCAGCATCCGCAGGTAGGGCTCGCGGGCCCGGGTGGCCTCCTCGTAGGCGACCAGGTCCGCCACGGTGGCCAGCTGGTAGCCGCGCAGCCGGCCGCGCAGCTGGGCGATGGTGAAGCTGTCGTAGCCCTCGACCGGGGCGGTGCCTGCGGCCGCGGCACCGGCGGTGTCCTCGGCCTCGTCAGCGGTCGCCGACTCGTCGACGTCGGTGCGGACGCCGGTCGCCGCCGCCACCTCGCCGCCGCCCTCGTCGGTGGCGACGACCTCGTCGGAGGTCTGGTCGGTGGCGGCCTCGTCGGTGGCGGCCTCGTCGGTCGTGGCCTCGTCGGTCGTGGCCTCGTCGGTCGTGGCCTCGTCGGTCGTGGCTTCGTCGGTCGTGGCGGAGGCGCTCGTGTCCTCGCCCCCGCCGACCTGGTCGTCGACCTGCGCGCCCGCGGCGGTGACGACCTCGTCGCCGCGGCCGGTCGCCTCGTGGTCGGCACCGGCCGGGGCGCCCTCGGTGGAGGGGCGGGTGTCCGCGTCGCTGACCTCGCTGCCGAGCGCCTCGTCGACACCGGTCTCCTGCCGGTCGGCCTGGGCGGGTGCGCCGGGGGTGTCGTCGGCCGGCGCCTCGGTCGCGGCGGGCGTCTGGTCGGTGGCCGTCTCGGTCGCGGTGGGGGTCTCGGGCGCGGCGGTGCTCTCGGTGGGCCCCTCGGGCGCGGCCACGCCCTCGTCGGTCACCGTGCCCTCGACGGTCGCGACACCGCCGTCCGGGGTGAGGACGTCGACCTCGGTGGTGACGTCGGGCGCGCCGGCCGCCTCGCCGACGGGCGAGCCGCCCGGGTCGCTCGGCGCCGGGGCCTCGGTGGGTGCCGACGGGTGGACGTCGAACTCGGTGGCCTCGGCGTCCAGCAGGGACGCCGGCGGGGTCGTGGGGCTCTCGGCGATCTCGTCGGTGTCGACGGTCCCGGTGTCCCCCGAGCCGCCGTCGACCAGCGCGCTGTCGGGTGCGCCGTCGGCCTCCAGCAGCGCGGTCTCCAGCGCGTCCTCTGTCGTGAGGCCGGGCTCGGCGCGGTCGACGTCGAGGTCGGCGGCGGCCACCTCGTCGGTGATGTCGGCCAGGGCTTCGACGACCTCCTCGGGCGCCGGCTCGGCGGGCAGCCCCGAGACCTCGTCGTCGATCAGCGCGGCGACCTCCTCGGCGACCTCCTCGTCGTCCACCGGCGCGGAGGCGCGGTCGAAGGACGTCGGCTCGTCGAACCCGGGCGCGCGGTCGAAGGCGGAGGTGCGCCCGGGGGTCTGCTCGGGGAGGTCCTCGTCGAACGTGGCCAGGCCGGGCTCGGACTCGCCGCGCAACCCGGTGAAGACCTCGTCCCCGCGGGCCACCAGGCCGGAGTAGTGCTGCTGCACCTTCATCGTGGCCTGCATGGCCAGCCCGATCACGCGCACGGGGAGGCTCGGCAGCGCCCGGGGCAGGTGGAGGGCGTCGTCGAGGACGGTGGCGGCCAGCCCGACCACCGCACGGACGACCTGTGGGATCTCACGCGACATGGCCCCACCCTGCCCCGAATCGCCGCGCCCGACACCCCGCTCTGGCGCGGACCACACCGATGGTGGTACGCGTCTCGTTCCTGGCGGCGGTCCCCGCAGGGTCCCGCTGCGAGTTCGCCCGTAGCAGGAGGCCGGGCTCCTGCAGGGGCCCGGTGTGAGCCTGCGAACACCGGGGGCAGGGGGGCCTGTAACTACCATGGGGCCATGGCTGATCAGCGCGGACGTGTCCTGCTGGCCGATCCCCGGGGCTACTGCGCCGGCGTGGACCGGGCGGTGGTCGCCGTCGAGCGCGCCCTGGAGATCCACGGCGCCCCGGTCTACGTCCGCAAGCAGATCGTCCACAACAAGCACGTGGTGGCGACGCTCGAGCGGCGTGGGGCGGTCTTCGTCGACGAGACCGACGAGGTGCCCGAGGGCTCGGTCGTCGTCTTCAGTGCGCACGGCGTCTCCCCGGCGGTGCACGAGGAGGCCGCGGCCCGGCAGCTGAGGACGATCGACGCGACCTGCCCGCTGGTGACCAAGGTGCACCAGGAGGCCAAGCGGTTCGCCCGCGACGACTACGACATCCTGCTGATCGGCCACCGCGGGCACGAGGAGGTCGAGGGCACCTCCGGCGAGGCGCCCGGGCACATCCAGCTCGTGGACGGCGACGAGGACGTGGCCAACGTCCAGGTGCGCGACCCGGAGAAGGTCGTCTGGCTGTCGCAGACGACGCTGTCGGTCGACGAGACGCTGGCGACGGTCGACCAGCTCAGGACCCGCTTCCCCGGCCTGCAGTCGCCGCCCAGCGACGACATCTGCTACGCCACGCAGAACCGGCAGCAGGCCGTCAAGCAGATGGCCGGCGAGTGCGACCTGGTCGTCGTCGTCGGGTCGACCAACTCGTCGAACTCCGTCCGGTTGGTCGAGGTGGCGCTGGAGGCCGGCGCCCGGGCCGCGCACCTGGTGGACTTCGCCTCCGAGATCGACCCGGCCTGGCTCGAGGGCGTCGGCACCGTCGGTGTGACCAGCGGCGCCTCGGTGCCCGAGGTGCTGGTCAGCGAGGTGCTCGACTGGCTGGCCGAGCGCGGCTACCCCGACGTCGAGACGGTGAAGGCCGCCGAGGAGCGCCTGGTGTTCGCGCTGCCGCACGAGCTGCGCGCGAAGCGCGCCCCGAGGCCCGCCTCCGACCCGGCCTGAGCGAGAGAGCTCCACCCGCCTGACAGGAGGGCCCCCTCCCGAATGGGAGGGGGCCCTTTCTGCCGGGATGGCGGCCCCGTCCAGAGGCTCGCCCGGCCCCGTCCAGGGCACCGCCCTGAGCTCGCGGAGGGCAGGTGGGCGGGGTCCTTCCCGGTGAGGAGGACGGGCCTCTGTTCAGCGGCGGGCGGCCCAGCGGATCAGCCCGACGACCGCGGCGGCGGCGGTGGCGACCGCCATGGCCGGGAAGCCGCGGATGAGCAGGGTGGCCACCGACGCGAGGTTCAGCGAGGCCGACGGCGCGAGCGCGGTGTTCAGCGCGGCCACGGCCACGTAGACCAGCGGCGGAGCGGTCACCGCGGTCAGCAGGTCGCTGCGGCGGACCACCAGGGTGGCCACGACGCTGGCCGCGGTCAGGGTCCCGAGCGTGGCCAGGCCCAGGCCGGTGCCGATCCAGGACTCGAGGGCCGCAGCGGCCAGGGTGACCAGGAAGACGGCGAGGACGGCGAACGCGCCCCGCACCCGGCCGCCGCTCTCCGGCGCCTGCGCCTTCGCCCCACGACCGCTCGGACGGCGGCCCGCGGGCCGGGGCTCGGGCGAGCGGGGAGCGGGGCGACGGTCGTCGGCGTCGAGGTCGGGCAGGTCGCGCGGGCGGTCCTCACGGCCCCGCGGCCGGTCGGCGTCGCGGGGAGCGGGACGGCTGCGCTCGGAGTCCCGGGCTGCGGGCCGCGCGCTGCGGTCGGCCGACGGGCGGGGCGGCGGCGGAGCGGGACGGTCGTCGCGGCGGCGCCCGGTGCGCGCCCTGTCCTCGGGGAACGGCGGCAGGTCGGTCGACCGCATCCGCGGGGGCGGCGGCGGGACCGGCGGGCGGCCGATGCGCGAGACGTAGTCCGCCCCCTCGGGACGGGCGGCGACGCGCCGGTCGGCACGCCCCCCGGACTCGCGCCAGGTGTCGGCGGTTCGCACCGAGGCCATGGCGGACCTCCCGTCCCCTCGTGGCGGACCTCCGAACGGGGGTCCCTGTCACGGGCAACGGTAACGACGGCCGGGGCGGGCACGACGCAGGACGGCACCGGTGCACGCTGTGCACAAGTGCCAAAACCGCAGGCCCGGATGCACATCCGCTGAGGACCGCGGGGTCCCTGTGACGCAGCGGTGCGGACGTGACGACGGTGGCACCTCAGGTCGTGCCCGGGTCTCAGCCGGTCGTGCCGTCGCGCTCCGCGGGACGGGACCCGTCGCCCCGCGGCGACAGCTCCGTCGGCCGGGGCAGCTCCCCGGGCAGCGGCAGCTCGGTGGGCCGCAGCGTGCGGACCGTGGCCTCGACCGGCGGCGGCGTGGGCACCGGCGACTCGGCGACCCCCAGGTCGTCGAAGCGGCGGGCGGCCACGAGCACCGACCCTTCGTAGGAGCCGACCGTCTCGTTGTAGCGGGTCAGCGTGGAGGACAGCGCCGAACCCAGCCGGGTGAGGTGACCGGAGAGGGTGGACAGGCGGGCGTGCAGCCGGCGGCCGACCTCGAGCACCTGGTCGGCGTCGCGGGCCAGCCGCTCCTGCCGCCACGAGTAGGCGACGGTGCGCAGCAGCGCCAGCAGCGTGCTGGGGGTGGCCAGCACGACGTCGCGGGCGAAGCCGTACTCCAGCAGCCCGGGCTCGGCCTCGAGGGCGGTGGTGAGGAACCCGTCGGAGGGCACGAAGAGGACGGTGAACGGCGCGGCCGGCCGGAACGCCGTGGGATAGCGGCGGGCGGCGAGGGCGTCGACGTGGGCGCGCAGCTGCCGGGCGTGCGCGGCGACCCGCTCCGCGCGCACCGCGACGTCCTCGGCCTGCACCGCCTCGATGTAGCCGGTGAACGGCACCTTGGCGTCGACCACCACCTGCCGGCCGTCGGAGAGGGTGACCACGAGGTCGGGGCGCACGCCGGCGCCGGCGTCGTTGGTGCTGGAGGGCTGCTCGACGAAGTCGCAGTGCTCGAGCAGGCCGGCGACCTCGACCACCCGGCGCAGCTGCACCTCGCCCCACCGGCCGCGCACGTGGGGGGTGCGCAGCGCGGTCACCAGCGCGGCGGTCTCCTGCCGGAGCAGCGCCGAGGTCTGCCCGACGGTGCCCATCTGCTCGCGCAGCTCGCCGTGCGCGGTGGCGCGGTCGCGCTCGATACCGGCCAGCAGCCGGTGCAGGTGGTCGAGCGACTCGTGCACCGGCTCCAGGACGTCGTCGGCCGGGCGGCGCCGGGACACCAGCGCGACGGCGCCGAGGGTGATCGCGGTGGCCAGCAGCGCGCCGACGAACAGACCGGTGAGCAGCGAGGCGGCGTCCACACCGAGAGGGTGCCGGACGTGACCGACACTTCCCGGCAGACACACGGCCGCCCTCCAGGGGCCCGCGCCGAGCCCGGTGAGGTGCTGGAACGGCCACCCTCCAGGGGCCCGCGCCGAGCGTGCGGACCGTGCGGGGAGGGGGGGTCCTGCTTCAGGCGGGGACGGGCGCGTGGGCCGCCTCGTGGTCGAGCAGCCACCGCTTGACCGGTGTCCCCCAGCGGAAGCCGCCCAGCCCGCCGTCCGAGCCGAGCACCCGGTGGCAGGGGATGAACAGCGCCGCGGCGTTGCGGGCGCAGGCGTTGGCCGCCGCGCGGATCGCCGCCGGCCGCCCGCAGCGCGCGGCGAAGGCGGCGTAGGTGTCCGGCTCCCCGGGCGGGACGGTGCGCAGCACCTCCCAGGCGTCCTCGAGGAAGGGGCCGGAGCGCTGGCGCACCGGGACCTCGTCGATGGCGGTGACGTCGCCGGCGACGAAGGCCTCGACCGCGTCGAGCACCGGGAGGTGCTCGACGGGCTCGACCCAGGCCGGCCGCAGCGCGCGGTGGACGACGGGGAGGAGGTCGGCGACGTCGGCGGTCCAGCCGCTGGCGAGGACGGCGCCGTCGCGGGCCACGACCACGGTGAACGGCCCGGGCGGGGTCTCGACGGTGGCGGAGCGGGCGGGGAGCGGGGTCATGAGGCGCTCCGTTCGAGGGGGAGTGGTCGGGTCGAGAGCGCGGGCACGGCGAGCGCCCACAGGTGCATCACGGCGTAGGACCGCCACGGCCGCCAGCGGGTGGCGGCGTCGCCGTCGGAGCTGCCGAGGGTGGCCAGCGAGCGCCGCAACGCCAGGTCGCCGGGCAGCCACACGTCGGGGTCGCCCAGGCCGCGCAGCGCGACCAGCGCGGCGGTCCAGGGGCCGATCCCGGGGACGGCGCGCAGCGCGCGGCCGGCCTGCTCGCGGTCGGCACCGGGGTCCAGCGTCACCGCCCCGGCCGTCAGCGCGCCGGCGAGCGCGTGCACGGTGCGCCGGCGCGCGCCGGTCAGCCCGACGGCGGTGAGGTCGGCGTCGACCAGGGCGGCCGGGCGCGGGAAGGCGTGGGTCAGCGTGCCCACCGGCTCGGGCAGCGGCGTGCCCGCGGCCCGCAGCACCCGGGCGGTGAGCGTGCGGGCGCCGGCGAGGGACACCTGCTGGCCGAGGACGGCGCGCACGGCCAGCTCGTCGGCGTCGGGGGAGGCGGGCACCCGGCGGCCGGGCGCGGTGGCGACGAGCCCGGCCAGCGCCGGGTCGGCGCCGAGGACGCCGTCGACCGCGGCCGGGTCGGCGTCGAGGTCGAGCATGCGGCGGCAGCGGGCCACCGCCGTCCCCAGGTCGCGCAGCGCGGGCAGCTCCAGCCGGGCGGTCACCGCGGCGCCGCCGTCCGGGGCGGGGGAGAGGTGCACGACCCCGGGCCCGTGCGGCAGGTCGAGCACGCGGGAGAACGTCGTCCCGTCCCACTCCTCCAGGCCGGGGACGGCGTGCACGCCGAGGAACAGCAGCACCTCGGCGGCCTCGTACGGGGCGCGCGCGGCCAGCCGGAGCGTCAGCCGGCCGGGAGTGCTGGGCGGGCCGGCCGGCGCGGTCCGCCGCAGCTCGGTCGGGGTGGCGGCGAAGACCTCGCGGACGGTGTCGTTGAACTGCCGGATGCTGGCGAACCCGGCGGCGAAGGCGACGTCGGCCATGGGCAGGTCGGTGGTCTCGACGAGCAGCCGGGCGGTCTGCGCGCGCTGCGCCCGGGCCAGCGCCAGGGGGCCGACGCCCAGCTCGCCGACGAGCAGCCGGTGCAGCTGGCGCTCGGAGTAGCCCAGCCGGGCGGCCAGGCCGGGGACGCCGGAGCGCTCGACCTCGCCGTCGCCGATGAGCCGGACGGCGCGGGCGACGACGTCGGCGCGGGTGTCCCACTCCGGCGAACCGGGGACGGCGTCGGGGCGGCAGCGGCGGCAGGCCCGGTACCCGGCGCCCTGGGCGGCAGCCGCGGTCGAGAAGAAGGTGACGTTGTGCGGCAGTGGCGTGCGGGCCGGGCAGGACGGGCGGCAGTAGATGCCGGTGGTGGCGACCGCGGTGAAGAACCAGCCGTCGAACCGGGCGTCCCGGCTGGCGACAGCGCGGTAGCAGCGTTCGGCGTCCAGGGGCGGTGTCACGCGACGAGCATGACAGCGCGGGGGCCGGGGGACTGGCGGTTTCCGGACGCGGCCGTGGGTCCGGGTGGGCCGGGACGGGAGGGAGCCCGGCTAGGCGAGCCGGCCGTCGTCGCGGACGACGCGCAGGTGCGGGCCGGTGCAGACGTCGGCGCGGGGGTCCTCGACGAGCGGCAGGCCGACCACGCGGCGGACCCGGTTCTCCGGGACGTCGAGGGCGCGGGCCAGCGCCGCAGCCAGGCGCTCGCTCACCATCCCCGAGTGCCGGCCGGCCGCGATGCGCGCGATGGTCTCGGGCGCGATCGCCCACTGGGCCCTCCGCGATGCCGCCTGGGCGCTCGAGGACAGCTCGAGCAGGCGTCGCTGCACCAGGCGCTGCAGGTCGTCGTCCGCCACCCGGAACAGGCTAGGCCGACGCGGCCCCCCGGGGCACTCCGACGGCGCCGAAGGCGTCCACGACGTCCCGGCTGCTGCAGCGGTAGGTGAGCAGGCTGTAGTCGAGGCTCGCCAGCGAGCGCTGCGCCGCCTCCGGGTCGACCACCCCGCAGGCGTCCTCCACCACGACCGGCAGGAGGCCGAGGTCGGCGGCGTGCCGGGCGGTCGGCTCGATCCCGATCTCGAGGACGGCGCCGACCAGGACCAGCGTGGTCACACCTCGGTCGCGCAGCACCTGCTCGACCGGGGTGCCGACGAACGCCGACATGCCGAGCTTGTCGAGCACCGGTTCGCCGTCCACCGGCGCCAGCTCGCCGGCGACCTGGGTGTGCGGCGCGTCCGGCGGGAAGGCCGCGGTCACCGCGGCCGCCTCGCCCAGCCGCTGCCACGCCATGGCGGTGCGCAGCGCCGCCACGCCCATGTGCGTCGGCGGGAGCGACACGTGCCGCACGTACAGCACCGGGACACCCGACGCCCGGGCCGCCTGCAGGACCGCGCCGATCCGCTCGACCACCCGGTCCCTGTCCTGGACGTGGGCCAGGATGCCCACCTGCGCGTCGTAGACGAGCACCGCCGACGTCGTCGGACGGCACATCTCGCCCACCGTCTCGGGGACGGCCATGCCGAAGGCCTGCTGCATGCGCGGCAGCCTGGCAGCCCCCGGCAGCTCCGCGAGCGGTCGAGCACGCGGCGGGTGGGGACGGCGCCGGGTCCGGCAGGACGCCGGCGGCTCAGCCGGCCGGGACGGCGGCGGTCGCGAGCACCTCCCGCGCCCGGTCGCCGGCCAGCAGCACCTCGGGCAGGCCGGCCAGCGCGGTGCGCATCTGCTCCACGCCGCCGAACTGGAAGCCCAGCTGGGTGGGGTAGCAGGCGCAGGCGTCGGCGCGCCGGTCGAGGTCCTGCGGCAGGTGCACCTCGGCCAGCCCGCCGGGCAGCGCCGGGCCGGGGACGGCGGCCGGGTCGCGCAGCACGTAGGGGCTGTCGCGCCACCACAGCACCGGCCGGTCCAGGCCCGCCACGGCCCGCAGCACCTGCAGGTGGTCGACGTGCCCGCCGAGCGCCTGCGGGGCCAGCCACAGGTCCGCCTCGTGCTCCGCCAGCGCCGCGGCCAGCGACCGCCACACCTGGTCGTCCTCGTGCACGCCGGCGAAGAGGTCGGCGGCGCTGGTGTACCCGCGGTGCGGCGCCTCGGGCAGTCCCAGGTAGACCGGGCTGGCGCCCAGCACGGCCATCGCCGCGGCGTCCTCGTCGCGGCGCAGGGCCAGGTAGTCGACGTCGGCCGGCAGCCCCTTGTCCAGCTGGCAGGCCAGCGCGAAGCCGGCCGGGTCGGGCACGCTCGCGGTGAAGCAGGTGACCACGGTGACCTCGTGGCCGGCCGAGGCCAGCGCCGCGAGCGTGCCGCCGACGGAGAAGGCGGCGTCGTCGAGGTGCGGGCTGACCGCGAGCACCCTCACAGGAGGTGCGCCGCGGAGCGGAACCGGCAGGACAGGTCGACGTCCGAGGGCATCGACCAGTCGGCGGACGGCGTCGTCCCCACCACCGAGCGGTGGACGGCGTCGATCGAGGCCGCCAGCACCGGCCAGGAGTAGAGCCGCCGCACCTCCTCGAGCGCCGTCGTCGCCAGCCGGGTGCGCAGCGCGCCGTCGTCCAGCAGGCGGGTCAGCGCGGCCCGCAGCCCGGCGACGTCCCCGGGCGCGTGCAGCAGCCCGTTCTCCTCGTGGCGCAGGCAGTCGACGACGCCGACGCTGTCGGTGCTCACCGTCGGCAGCCCGCTGGCCATCGCCTCGAGCAGCGTGTTGCTGAACCCCTCGCTGTAGGTGGGGCTGACGAAGACGTCGGCCGAGCGGTAGACCTCCGGCGCCCGGTCGGGCGGGACGTAGCCGAGGAACGTCGTCCGCTCGTCGGCGCGGGCCCTGGCCTCGTCGAGGTCCGGGCCGATGCCCGACACGACCAGGCGGACGCCGTCGGGCAGCGCCTCGAGCAGGTCGAGCACGCCCTTGCGCCGGTCCACCCGGCCGTGGAACAGCAGCACCGGCGGCTCGCGCAGCGCGCCCAGCGGCCGCTCGGCCGGCGTGAACCGCCGGGTGTCGGTGGCGCCGGGGACGATCGTGAACCGCGCCGGGTCGCTGCCGAGGTTGCCGACCACCTCGTCGCGGAAGCTGGCGCTGCCGATCAGCACCGCGCTCGAGCAGTCCACCACCGTGCGCATCGCCTCGGCGTGGGTGGTGCAGCAGGTGCCCACCCAGTGGCCGTCGCCGCCCTGGATGCTCACCACGGCCGGCAGCCCGGTCTCGCGGGCGGCGGCCAGCACCGCCAGGCCCGGCGGGTAGCCGTACTGGGCGTGCAGGACGTCGAAGGGGCGCTCGGCGTGCAGCCCGACGACGGTGCGCACGATCTCGTCGATGTCGCCCTCCCAGTCGGCGGGGACGACGGTCTCGCCGCGGCTGGGCAGCGCGACCACCTCGACGCCGGCCGGGACCCGGTCGGGCGGGGGCGGGCCGCCGCCGTAGACGCGGGTGCCGGCCTCGTCGTCGCGGTACTGGCTGACCAGCGTGACGTCGTGGCCGAGGGCGACCAGCTCGCGCAGCAGGTTCTCCGCGTACACGCTCATGCCGCTGACCGCCGGCCAGTAGCGGCGGCTGACGAAGCAGGTCCTCATGCCCGTTCGGCCTCCCTCAGCGTCGCGATCGCGCGCGGCACCATCTCGTGCGCGCGGTGCCCGTCGCGGGAGAGCTCGAGGGTGACCAGCCGCTCGTAGCCCACCTCCCGCAGCGCCCGCAGCACGGCGGGCAGGTCCACGTCCCCCTCGTCGAGGGGCAGGTGGTCGTGCACGCCGCGGCGCATGCCCTCGACGGCGACCGTGCCCAGGTGCGGGGCGAACGCGGCGACCGCCTCCTGCGGCTCGTACGCCCCGGCGACGACGCAGTGGCCGGTGTCGAGCGCCAGCGTGATGCCCGGCGCCTCCTCGGCCAGCCGGGCCCAGCCGTCGCAGTCCTCGACCAGCATCCCGGGCTCGGGCTCGACGGCCAGGGCGTAGGAGCGCCCGCCGTGGCTGTCGACCAGCGCGCGCACGCCGTCGACCACCCAGCCCCACGCCTCGTCGCGGTCCACCCCCGGCCGCGGCACGCCGGCCCAGAAGCTGACCGCCTCGGCACCCAGCACCTCGGCCAGGTCGCAGGCCAGCCGCAGGTAGGCCAGCCGCCGCGCCCGGCCCTCGGCGTCCGGGGTGACCAGCGTCGGCTCGTGCTTCACCCGGGGGTCGAGCAGGTAGCGGGCGCCGGTCTCGACGACGACGTCCAGCCCCAGCTCGTCGCAGCGCGCCCGTGTCTTCTCGGCCTGCGCGAGGGCGTCGGGCGCGAACGGGTCGAGGTGGACGACGTCCAGCGTGAGCGCGACCCCCGCGTAGCCGGTGTCGGCGAGGAAGGGCAGCGCGTCGGACAGCCGGTGCGAGGTCAGCCCGTTGGTGTTGTAGGCGTACCTCAGGTCCCTCGGCGGCCTCGCCAGCTCGGTCACCGCGCCAGCACCTCCGCGACCGTGTGCCGGCCGGGCTCCCGGTAGAGGGCGTACAGCGCGCCCACCCGCCGGTCGGCGCCCGCCCGGTCGAACCAGGCCGGCCCGCCGAGCCGGTCCTCGGCCTCCGCGGCCAGGTGCACCCGTGCCCAGCCACCGGGGTCGGCGCCGACGGCCACCAGCGGGTCGCCGCGCTCGACCAGCCGGCGCACGCCGCGCTCGCCGATCCGCCCGTACGACATCGTCTCGACCTCCAGGCCCGGCACCAGGACCTTGGCCGCGACCGCGTCGCCCACGGAGGGCTGCAGCTCCACCAGGACGTCGTGCCCGGCGGCGTGCAGGGCGTCGACGACGGTTCCGTGCAGGTCGTCCCCGGACCAGGTCGGCAGATCGGCCAGCGCGACGACCTCCCGGCGCGACAGGACCGAGTCCTGCAGCAGGCCGACCAGCGCGCCGGTGCCCATCCGGGTCCAGGCCAGCATCGCCTCCAGCGCGCGGTCCTCCTCGACCAGCCGCTCCGGCGGGTGCCCGCCGCGCCAGGAGTCCAGGTAGCCCGGCGGGGTCGCCGGCAGGACGACGTCGAACGGGCCGTGCATGAACGCCTTGCGGCTGCGCGCCGACGCGAACTCGTGCAGCGCCTTGCGGACGGCGGTGTCCCGGTCGGGGTGCGCCGCCTCGCCGCACGCCGTCGCCATGACCGGCACCGGCTCGGACAGGTCGCGCGAGCAGCCGACCGCGTAGACGTCGACCACGCCGAAGTCCGTCGCCGCCAGCTTCACCACCACGTCGATGCCCGCGGCGTCGAGCCGGTCGAGCAGCGCCAGCGCGTCGGGGTCGCGGAGACCGGCGAGGTCCACCACGACGCCGCGGTCCATCGCGCGGAAGGAGGTGGCGTTGCCGTCGCGCTGCAGCACCTCGAGCAGCGCGTGCGCGACCGCCCGGTCGGCGTCGAACGCCGCGCCCTGCCCGTTGGTGACCACCGTGGTCAGCCAGCCGCCGGGGGGCGGGGCGCCGGGCAGGTCGTCGGGCGCGGAGGCGACCAGCTCGGCGGGCACCAGCACCGTCTCGCCGTCCCGCTGCCGGGTCGTCGGCAGCCACTGCAGCGGCCGGTCGTCGTCGTAGGCGCTGCCGGCCTCCAGGCACAGGGTGCGCGGGTCGGCCACCCGGTCGCGGCCGTGCCGCCGGGTCATCTCCGCGTAGGAGCCCTGCTCCCGCTCGACGCCCTGGTGCGCGCGCAGCGACAGCGCCATCTCGGCCATCTCGCCCAGCGCCCCGGTGCGCGCCTCCTCGCGGGTGGCGCCGTAGCCCAGTCCGCTGCCGCCCGGGTGCTGCGGGCCGGGCGGCAGGACCGCGCTGTGCAGTGGCACGTCGAGGACGTCGAGGCCCTCGATGGCGAACTCCTCGACGGTTCCCGGGAACGAGTCGAGGTACCGCTGCGAGGCGGTGAGCTCGGTCGTCGTCACAGTTCCTCCAGCGCGACGGGGGCGGCGTCCGGCGGGCCGGAGAGCAGCCGCTGCACCAGGTGGACGACGTGGTCGGTGGTCACCCCGCGGACCAGCTCGAACGGCGTCGCGACCGCCTCGAAGTCCAGCGCGCCCACCACGGTCAGGTACTCGCGCAGCTCGCCGTGGGAGAGCGGGATCTGCGCGTGGAAGGCCTTGTGCGCGCTCAGCGCGACCGGGGCGCCGGCCTCGTCGAGGTCGACCTTGAGCGAGTCGCCGCAGAAGAGGACGCCGCGGCGGCGGTCGTGCAGCACCGAGTGCCCGGGGAAGTGGCCGCCGGTGCGGTGCAGCGTGAGGTCCGGGGCCAGCTCCAGCTCGTCGTCCGCCGGCCAGGTGACCCGGAAGGCCTTGGTCCACTCCAGGTCCCGGACGCCGACGCACACCACCCGCGGCTCGAGCTCCTGCTGCAGCTGCCACAGCGCGCCGTAGCCGTGCACGTGGCTGGAGGCCAGCACGTCGAACCCGCCTCCCGCCTCGGCCATCCGCCGCAGCCGGTCGAGCATGTCGGCGGTGTACCAGGGAGCGCACTCGAAGCCGACCAGGCCGGCGTCGCTCTCGATCACCCAGCCGCGGCTGTCCAGGCCGAAGCGCGGGTGCGTCCCGAACTCGGTGACGCCCTCGACGGCGGTCGGCCGGCAGAAGCCCTCGACCAGCGCCTCGACCTGCGCGGGCGTCACGAACTCGAAGCCGTTCTCGGGCAGCGCGTTGCGGACGTCGGCGCAGACCGGGCACACCAGCGGCCCGGGCGCCGGCCAGCGCTGCCAGTGCCCGCAGTTGGTGCAGGCGTAGGCGGGCAGGTCGGGCAGCAGCCCGCGGTAGGGGTTGGTCATCTCGCGTCTCCCAGAGCGGTGAGGAGGAGGCGGTGCAGCGCCAGGTCGCGGGCGGCGTCGAACGGCCAGGGCGCGCGCCCGGCGACCGCGGCGGTGAAGGCGGCGAACTGCGCGGCGAAGGGGGAGTCCCCGGCGAAGGGGACGTCGACCGGGTCGGGCCGGTACAGCGTGAGCGACCCGCCCGCGGTCTGGCCCATCGTGTCGACGGCGACGGCCATCCCGCGGGTGCCGACGACCTCGAGCCGGCGGCGGGGGAGCGCGTCGGGGGTGTTGAAGGCGACGTGCAGGTCGACCAGCACGCCGGTCGCGGTGCGCCCGGACAGCAGCGCGCCGTCGTCCACCGGGTAGTCCTGCACCCGCCGCTGCAGCAGCGCGCGCAGCTCGACGACGTCCTCCCCGAGCAGCACGCCGGCGAGGTCGAGGCCGTGCGGGGCCAGGTCGATCGCCGCGCCGCCGCCGGCCCGCGACCGGTCGACCCGCCAGTTGTCGTGCGGCCGGCCGTCCGGCGACCAGTCGGCGGGCAGCCAGCAGCAGTAGACGATCCGCACCGCGGTCACCGTGCCCAGCTCGGGCACCAGCTCGCGCAGCCGCACGTGGGCGGGGTGCCAGCGCTGGTCGTACGCCGTCCCGAGGAGGACGCCGGCCTCGCGGGCGGCGGTCACCATCGCACGGGCGTCGGCGACGTCGGCGGCCAGCGGCTTCTCGCAGAGCACCGCCTTGCCGGCCGCGGCCACCGCCTCGACCACCTCGCGGTGCGCGGCGTTGGGGACGGCGACGTAGACCGCGTCCAGGCCGGGTGTGGCGAGGAAGGCGCCGAGGTCGGCGTGTGCCGGCGCGTCGACGGGCACGCGGGCCAGCGCGCCGGGGTCCCGGTCGTGCAGCGCGACCACCCGGGCGCCCGGCGTCGCAGCGAGGGCGGGCAGCGCGTGGTCGCGGGCCACCCAGCCGCAGCCGGCGACCCCCCACCCGATGGCGTTCACGGCGCACCTCCTCTGCGGGTGCCGGCCGCGAGTGCGACGAACTCGTGACCATCGCGCGCCGATCGCCACGAGTTCGTCGCACTCGCCGGACGGGGGTGGTCCAGTCGGGCGCCGGTGCCGCTCACCACGCCTCCGGGAGGTCGACGAGCAGCCGGCGGCGGGCGGCGTCGGCGGGCAGCGGGTCGGGCCAGCGGGCCGGCAGGTACGCCGAGCGCGGGCCGTACTCACCGGCGTAGCGCTGGCTCGGCCAGCGCAGCTCCCCGCCGGCGTACAGCGGGTTGGGCCGCAGCGGCGGCAGCGGCTCGCCGAGGTCGACCGGGGCGGGGGACAGCGGGTCGCCGGCCACCAGCGCCACCGCCTCGCTCGCGTGCAGCGCGGCGGCCGGGGCGGGGCGCGGCGGCCGGCCCTCGAGCAGCGCGTCGGTCAGCTCGGCGTCGTCGTAGAGCAGGTCGGTGCCGAGCACCGCGGCGTAGCCCTCCGGCGTCAGCGGCTCCCCGTGCGGGTCGGCGACGTGCGCGTGCCCCACGACGACGGTGCCGCCGTCCCCGGCGAGCTCGTGCATCGCCGCGGCGGCGGCCGGCTTGTCGCGCAGGAAGTAGAAGGCGTCGTGGCACACCACGTAGGCCGGCGCCGGCACGCCCAGGTCGGGTGCCCCCGTCACGTCGGCGCAGACGTAGCGCGCCGACGGGCAGACGAAGCGCCGCGCCAGCCACAGCTTGGCCCAGACGACGTCGACGCCCACCAGGTCGGTGCAGCCGCGGCGGGCCAGCTCGCGCAGGTGGGTGCCGGTGCCGCAGGCGACGTCCACCACCGGCCTGCTGCCCGGCCAGTGCTGCTGCAGCAGTGCCAGCCCGGCCAGGTGGGTCGGGTCCGACCAGCGGTGGGTGAAGTAGTCGGCGACCCGGCCCATGCCGAGCAGGTCCATCGCCTCGCGCAGGGTGCGCGCCGCCGGGACGCGGGCCAGCTGCTCGGGCGGCGGGGGCGGCTCGGTCCACCAGTCGTCGGCGTCGGCCAGCAGCGCCACGCGGGCGCGGTCGACCTCGCCGCGCGCCAGCAGGCCGGCCACCTCCGCGCGCAGCTCGTCGCGTCCGGCCCGGGCGTACGGGATGCCGTCGACCACCGGGACCGCCGGAGCCGCTGTGCTCACAGCCCGGCCGCAGCCAGGACGTCGAGGTGGAAGGCCTGCACCGGCCCCGCGTGCACGAGCTCGAGGTCGTCGAGCGCCTGCGACGCGGTGAACGCCGCCGCGCGCGCGTGGTGGTGCACCTGCAGCACCCGGTCGAGGACGTCGGCGGCGTGGAAGGCCTGCGACTCCGGCGCACCGGCGTCCGCCCGCAGCCGCAGCACCGTGCGCAGCCGCGCGGCCAGCGGGCCGGGCAGGGCGGCCAGCTCCCGTTCCTCCAGCGTCGTCACGACCCGGTCGAGCGCCGAGCCGAGCAGCACCTCGCCGGCGAACCCGGCGTCCGGCAGCGCCACGTTGTGCAGGTGGTGGGCCAGCCCGACGAGGAACGGCGCCACCGGGTCGGCACCGAACGCCGGGGCGACGAGGACGCCGTAGACGGCGACGGTCAGGCAGTGGTCGCCGTGGCTCTCCGGCGGCTCGACGACCACCCGCGGCTTGCCCGGAGCGGTGGCCCCGGCACGCGGCTGGCGGTTGAGCCGCTCGGCGAGCGGAGGGGGCTGCGGCGTCGGGACGGCGAGCGGCAGGGCCGCGCGCAGCCGGGCCCGCAGGCCGGCGTCCAGCGGGCCGGCGACCTCGTCGAAGCCGCGGCGCAGCACGTCGCGGGCGTCGTCGTCGGTCAGGCCCGCCGTCCGGAGCACCGCACCGTCGATGCCGGCCAGCCGGGCGCGGGCCACGGCCGCCGCCGTCTCCGACAGCGCGACCGTGGCCGCGTCCTCACCCGCGACCAGCCGCCCCCAGGCGCGGGCGAAGGCCTGCTCGGCCAGCGACCCGGGGGCGTCGGCGACGCGGACCCGCTTGGCGTCGCCGACCTCGGTCAGCAGCGGGCGGAGCTCGGCGAGGGCGGGGGAGCCGCCCGTCACCGGCCGGCCGGCGCGCCGGCGACCCAGTCGAGCAGCACGCGCTCCTGCCGGTGCAGGGCGTGCTCGGGGGTGCTGCCGTCCGGGGACATCGGCGCCTTGAAGAACCAGCCGAACTGGGTCTGCACGCCGGCCGCACCGCGCTGCTGGGCCAGGTCGGTCAGCCGGGCCAGCTCGATGGCCAGCGGCGCGGCCAGGATCGAGTCGCGGCACTGGAAGTCGACCTTGACCTGCATGCGCTGGCCGAGGAAGCCGACCAGGTCGATGGCGTCCCAGGCCTCCTTCTGGTCGCCGCGCGGGCGGTAGTAGTCGATCCGCACGACGTGGTCCTCGACCGGGTAGCCGAGGATCGAGTCCAGCACGCTGCCCTTGGTCTGCAGCTTGCTCGACAGCGAGTCCGGGTCCTCGAGGGCCAGGCCGTCGCGGTTGCCGAGGATGTTGGTGGAGTACCAGCCCTCGACGGTGAGCGAGCGGCTGCGGAAGGCCGGCGCGAGCACCGTCTTGAGCATCGTCTGGCCGGTCTTGCCGTCCTTGCCGGCGACCGGGACGCCGCGGCGCTCCGCGAGGGCCACCAGCGCGGGGACGTCGGCGGCCAGCGACGGCGTGAAGTTGACGTAGCCCACGCCCTCGGCGATCGCGGCGTAGGCGTAGACCATCGCCGGGGTGATGGCCCGGTCGTCGGCGTCCAGCCCGGCCTCGAACGCCTCGATCGTCTGCAGCGCGGGCGCCTCCGGGTCCGGCCAGCGCTCGGTGGAGGCCAGGTTCACCAGCACGAGCCCGTCGAGGTCGTGCTCCTCGCGGAACCGGCGCAGGTCGGCCCGGACGGCGTCGACCTGGGCGCGGCGGGTCTCGGCCAGCACCACGTTGCCGCCGGTCACGTTCCGGCAGAAGTCGGCGTCGCCGGCCGCGGGCCAGGGCGTCACCGAGGACAGGTGCGGCCCGGCCTGCTCCAGCTGGTGGGGGTCGAGGACGCCGTGCAGCTCGGCGGCCTTGCGGAGGTCGGTGCCGTCGAGGTCCCAGCCCCCGACGACGAGGTCGGCGTACCCGGCCATCCCGGTCGCCTCCTCGACGGGGCGGCCGTCGACCTCCAGCTGCGCCAGTGGCAGCCCGGTCGTGTCACCCGTGCCGTTGCGGAGCAGTTCCAGCCCCGCCACGGCGGTCGTGGCGACCGCTCCTCCGAGGCCGACGACGGCCATCCCGACCCGACGTGGTCCAGCGGACAACGGATCCCCCTCGCACTCGACACCATGACGCGCCATCTAGCGTGGCACGGGTCACAGGCGTCCGCAGCCCGGAGCTGGAATCGGTCCAAGATTGGACTGGAATCCAACGCTGAGCGGCGATCACAACCCCGGAGGACGGCGGCCCACCGCCCGTGCGCGGGCGATGACCGACTCGATCACCTCGCCCTTGGCCGCGGCGTAGTGGTTGACGTCCGTCCACAGCTCGCCGGCGAGCTCCTCCTTGCGCGCCTGGTACCGAGCGCGGTCGGCCGGGTCCGCGCGCAGCTGCTCGCGGAAGAGGAGGCACCGTTCGACCTCGGGGTCGTCCGCAGCCCAGACGTGGACGTTCGCGTCGGGGCCGCGGCCCTCGGGGACGACCAGGCACCGGTGTCCGGGCTCGCGGACGTGCAGCCGGTAGCCGGCGGCCTCCAGCCGGGAGACGACGTCCGGGGCCTCCGGGTCGGCGACGGTCACCAGGACGTCGACGCGCGGTTTGGCCCGCAGCCCCGGGACCGACGTCGACCCGATGTGCTCGACGGCCAGGGCGTCGCTGCCGAGAGCGGCGCGGATGCGGGCCTCGTGCGCGGCGAACTGCCGCGGCCAGTCGGGGTCGGGGTCGACGAGGACGACGCGCTTCGGCGTGGTGTCGCGCGGCCCCACGACGACGCGGTCGAGGTACTCGTCGTCGAGTGGCCCCGGGGGCATGCGGGGCTCCTCACGCGAGCCGGCGCTCGGCCGTCAGCTCGCCGGGCGAGTCCCCGGTGTTGACGGTCGCGCTCGGCTCGACCAGGAGCACCTCCGCGCCGTCCGGGGAGAACGGCTGGTGCGGGGTGCCCCGCGGGACGACGTAGAGCTGGCCCGGGCCGAGGACGACGTCACCGTCGTCCATGCGGATGGTCAGGGAGCCGGAGAGGACGAGGAACACCTCGTCGGTTACGGGGTGGCTGTGCCGGGTGAACTCGCCGTGGGTCCTGACGACCCGCACGTCGTAGTCGTTCAGGACGGCGACCGTGCGCGGCTGCCAGGGTTGGTCGATCCGGGAGAGGACGGCGGCGAGGTCGACGGGGCCGGGCATGCGGCCATGGTGCTCCTCGCGGTAACCCGAGCGGGGCCTCCCGGCGTGCGGGGTGTGGGGCGGGCGTCGCACGACCCGTGGCGGGTCAGGAGGAGGCCTCCCCGAGACCGCGGCCGGGGTCGGCCGGCGGCCCGTAGGCTGGGCCCTGCCCGAGCGAGCGTGCGAGCTCGGCGACGAGCACAGCAGTCCGACGAACGCGGACGACGAGCGAAGCGAGGAAGTGCGCGTGAGTCTCACCATCGGCATCGTCGGGCTGCCCAACGTCGGCAAGTCCACGCTGTTCAACGCGTTGACCAAGAACGACGTCCTGGCGGCGAACTACCCGTTCGCCACGATCGAGCCGAACGTCGGCGTGGTCGGGGTGCCGGACCCGCGCCTGGACAGGCTCGCCGAGCTGTTCTCGTCGCAGAAGACGATCCCCGCGACGGTGTCCTTCGTCGACATCGCCGGCATCGTGCGCGGCGCCAGCGAGGGGCAGGGGCTGGGCAACAAGTTCCTGGCCAACATCCGCGAGAGCGACGCGATCTGCCAGGTGATCCGGGTCTTCACCGACCCCGACGTCGTGCACGTCGAGGGCAAGGTCAGCCCGGCCGACGACATCGAGACGATCAACACCGAGCTCGTGCTCGCCGACATGCAGACGCTGGAGAAGGCCATCCCGCGGCTGGAGAAGGAGGCCCGCAGGGACAAGGACCGGGCCGCCCTGCTCGACGCCGCCCGGGCCGCGCAGACCGTGCTGGACGAGGGGAAGACGCTGTTCTCCTCCGGCGTCGACCCCGAGCCGCTGCGCGAGCTGACGCTGCTGACGACCAAGCCGTTCCTCTACGTCTTCAACGTCGACGAGGAGGAGCTGGCCAACGAGGAGCTCATCTCCGAGCTGCGTGCCCTGGTGGCCCCGGCCGAGGCGATCCTCATGGACGCCAAGATCGAGGCCGAGCTCGCCGAGCTGCCCGAGGACGAGGCCGCCGAGCTGCTCGCCGGCATCGGCCAGGAGGAGCCCGGCCTGCACCAGCTGGCCCGCATCGGCTTCGCCACCCTCGGCCTGCAGACCTACCTGACCGCCGGCCCCAAGGAGGCCCGCGCCTGGACCATCCCGGTCGGCGCGACCGCCCCGCAGGCCGCCGGGGTCATCCACACCGACTTCCAGCGCGGCTTCATCAAGGCCGAGATCGTCTCCTACGACCAGCTGGTCGAGGCCGGCTCGATGCAGGAGGCCCGCGCCCGCGGCTGGGTGCGCATGGAGGGCAAGGACTACGTCATGCAGGACGGCGACGTCGTGGAGTTCCGCTTCAACGTGTAGCTCCCGCTGTGCGTGACGGCCCGCGGCCGGCCGTGCCTGCTGCACCCACGGGCAGCCGTCCAGCTCCGTTCCACGGGGACCGGAGCGCCGGGCGTGTGGTGCCGCTGCGGCCGGGCGGACCGACGTGGAGGGGTGCTCGGCGAGTCGTCCTCCGGTAGGAGAGTCGCCGAGTCGGCGGGGAGCGCGATGCGGACGCCCCGTGTCTGCCGCGCCGTCGCCCGGCGCGCCGGGGCCGGCGCGGCGGCGCCCGGCTCTGGTCGACGTCCGGGCGGGGCGGGCAGAGTGAGCGCCGCGGATGCGGAACGGCCCGTCCTCGGTTAACGACGCTGTCGGGAGGGCCGCGCCACGAACCCGTCCCGACGAGGCGGAGGAGGTGCTCGGTGTCGGATCCCGGCCCCGGCTCGCCGAACGAGCTCGACGTCGACCCGGAGGTGGCGCTCGGACCCGGCGAGGAGGGCGCCGAGCTCCTCCCCGAGCCGATCGTGGACCCGGAGCACCCGGACTACGTCGAGCCGGCGCCGTACGCGGTGCCCGCACCGGAGGACGCCGGCCGGTGACCATCCAGATCGGGGGGTACCAGGGG
Source organism: Geodermatophilus sp. SYSU D00779 (assembly GCF_054050595.1). Lineage (NCBI taxonomy): Bacteria > Bacillati > Actinomycetota > Actinomycetes > Geodermatophilales > Geodermatophilaceae > Geodermatophilus > Geodermatophilus sp. SYSU D00779. The sequence goes on from NZ_JBJGZQ010000020.1 coordinate 63,118, forward strand.
GCGCGCAGCTGCACCGGAGGCCCCACCCCGGGCGCGCGGAACCTGATGTCGTGGTGGCTCGGCGCCTACGGGAACCGAGGAGCGAGGAACCTCGGCATCTACAACTGCCGTCCGGTGAGCGGCGGGTCCGTGCTGAGCGTGCATGCCGAGGGCCGGGCCGCTGACCTGGGGACCCCGGTCGGGAACACCTGGTCCTGGGGGGTGATGGACACCCTCCGCCTCAACTCGTACGAACTCGGTCTGCAGTGCATCATCCACAACCGGAGCATCTGGTCGTCGATCGCTCCGGACTGGCGCCCGTACTCCGGGTCCTCGCCGCACCTCGATCACGGACACGTCGAGTTGCTGTGGTGGGCCGCGAACGGCGGGCTGACCGTGGACCTGCTCAACCAGGTCATGGGAGGCGGCACACCACCGCCTCCACCCCCACCCCCCATGCCGGTGCTGCGGCTGGGGAGCCAGGGGGACGCGGTGCGGAGGCTCCAGGAGACGCTCAACCGCTGGTATCCGAGCCTCCCGCCACTCGTGGTCGACGGTGACTTCGGCCCGAGGACGGACGCTCGGGTGCGGTACTTCCAACAACGCGCCGGGTTGGTGGCCGATGGCATCGTCGGTCCTGCGACCTGGCGGGCCCTCGGGTTCTAGGTCGTCCTGGGACGGTCCGGCGCGAGGGATCGACCCCGCCCAGCCGCGGGGCTGCCGGTGATCGATGCCGTGCGGCTCGCTGCGCCCGCCCGCCACCACGCGTGCCCTTCCGGACCGCTCGCCCCTGTGGTGTGCTCACCCCCCTTTCCTTCCCCGCCACGGACCAGCGACGGAGACGCCGTGACCACTCCCACCACGCACCCACAACGGACCGTCCAGGTCGGCGACATCTCCGTCGCGGTCCAGGAGTACGGCGAGGGCGAACCGCTGCTGATCGTGAACGGGACGACCCAGTCACTGGGCTTCTGGGCCGAGAGCGCGCCGGTCCTGGCCGGCCGCCACCGCGTGGTCACCTACGACCTGCGCGGCATGGGCGGGTCGGAGCGAGGGGCGGGGGAGATCAGCGTCGCTTCGCTGGCGGCGGACGCCCGGGGGCTGCTCGAGGCACTCGACATCGAGCGAGCACACGTCCTGGGGTACTCCCTGGGCAGCGCCATCGCGCAGGAGCTGGCGCTGGCCGCGCCGGAGCGGGTCGCCTCGCTCGTCCTCTACTGCACCTGGGCCCGCACCGACGGCTTCCAGCGCGCGGTCATCACGGGGCTGGCGCACCCGTGGCGCACCGGCGACATCGAGGCCGCGCTCACGGCCCTCGGCATCGCCTTCTCGCCGCAGCTGCTCGACAGCCCGGAGTTCGGCGAGCTCATCGAGCAGCTGCTGCCGCTGTTCCCGAACACCGAGCAGCAGGTCCGGACCACCGTGGAGCAGTGGGACGCCGACCTGCTCCACGACACGCTCGACCGGCTCGGCGGCATCACGGCGCCCACCCTCGTCATCGCCGGCGAGCAGGACCTGCTCACCCCGCCGTGGCACGGCCGGCAGGTGGCCGAGTCGATCCCCGGGGCGCAGCTGCACGTGTTCACCGGCCCGGGCTCCAGCCACGCCCTCGGCGTCGAGCGCGCCGAGGAGTTCCTGCCCCTGGTGCAGGACTTCCTCGCCCAGCACCAGCTGTCCTGACGAGGGACGGAAGAGGCGGATCGCCCCCTCCAGGACGTGCCGGGCCTCGGCCATCCGTGGGCGCGCGCCTCCCGGACCCCGTGGAGGGGCGTCACGACGGGCACGGCCCGTCCACGCCCAGCGAGCCGCCCCACGGATCGCTGCGGTTCCGGAAGCCCTCCGGCCGGACGCTAGTGTGGCCGACGTCACTTCCCAGACCCTGGAGGTCCCACCCATGACGACGACCACGGAACCGGCAACCGTCCAGGAGCCGCGCAGCGACAGCCCCGAGCCCCAGCACGTCGACGTCCTCATCGTCGGGGCGGGGGTCTCCGGGATCGGCGCCGCGCACCACCTCCAGGAACAGTTCCCCGACCGGTCGTTCGTCATCCTGGACGCGCAGGACAACCGCGGCGGCACCTGGTGGACCCACCGGTACCCGGGCGTGCGCTCCGACAGCGACCTGTTCACCTACGGCTACCGGTTCAAGCCCTGGCGTGGGCCGTCGATCGCCGCGGGGGAGGAGATCCTCAACTACCTCGACGAGGTCATCGAGGAGGACGACCTCGGCCGGCACATCCGCTACCACCACCGCGTCACCGCGGCCAGCTGGTCGACCGAGGACCGCCGGTGGACCGTGGACGTCACCCGCGGCGACACCGGCGAACAGCTGCAGTTCACGACCGACTGGCTGTGGATGTGCCAGGGCTACTACAACCACGACAAGCCCTACCAGCCGCAGTGGGAGGGCCTGGACCGGTTCCAGGGCCTGGTCGTCCACCCCCAGCAGTGGCCCCAGGACCTCGACCTCACCGGCAAGCGCGTCGTCGTCATCGGCTCCGGGTCCACGGCCGCCACGCTGATCCCGGCGATCGCGCAGGAGGCGGAGCACGTGACGATGCTGCAGCGCTCGCCCTCCTACTTCCTGGCCCCGCCCCTGACGCACGAGCTGGCCGTGACGCTGCGCCAGCTGGACGTCCCCGAGGACTGGACGCACGAGATCCTCCGCCGTGCCTACGCCGCCCAGTTCAACGAGCTGGCGCGGATGTCGCTCGAGGCGCCCGACGAGTTGCACACCTTCCTCATGGACTCCCTGAAGCCACAGCTGCCCGAGGGCTTCGACATCGAGAAGCACTTCACCCCCCGCTACCGCCCGTGGCAGCAGCGCATCGCGATCGTCCCGGAGGGCGACCTGTTCGCGGCACTGCGCGAGGGGAAGGCCTCGATCGTCACCGACACCATCGACACGTTCACCGAGAAGGGGATCCGGGTCAGCTCCGGCGAGGAGCTCGAGGCCGACGTCGTCGTCAGTGCCACCGGGTTCAACCTGTCCGCCTTCGGCGACGTCTCCTTCACCGTGGACGGCGAACCGGTCGAGTTCCCCGAACGGGTCACCTGGCGCGGCATCATGATCAGCGGCATCCCGAACATGGCCTACGTGTTCGGCTACTTCCGGCACAGCTGGACGCTGCGCGCCGACCTCGTCAGCGACCTGGTCTGCCGGCTGTTCGGGACCATGGAGGCGAAGGGCGCGACCATGGTCGTCCCGACCCTGCGGCCGGAGGACGCCGACATGCAGATCCGGCCGTGGTCGGACCCGGAGAACTTCAACGCCGGGTACGTCGTGCGCTCGCAGCACGTGCTGTTCAAGCAGGGCGACCGGGAGCCATGGACCCACATGCTGGAGCACGCGGACGAGGCGGAGCTGCTGCCCAAGGCCGACCTCGAGGACGGGACGCTCGTCTACGGCTGAGCCCGGCTGTCGCAGGGGTGGGCGGCTGGAGGACGCCCGCCCACCCCTGCTGGTCCGACGCAGCAGCCGGCACCCGCAGTGGCCGGTACGGCTACGCCGAGGTCACGGCCGACCGGTGGGGTCGTCGTCCGACTTGGCGGGCGGGATCAGCGGGTCCGGCACGGGAGCGCCCGTCCCGACGGGGCCGCCCGTGCCGGACACCGGGGGCGGCGTCACGACGACGTCGACCTCCTCGACGACGAGCGCCTCGACGTCGACCGTGTCGGCGCCGGTGTCCTGGCGACCCGACCCGCGCCCGGACAGCTTGTCGATGCTGCCCTGCAGGGGAGCCGGCGCGGCGGCCCTGACCTGCTCCACGGCCTGCTGGACCTCCGGCCGTTCCATGACGCCGGCCGCGGCCTGCTTGATCTGCTCGTACCGGGCCCGCCCGGCGCGCGCGCCGAGCACGTACCCGACACCGAAGCCGAGCCCCAACGACAACCTGCCCATGACTCTCCTCCAGCCCTTCTCCAGTCGTTCTCCGGTCTCGGCGATCGCCTCGGGTGCCGCCTCGACTGCCGCGCCCACGGTGAGCACGGCGTGCAGGACGGTCGTCGCGGCACGACCGATGCCGCCGGTCACCCGCGGCACGGCTGCCGCGACCGCCAGGGTGGCTGCATCAGTCGCCCGCAGGGCCGAGTCCGTCCTGGCGCGGGCGGCCTGCCAGGCCGCCCGTCCCGTCGCTGTGAGCAGCGGCGCGAGCCGGGTCGCAGCCGCGTCGGTGTAGGTCCTGGCCGCCGTCGACGCCTCGCGGGCGCGCTGGGCGGCGTCGACGGCCGCCCGGCCGACCACCTGAGCACCTGCGGCGGCGCCGTGCTGCGCCAGGCGGCTCGAGGCCTCCAGTGCGGGTCCGGCCGCCGCTGCGACCTGCACGGCCCGGGCGCGGACGGCGGATGTGCCGGCGAGGGCACGCTGCGCGGCCGACCTGGGCGGGGGAGTGCGGCGTCGCAGCAGGCGCACCGACCCGAGGGACGAGCCCCGGCGCAGGCGTGCCGCCGCGACGACGGCTGCTGCCAGGCCCGCGAGCAGGGCCACGGCGGCCGCCACCCCGCGACCGCGCCGCGCGTCGCCGCTCGCGGCCAGCTGGCCGACGGCCGTGTCCGGTGTGGCCTCGACCGGGGCGGACTCGGTGGGCGCGGACTCGGTCGGCTCCGGCACGGCCGGCTCGGACACGCCGGCCTCGGCGGTCGGCGCGGCCTCGGTCGGTTCGGGCTCGGCAGCCGGCAGGAGGCTGTCCGAGGTGGCCGTCGAGTACTCGATCCCGTAGTGGCGGTAGAGCTCCGACTCCTGGTCCTGGGACAGCTCACGCGCGGGACCGAAGCGTGGCGCGCCGTCGGCGTCGGCCCGGGTGACCGTGACCTGGACCCGGCCACCGCTGTCGGTCGCGTCGAGGAGCGGGACCACGACCGTCACCTCGTCGCGTTCGGCGTACATCCACTCCGGCAGCCCGGTGGCCTCGTCGGCCAGCAGGGCGGCGCAGACCCCGATCTCGGCGCCGTCGCGGTCGAGCACCGTCCGGCCGATCCAGTCCCTCGCCGCGTCCCGATCCGGCAGTGTCATGGTTGCGTCCTGTCGTCAGCGACCAGGCCGCCACGTCGACGGCCGTCGCCCGCAGCTACCCAGCAGGTGGCGCGGCAATCCGCCCTCGTCGGTCGGACAGGGCCGACACGGCTCGACGGTGTGCGCGGATGTGCAGCCCACGGGCTCAGGAACTGCGCACCCGCGCACACCGGTGCCGAGGGGTCGGCGAGACGGGCCGGGTGGCCCTCCCGAGCCTGCGTCCGCCGACGAGACGTCCCCGCGGGGACGTGAGCCGGCTCAGGCGGCCAGCGGGTGGTGGTGGCAGCGGCCGCCGGCGGTGGCACGGGCGGCGCACGGCGCACCGGCCCTGGTGCGGCCGCCGCTCTCACCGCAGCGGGCCGGACCGGCGACGGCCGGCGCCGCCGGCTGCTCGACCACGGGGCGGGGGAAGGGCAGGACGACGGCGTCGTGCTCCTCGGCCGGAGCGGCCGGGAGGGCAGTGGCGGCAGGGGTCGGGCGGGCGGCCCGGCGGTGCAGGACCGTGGCGGCGGTCGTGCCGGCGAGGAAGGCGGCGAGGGCGGTGGCGACGTGGCTGGCGCGCATGCCCGCCTCATCGGCGGACGACGTGCCCGGCGCGAACCCGCACGTCACAGCTGCCTCGCCCGTCGCAGCACGCCCAGCGGTGACGTGCATCACCTGTCGCACCCCGGGGTAGCGGGGTGTTCCGTTGCCCGCGACGAGGGAGGACCAGCCATGACGACCAAGGTCGAGAGGTCGATCCAGGTCGACGTACCGGTGAACCAGGCCTACAACCAGTGGACCCAGTTCGAGGACTTCCCGCACTTCATGGGCGGGGTCAAGGAGGTCCGCCAGCTCGACGACCGGCGCCTGCACTGGGTCGCCGAGATCGCCGGCGTCCGTCGCGAGTGGGACGCCTCGGTCCTCGAGCAGGAACCGGACCGCAAGGTCGCCTGGGCCGCGACCAGCGGGGCCACCAACGCCGGGGCGGTCCGCTTCGAGGCCGCCGGCCCGAGCTCGACGATCGTGTACCTGACCCTGGAGTACGAGCCCGAGGGTGTCGTGGAGCAGGTCGGCGACAAGCTCGGCATCGTCGAGCGGCAGGTCAACTCCGACCTCGAGAGGTTCAAGAGGCTGATCGAGGACGAGGGCTACGCCACCGGTGCCTGGCGCGGCTCGATCAACGAGGACCTCGACGTCGGCACGCCCGGGGTCGGGGACGCCGTCGGCTCGCACGGTGACAGCGGCAAGGCCGGGGTGTCGGGGAAGGCCGTCGCCGCCGGTGTCGCGGCCGTGGCCGGCGTCGCCGCGGCAGGTGCCGCCGTGGCCGCGTCGCAGGGGAGGGAGCAGGAGCAGCAGCCGGAGGCGGGCGTGCGCCAGCCCCAGGAGGTCACCGTCGTCGAGCAGCCACCCCCGGACGTGGTGCGGGACGACGCGCTGACCACGGAGTCGGACCCGGCGGGCTACACCGCGCCGTCCTCCACCGAGGGCGTCGAGAAGGGTGTCCGGGACGGCGGCGACGACCCCATGATCGGTGGCGGCAGCCGCACCTGAGCCGCAGCGGTCGGTGGAGGCGGGCGCGGCACCGCCTCCACCCACCGGCACGGCGACCGGCCCCCACCGCGGAGCCGGTCGCGCACCGGACCGGGGGCCTGGCAGGCTCGCTGCGTGATGCGCGTCGGCGTGGTGCTGGGCGGTGGCGGCGTCGTGGGCCAGGCGTACCACTCGGGCGTGCTGGCCGTGCTCGAGCACGACTTCGGCTTGGACGCCCGCACGGTCGACGTGATCGTCGGGACGTCGGCCGGCTCCATCACCGGCACGCTGCTCCGACTGGGCGTCTCGGCCGAGGACCTCGCCGCCTGGACGGTGAAGGCCCCGCTGTCGGACGAGGACGAGGTCCTCCGTCACGTGGCCGGCACCCCCGTCCCCGACCTCGCGCCCTTCAACCCGCTGCACGTCCTGCGCCGGCCCCTCCGGCTGCCGGGGCGGCACATGGTGCAGCGGGCGCTGACCCGGCCGTGGCGGTTCCGGCCGTTGGCGGCCGGCATGGCCCTCATCGCGCCCGGACGGCACGACATCGCCGAACAACTGGCCGCCCTCCGCGAGCTGGAGGGACCGGGGTGGCCGGACCCCGACCTGTGGATCTGCGCCGTCCGCCGGCGCGACGGGCGCCGGGTCGTGTTCGGTCGCCCGGGTACCCCCGAGGTGCCGGTCCACCTGGCGGTCGCGGCGTCCTGTGCCGTGCCCGGGTACTTCGCCCCGGTCGAGATCGGCGGTCACCAGTACGTCGACGGCGGGGTGCACTCGCCCACCAACGCCGCCGTCCTCCGCGGTCGGGGGCTGGACCTCGTCATCGTCATCTCGCCGATGAGCGGCCCCGCGGGCTGGCTCCCCGACGTCTACGCGGCCTCGCGCCGGCACGCCGCCCGCCTGCTGAAACACGAGGTCAGGGCACTGCAGCGGGCGGGGACCCGGACGGTCGTCTTCGCTCCGGGTGAGGACGAACAGCGCGCCATGGGCAACGACATGATGTCGCGGCACGACCTCAACGGGGTCATCCAGCAGTCCTTCCTCGCCGCCGGCGCGTACGCCGCCCGGCCGGAGGTCGCCGGCCTCCTCAGGGCGGCAGCCGACCCCCGGAGCCGCTGACGACGCCGGCCGGGCGTCGAGACCGACCGGGCGAGCGCCCACGGCCGGCTCGGGTGAGCTCGCGGAGCCGGCGGGTCAGCTGGTCAGCCGGACGAGCACCTGCTCGTGCAGGGAGTTGTAGGCCAGGTACTCGAAGCCGTGACCGGTCCGCTCGATGAACTCCGTGAACGCCTTGTGCTCGTGCTGCTCCCAGCCGGGGAAGTTGAAGTACTCGTCGAAGAGCAGCACCGAGCCCTCGACGAAGCGGTCCTCCGCCTCGCGGAAGATGGTCACCATCGAGCTGTAGAGGTCCGCGTCGATGTGCGCGAAGGCGATCGGACCGGGGTGCGTGGCGAAGAAGCCGGGCAGGGTGTCCTCGAACCAGCCGACGTGCAGGGTGGCTCCGGGGACCGTGGGCGCCACCTGGGCGAAGGCGCCCTTCGTGAAACCGGTCCGCCAGTCCTCGGGCAGGCCCTCGAAGGAGTCGAACCCGTGGGCGGGCGACCGCTTCGCCGCGATGCGGCTCAGGGTGTCGCCCGTGGCGACCCCGAACTCCAGGACCAGGCCCTCCGCCGGGGCCAGGCCGACCGCGGCCTCGAGGAGCTCGATCTTCGCGTCGTAGGCGGAAGCGCCGGTGAACGAGTGGGCGCGCGGCATGTGCTGCTCGACGAAGGCCGCGGTGCTGCGCAGCGCTGCCCGCTGCCGCTCGTCATCGATGTCGTGCAGGGACCGTCCGTAGAGCCCGGCCACCTGCTGGCCGAACAGCTGGATCAGTTGGTCCACCGTCAGCTCCATGCCCGGACCGTATGCGGAACCGCGTCGGTCACCCGGGACGCGGGGATCGGTCCCGGTCCGCGTGAGGCGAGCGGGGCGGGACTGACGGGAGTGCCCGGCCGGTGAGTGGGGCACCGTGCTCCCAGACCCCGACGAACAGGAGCACCTCGTGGAGTACCGCACCCTCGGCCGCAGCGGCTGCGCGGTCTCGACCCTCGCCCTGGGCACGATGACGTTCGGCGCCGAGACCGACGAGGCGGGTGCGCACGAGCAGCTCGACCTCTTCGTCGAGGCCGGCGGCACGCTGGTCGACCTCGCCGACGTCTACTCCGCCGGCGCGGCCGAGGAGATCACCGGGCGCTGGCTGGCCTCCCGCCCGGCCGACGTCCGCGACCGCGTCGTCCTCGCCACCAAGGGCCGCTTCCCGATGGGCGAGGACCCCAACGCCCTCGGCACCTCCCGCCGCCACCTGCGGCGCGCCCTCGACGACTCCCTGCGCCGGCTCGGCGTCGACCACGTCGACCTCTACCAGGTGCACGCCTGGGACCCGCTGACCCCGCTCGAGGAGACCCTGCGCTTCCTCGACGACGCCGTCTCCGCGGGCAAGATCGGCTACCCGGGCCTGTCGAACTTCACCGCCTGGCAGGTGCAGAAGGCCGTCGACCTCGCCGAGCACCAGCACCTCGCCGTCCCGGTCACCCTGCAGCCGAGCTACAGCCTGCTCGTCCGGGACATCGAGTTCGAGATCGTCCCCGCCTGCCTGCACAACGGCCTGGGCATGCTGCCGTGGGGTCCGCTCGGCGGCGGCTGGCTGTCGGGCAAGTACACCCGCGACCAGCGCCCCGAGGGCGCGACCCGGCTGGGGGAGGACCCCGACCGCGGCATGGAGGCCTACGACCGGGTCGGCTCCCGGCAGCGCACCTGGGACGTGCTGGAGGTCGTGCAGGACGTCGCGGAGGCGCACGGCGTCTCGATGCCGCAGGTCGCGCTAGCCTGGCTGGTCGACCGGCCCGCCGTCACCTCGGTCATCCTCGGCGCCCGCACCACCGAACAGCTGCGCGACGACCTCGGCGTCGTCGACGTGGCGCTGGAGCCCGAGGACGTCGCCCGGCTGGACGCCGTCAGCGACCCCGGCCGCGCCGACTACCCGTACGGGGACGTCGGCGCCGAGCAGCGCAGCCGCACGCCCGCCGGCTCCTGACCCGCGCCCAGGGGCTCGGTCCCGGGACCCGGAGCCCGTACCGGGGACCACCCCGACTGCCGGAACCGGGGAGCGATCCGGGCCTTCCCGGGTTCCGGCGCCGTCCGGGCGGGGCCAGGCTCGTGCCATGACCACGTCCTCTCCGCTCCCCGCGTCCACCCGACCCGAACTGCGCCGCAGCGGCACCGACCGCTGGCTCGGCGGCGTCTGCGGCGGTCTCGCCGAGTACAGCGGCATCGACGCCGTGCTCTGGCGGGTCGGCATGGTCGGCCTCACCGTGGCCGGCGTCGGCGTCGTCGTCTACCTGCTGCTGTGGGTGCTGGTGCCGTCGGCGCCGCTGCCCCCCGATCGCCGTCCCTCGGTGCTCGACGGGCTCGCCGAGCGACTGCACAGCGCCCTCGTCGGCACCCGGTCGGGCCCCGCGCCGACCGACCACGCCTGAGGCCCCGCACCGTCGACCAGCGCGGACGGCCTCCGATGGGACACGATGACGCCCGACCACCGACAACCGACCCGTACGGGAGACCCGACGTGACCGTTCCGCCCGGACCGCAGCAGCCGCCCGCCCCGATGGTCGTGCCGGCCTTCTTCGTGCGGCAGCGGATCACGCTGATGGTCAACCGCTACGAGGTCGTCGGGATGAACCCCGACGGCTCCGAGGGACCGCTGCTCGCGTTCGCGGAGCAGAAGCGGATGAAGCTCAAGGAGGAGGTCGTCTTCTACGCCGACACCGCCAAGAGCCGCGCGGTCTTCCGCTTCAAGGCGCGGCAGCGGCTCGACGTCGCCGCCGAGCACGACGTCTTCGACGAGTACGGCACCCCGCTCGGGTACTTCCGCAAGCAGTTCGGCGCCAGCCTGCTGCGCTCCACCTGGGACCTGTCGACCCCCACGCTCAACGCCGTCGGCCGGGAGCGCCGGCAGTCGATCGCCATCCTGCGCCGGGTCTGGGACGTCATCCCCTACCTCGGCGAGGTCTGGGTGCCGTTCGTCTTCCACTTCGACTTCGTCGACACCGCGACCGGCGCCCCGGTGATGACCAGCGAGCGGCAGAAGGCCATCCGCGACCGCTACACCGTCACCGTGCCCGACCCGCGGCTGGACTTCCGCGTCGCGGCGTCCATGGCCGTCGCGCTCGACGCGCTGCAGAGCCGCTAGTCCAGCGCGCCCTTGTAGATGACGTCCTCGGCCACCAGGCGCAGCTTCACGTTGCGCTGGTTGCTCACCTGACGCAGGCAGTCGAACGCGGCGTCGTCGGTGAGCTGCCGGGTGACCATGAGGATGCCGATGGCCATGCCGATGCGGCGGTTGCTCTCCAGTGCCGCCTGCAGGTTCTCCGACTGCCGGCCGGCGGTGTCCAGGTTGCGCTGCAGCCGGTCGACCTCGGCGGCGAGGGAACGCATCGCGTCGGCGTGCCGGGTCGCCGTGTCCCGCGGCTCCGCTGCTCCGGACCCCCGCTGTCCCGGCCTGGGTGTGCCGGTCGTCATCGATCCCCCGATGCCAGTCGTCGCTCGTCGGCCTGGTGCCTGGTGCCGGGAGTTCGACGCCTGACTGGACTGCCGGGGAGCATAGCCAGCCGGTTCCGCTGCACCAGGGAGCCCCCGGCACGCGTGCTCGGCGAGCGGGCGCCCGCGACCGTCCGGGCTACGGCAGCACCTCGTCCAGCCAGGCCTCGTACTCGTCCTCGGTCATCGGGCGGGCAGCGGCGAGCGCCTGGTCGAGCAGCGCCCGGGGGACGTCGCGCGGCGCGGTCACGCCGACCCGGACGCCGTCCCGCCGGGTCGGCAGCTCCTGCCAGAGGCCGGTCGCCCGCAGCCAGCGGTCCCCGTCGACGCGGGTGCACGCGGTCGTCGGCTGGTCGCCCTCCGGCGTCGAGCGCCGTGGCCGTGCACGGGTCGGCGGGCACCCGGGTGTCGCCCTGGCGGGACAGCCGCAGCACCGGGTCGGAGGCGCCGTCGGCCGGCAGGTAACGCGTCCACAGCGGGTCCGTGCCGGTGTGGTGCGGCGACCGGCCGCGGAAGCCGTCCACCGCGGTGACCCACGGGCGGGCGGTGGTGCCGACCTCGGTCCCCACCGCGTCCGCCTGCGCCTGCCGCCGCGCCTCCGCGGCCAGCGGGACGGCGACGACGGCCACGCTGCCGGCCACCGCCAGCGCGGTGAGCACCCGGACGCGCCCGGCCACTGCAGCCCCGCGACCGCCGCGACGGGCAGCCCCGCGGCGGCGTACGAAGCCCCACCGGCAGCACCGAGTCGACGTCCGCCCGGATCGCCGCCCGGGCCAGCACGAGGACGGTCGCCGTCCCCAGGACGCCGACCGCGGTACCCCGCACCACCGCACCGGCCAGCGGCACTCGGGGCCGGCGGCGCGGTCGAGGACCACGGCCGGCGCGGCGACGACCGCGGTGAGCACGCCGCAGGCGAGCAGCAGCGGCACCTGGCCGCCGAGCAGGGACGCCACCAGTGCGGGGGTCCCGAGCAGCGCGGCGCAGACCCCCAGGGCCCAGGCCAGGACGACGTGCAGCAGGGCTCGGAGGAGGGGCGGGCCGTCACGCGCGCAGCGTGGCGCCCCGAACGCTCCGTGACCGTTCCCCTCCGCCGGGTGAGGCAGGCCCGGTGCTCACGGCCGAGGGCTGAAGCTCCGCCGCCGGGTGACCGATGCTGTCCCCGTGGTCCAGGTCTTCCCGCGCGCCCGGCGCAGCCGCACCCGGCAGCCGGTCGACCGGCCACTGCGGGTCGTCCGCGTCTGCGCGGCCGTCCTGGCGTCGGCCTACGTGCTCTCGCTGGCGGCGCACGCGCTCGGGGACTCCGGCGTGCTCGGCGCCCTCGCCGTCGGCGGCAAGTGGGTGTTCCTCGTCGGGCTGACCGCACTCCTGGTGCTGCGCGGGGTCACCGTGCGGGAGGACCGCGGCGCCTGGCTGCTCTTCGCCGCCGCGGTCGGTTCCTACACGGTCGGCTCGCTCGGCTACGCCATCGCCGACGCCGCGCCGGGGCCGATCGTCCGCCCCGACTGGTTCGACCTCGCCTTCATCGGCTTCCACCCGCTCGCCTGCGCCGCGCTGTTCCGGCTGCTGCGGACACGGGCGCCGCGGCTGACGTCGAGCATGTGGCTCGACGCCGTCGTCACCGGGCTGACCGCCGCGGCCTTCGCGGCGGCGTTCGCGTTCGGCGCCTACCTCGACCTCGCGCTGCGCGGCGCCGTGCTCATCGCCGCCTACCCGGTCGCCGACCTGCTGCTGCTCGTCCTCATCGCCGGCGCCCTCGTCGTCATCGGCCGCGGCGCCGGCGCCGCCTGGTGGTGGCTCACCGCCGGGACGGCGTTGTTCGTGGTCACCGACACCGTCTACGCCCACCAGGTCGCGCACGGCACCTACGTCGTCGGCGGCCCGCTCGACGTGGGCTGGGGCCTGGCGTTCCTCTGCTACGGCCTGGCCGCCTGCCCGGCACCCCGGCCGCGCACCTCCGCCCCGCTGCGTGGCGTCCGCGCGCTCGTCATCCCGGGGCTGTGCGCCATCGGCGCGCTGGTCCTGCTGCTGCGGGGTTACCTGGAGGACGGCGACCCGCTGGCCGGCGGGTTGGCCTTCGGCGCGGTGGTGGCCGCCCTCACCCGCACCGCGCTGACCTTCCGCGAGGTCCGGGCGCTGGCCGACAGCCGGCACCAGGCGCGCACCGACGAGCTCACCGGCCTGCCCAACCGCCGCCAGGTCTTCGAGACCCTCTCCGATGCCGACACGCGGATGGCGGCCGGAGGCGGCACCGCCGTCCTCGTGCTGGACCTCGACCGGTTCAAGGAGATCAACGACTCGCTCGGCCACGGCGTCGGGGACGCGCTGCTGCGCGAGGTCGGACCGCGGCTGGCCGGACACCTCCGCTCCGGTGACCTGCTGGCCCGCCTGGGTGGCGACGAGTTCGTCGTCCTCGCCGACGGCCTGGGGGAGGACGGCGCGCTGGCGCTGGCCCGGCGGCTCTGCGCCACGCTCGAGCGGCCGTTCCAGCTGGCCGGCATGGTGCTGAGCGTGGACGCCAGCGTGGGCATCGCCCTGGGCCCGCGGCACTCCCGGCAGGCCCGGGAGCTGCTGCAGATGGCCGACCTGGCCATGTACGCGGCCAAGGCCGGCCGCAGCGGCCCGGTCGTCTACGACGAGGAGCGCCACGGCTCGGGCCGGCACCGCCTCGAGGCCGTCGCCCAGTTGCGACGAGCTGTCGACGCGGGCGAGCTGGTCCTGCACTACCAGCCGAAGCTGACCCTGGCGACCGGCCGGGTCGACGGCGTGGAGGCGCTGGTTCGCTGGCAGCACCCCGAGCGCGGACTCCTGTCCCCCGACGCCTTCGTCGAGCTGGCCGAGTCCGCCGGGCTCATGGCGGCGCTGACCAGGCGGGTGCTGGACACCGCCCTGGCGCAGCGACGGGCGTGGTCCGACCGCGGGCGCGAGCTGACCGTCGCCGTCAACGTCAGCCCCTCGAACCTGGTCGACGAGGGCTTCCCCGACGAGGTGGCCGGGATGCTGGCGCGGCACGGCGTCCCCGCGACCGCACTGGTGCTCGAGGTGACCGAGAGCCTGCTCATGGAGGACCGGGAACGCGCCATCCGCGTCCTCGCCGGACTGCGCGAGGCCGGCGTCGGCGTCGCCATCGACGACTACGGCACCGGCTGGTCCAGCCTCGCCTACCTGGCCACCCTCCCGGTGACCGAGCTCAAGCTCGACCGCACCTTCGTCGGCGCGATGACCGGCAGCGACCGGTCGGCGTCGATCGTCACCTCGACCCTGCAGCTCGCGCACGCCCTCGGCCTGGTCTTCGTCGCCGAGGGCGCCGAGGACCAGGCGACCGTCGACGCGCTCGCCGCCCTGGGCTGCGACGTCGTCCAGGGGTACCACCTCAGCCGGGCGCTGCCGCCCGAGCAGCTGGAGTCGTGGCTCGAGGCCCGCAGCGCCGCCCCCGTCGGCTGACGCCGCGCGCAGGGGCCTGTTGCGGAACGACCCCGCGTCCCTAGGGTCGCCGCGAGCGGGGCGGCCGGGGACGGGACCCGTCGGGCGCGGGCCGGGCCGACCTGCCGGACGGGGGTGGCCGATGCGTGCTCCGGCGGTCCGCGCGGCCGCGGCGTGCGGCGCGCTCGTCCTGCTCGCCGGGTGCACGTCCGCCGACGGGCCGACGGCGGCGCCCGAGCCCGGAGCCGGGTGCCCGGTGACCGAGCGGGCCGCCCCCGACCCGGACCGGCCGGTCGTCGACCTCGACCTCCGCCTCGCCGACGACCGGCGCACGGTGACCGGCACCGAGACCGTCGCGCTCACCCCGGACCTCCCGGTGGAGGAACTGTGGTTCCGGCTGGTCCCGAACGCACCGCAGTCGGCCGGGCACCGGCTCACCGTCGAGGCGGTGCGCGGGGACCTGGTGGCCGGCGGCGGCTACGTCGACGCCGGCGCCGCCCCGGGGACGCCGGGCGGCCTCTACCGGGTGGACCTGCGCGAACCCGTGCCGGCGGGCCGCACCGTCACGGTGGAGCTGGACCTGCGGCTGCGGCTCACCGACGAGCGGACGCCGGCCGGTTTCGACCGTCTCGGTGTCGCGGACGACGTGACGTGGTGGGGGAGCGGGGTCCCGCTGCTGACCTGGGAACCGGGTCACGGCTGGGGGAGGGACCCGATGGTCGAGATCAGCGGTGAGACGACCGCCGCGCCCGCCGCCGACACCACGCTGCGCGTCTCGGTCCCGGGTGACCTCGTCGTCCTCATGTCGGGGGAGCAGGCGCCGCCGCGGGAGGCGCCGGGTGGCCGCCGGGTCTGGGAGTCGCACGACCCGGTCGCCCGCGACGTGGCCGTCGCGGTGGGCGAGTTCGACACCGCGACCGTCGACGTCGGCGGCACGAGGGTGACGGCCGGGGTGCTGGCCGGCGCCGACACCTCCGCCGAGGAGCTCGCCGAGGCCACCGCCGAGGCGGTCCGGGCGCTGGAGGGCCGGTTCGGCCCGTTCCCGTACGCGACCCTGGCCGTGCCGCTCGTCTCCGACGACGGCGGTGGCGAGGAGTACTCCTCGGCGATCCTCATGGGGGACGCCGACGAGGACCTCCTCGTCCACGAGGTGGCGCACATGTGGTTCTACGGCATGGTCGGCAACTCGCAGTTCCGCGACCCCTGGCTGGACGAGGCCTTCGCGACGTACGCCCAGGGGCACGGGGACACCGACGACCTGGACCGGGCGGGTGCCGTCGGCGGCTCGATGGCCGATTTCGCGGACCAGGACGAGTACGAGGCGTTGGTGTACGGCAAGGGCGCCGCGGCGCTGGCGGCCGCCCGCGAGGCGGCCGGGGAGCAGGCGTTCGACGCGGCGGTGCGCTGCTACGTGGAGAGCCAGGCCTGGACGATCGCCCGGCCCGAGGACCTCGCCCGGGCCCTGCAGGGGCTCGAGCCCGCTCTCGACGTCCTGGTCGAGGCAGGTGCGCTGGGCCGGCAGGACGTCGAGGCCGCCGGCGACTGACCCCTGGTGCGCCGGAGGGCGGGGACCCGGTGCCCGGGTCCCCGCCCTCCTGCGGGAGGCCCCGTCCAGAGGCTCGCCGCGAGCCCGCGAGCGGTGAGGAGGACGGGGTCCTCCTTCAGCTCTTCGGGCGCGCCCCGGCGCGCAGGGCGCCGAGCAGGTCGTGGTTGAGCCGGGAGATGTTCTCCATCGAGATGCCCTTGGGGCAGGCCGCCGAGCACTCGCCGATGTTGGTGCAGCCGCCGAAGCCCTCGCGGTCCTGCTGGGCGACCATGTTGACCACCCGCTCGTTGCGCTCGGGCTGGCCCTGCGGCAGGAGGCCCAGGTGGCTGACCTTGGCCGCGGTGAACAGCATCGAGGAGGCGTTCGGGCAGGCCGCCACGCAGGCGCCGCAGCCGATGCAGGTCGCCGCGTCGAAGGCCGCGTCGGAGTCCTTCTTGGGCACCAGGATCGAGTGGGCCTCCGGCGCGGTGCCGGTGGGGGCGCTGATGTAGCCGCCGGACTGGATGATCCGGTCCAGGGCGCTGCGGTCGACCGACAGGTCCTTGATCACCGGGAACGCCGTCGCGCGCCACGGCTCGATGTCGATCGTGTCGCCGTCCTTGAACTTGCGCATGTGCAGCTGGCAGGTGGTCGTGGGACCACCCGACGTGCCACGGCCGTGCGCCGTTCCGTTGATCATCAGGCCGCAGCTGCCGCAGATGCCCTCGCGGCAGTCGTGGTCGAAGACCACCGGGTCGTCGCCGGCGAGGATCAGCTTCTCGTTCAGGACGTCGAGCATCTCCAGGAACGACATGTCCGGGGAGATGTCCTCGACCTGGTAGGTCACCATGCGGCCCTTGTCGGCCGGGCCCCTCTGCCGCCAGATGCGCAGCGTCAGGGTCATGTTGTGAGGGGCCATGGCCGGGTCGGTCGCCGTGCCGGACGCGAAGGTCGCGCCCTCACGTGTCGCAGTCACTTGTAGCTCCGCTGGGCGAGGTGGACGTACTCGTACTCGAGGGCTTCGCGGTGCAGGACGGGGGGAGCGCCCTCGGGCGTCCACTCCCACGCGGCGACGTAGGCGAAGTTCTCGTCGTCGCGCAGCGCCTCACCCTCGGGGGTCTGGCTCTCGGCCCGGAAGTGCCCGCCGCAGCTCTCGGCGCGGTGGAGGGCGTCGACGCACATCAGCTCGGCGAGCTCGATGAAGTCGGCGACGCGGCCGGCGTGCTCCAGGGTCGGGTTGATCGTGTTCTCGTCGCCGGAGACCTTGAGGTTGGTCCAGAACTCCTGGCGGATCTCGGGGATCCGGTCCAGGGCCTTGCGCAGGCTCTCCTCCGAGCGCTCCATGCCGCACAGGTCCCACATCAGGCGGCCGAGCTCGCGGTGGAACGAGGCCGGGGTGCGGTTGCCGTTGATCGACAGCAGCTTCTGCACCCGGCCCTGCACCTCCTGCAGGGCCTCGGCGACGGCCGGGTGGCTGTCGTCGACCTTCTCGAACGGGCCGTCGGCGAGGTAGTCGTTGATGGTGTTCGGCAGGACGAAGTAGCCGTCGGCCAGGCCCTGCATCAGCGCGCTGGCACCCAGGCGGTTCGCGCCGTGGTCGGAGAAGTTGGCCTCGCCGATCACGAACATGCCGGGGATGGTCGACTGCAGGTCGTAGTCGACCCACAGCCCGCCCATCGTGTAGTGGACCGCCGGGTAGATCCGCATCGGCGTCTCGTAGGGGTCCTCGCCCGTGATCTGGGCGTACATGTCGAAGAGGTTGCCGTACTTGGCCTCGATGGCCGGCCGGCCCAGCCGCTTCATGGCGTCGCCGAAGTCCAGGTAGACGCCCAGCCCACCCGGGCCCACCCCGCGGCCCTCGTCGCAGACGTTCTTGGCCTGGCGCGAGGCGATGTCGCGGGGCACCAGGTTGCCGAACGCGGGGTAGATCCGCTCGAGGTAGTAGTCGCGCTCGCCCTCGGGGATGTCCCGCGGGTCACGGGTGTCGCCGCGCTCCTTGGGCACCCACACGCGGCCGTCGTTGCGCAGCGACTCGCTCATCAGCGTGAGCTTGGACTGGTAGTCGCCCTTGACCGGGATGCAGGTCGGGTGGATCTGCGTGTAGCAGGGGTTGGCGAAGTACGCGCCCCGCTTGTGCGCCCGCCAGATCGCCGTGGCGTTGGAGCCCTTGGCGTTCGTGGACAGGTAGAAGACGTTGCTGTACCCGCCGGTGGCCAGGACGACGGCGTCGGCGAAGTGGGTGCTGACCTCGCCGGTGATGAGGTTGCGCGCGACGATGCCGCGGGCCCGGCCGTCGATGACGATCAGGTCGAGCATCTCGTGCCGCGCGAACTGCTCGACGGTGCCGGCCGCCATCTGCCGCTCGAGCGCCTGGTAGGCGCCGTAGAGCAGCTGCTGGCCCGTCTGGCCGCGGGCGTAGAAGGTGCGCGACACCTGCGCGCCACCGAAGGAGCGGTTGTCGAGCAGGCCGCCGTACTCGCGGGCGAAGGGCACGCCCTGGGCGACGCACTGGTCGATGATGTTGACGCTCACCTCGGCCAGGCGGTGCACGTTGTTCTCACGGGAGCGGAAGTCGCCGCCCTTGACCGTGTCGTAGAACAACCGGTGCACGCTGTCGCCGTCGTTGCGGTAGTTCTTCGCGGCGTTGATGCCGCCCTGCGCGGCGACGCTGTGCGCCCGGCGCGGGCTGTCGTGGAACCAGAAGTTCTTGACCTTGTAGCCGGCCTCGCCGAGCGTCGCGGCGGCCGAGCCACCGGCCAGGCCGGTGCCGACGACGATGACGGTCAGCTTGCGGCGGTTGGCCGGGTTCACCAGACGGGCGCGGAACCGGCGGGTGCTCCACCGCTCGCCGATCGGCACGTCCATCGGCGCCTTGGTGTCGGCGATCGGGTCGCCGACGGTGAAGAGGTCGAGAGGCATCGCGTTGAGCTCCTTAGCCGACGAGCCCGAAGAGGACGCTGAACGGGACGAGCAGGAAGCCGCCGATCAGCACCACGGAGAAGACCAGGGCGAAGAGGTTGACCGTCCTCTCCCGGCGCTTGTTGCTCTGCCCGAGGGTCTGCGTGGCACTCCAGATGCCGTGCCGCAGGTGCATGCCGAGCAGGATCAGGGCGATCACGTAGACCGCGGTGATGAGCGGGTTGGAGAACCCGGCGACCAGGCGGTCGTAGGGCGTGGTGCCGGGCCCCTCGGGGTTCGCCACGCCCATCGTGAGGTCGAGGATGTGGTAGACGACGAACAGGCCGACGATCACGCCGCCCCAGCGCATGGTCCGCGAGGCGTAGCTCTGGGCCACGGCCTTCTTGGTGACGTAGCCGTTCGGCCGGGCCCGCTTGGCCTGCCGCCACAGCGCGATCGCCGCCCAGATGTGGGCGATCACGGCGGCCAGCAGCACGATGCGGATGATCGTGAGGGTCGTCTGCGCGGGCACGGCCGGCTCGCCGATCGTGCGGATCCAGTGGGAGTAGCCGTTGAACGACTCGCGGCCCGCGAAGACCTTGAGGTTCCCGATCATGTGCGCGATCAGGTACAGCACCAGGATGATGCCGCTGACCGCCATCACGACCTTCTTGAAGACCGAGCTCGTCTTCGCGGCCTTGGGCGCTCTGCGCTGGCCGGGTTGCGTCACCGTCACCACAGCCACCGAAGGTATGCCTCTACCAGGTCCACGACCACGTGAACACGTGGTGACACAGCTCTCGTAAGGGTGCCCTTACCGGATCGGGCGGTTAAGGTGCGCGGTCGCGTGGGCAGCCCGACACCGGCCGCGGGGTTGGCGGGCGTCCTCGTGGGGGAGGGAGACGACATGGCTGGACCCACGCGAGGATTCCTCGGCCGACGCCGCGAGCGGGACCCCCGGCTGCCGCCGGGACAGTACGACGTCGGCCGCGACTGGCCGGTGCTGACCGCCGAGCCCACGCCGCGCATCTCGCCCGAGACCTGGAGCATCACCGTCGACGGCCGGGTGGAGCAGCCGACGACGTGGACGTGGGACGAGGCGCACCGGCTGCCGCGCTCGGAGTACCGCGGCGACATCCACTGCGTCACCACGTGGTCGAAGTTCGACACCTGGTTCGCCGGCGTCAGCGTCGACACCCTGCTCGAGGCGGCCCGCCCGACGGCCGATGCGCACTTCGTCGTCGCGACGTCCAAGACCGGCTACACCACCAACCTCGCGCTCGAGGACGTCACCGGCGGCAGGGCGTGGGTGGTGTGGGAGTACGACGGCGGCCCGCTGCCGGTCGAGCACGGCGGTCCGGTGCGGCTGCTGGTCCCGCACCTGTACTTCTGGAAGAGCGCCAAGTGGGTCACCCGGCTGACGCTGCTGCAGCGCGACCAGCCCGGCTTCTGGGAGCAGAACGGCTACCACGACCGCGGCGACCCCTGGCGCGAGCAGCGCTACCAGGGTGACTGAGGGAGGGCCCCGTCCTCCTCTCCCCTCGCGAGCTCGGGACGGGGCCGCACGAGGTTGGCGGTGGGCGACCGTCACGGGCGTGCGGCGGCCGGTGCCCAGGGCCGTGGAGCTGCGGCTCGACGTCCCCGACCGGGTGCAGCACCTGGCCGGCCAGCACTACGTCGTACGGCTGACCGCCGAGGACGGCTACACGGCGCAGCGGTCCTACTCGGTCGCCTCCGCGCCGGGCGAGCCCCAGGTGGAGCTGTTCGTCGAGCGCCTGGACGACGGGGAGGTCTCCACCCACCTGGCCGACGTCGTCGAGCCCGGCGACCAGCTGGAGGTGCGCGGCCCGATCGGCGGCTGGTTCGTGTGGGACGGCGAGCGGCCGGCGCTGCTGGTCGGCGGCGGCACCGGCGTCGTCCCGCTGGTGGCCATGCTGCGGACCGCCCGCGAGCTCGGCCGCACCGACCTGCTGCGCATCGCCGTCTCCACGCGCACGCTCGCCGAGCTGCCCTACGCCGACGAGCTGCTCGGGGCCGGCGCGGTCGTCGTCACCACCCGGGAGCCGCGCGGCGTGCGCCCGGCCGGGCGGCTGACCGCCGCCGACCTGGTACCGCTGTGGGAACCGGGCCGGACCGCGTACGTGTGCGGGTCGGCCGGGTTCGCCGAGGCGGCCAGCCAGCTGCTCGTCGACCTCGGCGTCCCCGCCGCCGACATCCGGGTGGAGCGGTTCGGCGCGAGCGGGTGAACCTGCCCCTCCAGGGCACCTGCCAGCGGGCTCCCCGGGGAGGATGGCGACGTGCACACCGAGGTCCGCCCGGTCGAGGCCGTCGACGACGAGCTCCGGGCGCAGCTGCTCGCCTGCTGGACCGACGTGACCAACGCCGGCGGGTCGGTCGGCTTCGTCCCCCCGGTGACCGAGGAGGAGCTCGCGCCCTACCTCGACGCGGTGGTCGAGCGGGTGCACCAGGGGCGTGAGCTGATCGCGCTGCTGCGTGTCGAGGGCGAGGTCGCCGGGTTCGCCGTCCTGTCGCTGTCGGTCAGCCCGCTGCGGCGGCACTGGGCCACCGTGCTGCGGGTGCAGGTGCGCCCGGAGTGGCAGGGGCGGGGCCTGGGCCGGGTGCTGGTGACCGGGGTCCACGACATCGCCCGGGCGCGCGGCCTGGAGTTCCTGCACCTCACCGTGCGCGGCGGCACCGGTCTCGAGGCCTTCTACGCGGACTTCGGCTACCGGGAGTTCGGGCGGATGCCGGGGGCGATCCGCGTGGCTCCCGGCGACGACCGCGACGAGCTGCACCTGACCTGCCGGCTGTGACCGCGAGCGCCGATCGGGGCCCGCGGTCACAGCCACGGGTCGTCCAGGGGTGGTCGACCGCTGCCCGCAGGGGTGGGCAGCGGCCGAGGCCCGGGGGAGCAGCGCACCCCCGCGGCTGCCGTCAGGCCAGCGGGTCGCGGCCGCCCAGCGTCCCCTCCGCCGAGAGCAGCGCCAGCCGGGCGAACAGCTCCTCGGCGTACCAGCCCTCCTGCGCGGTGCGGGTGACGACGGCGGCGTGCGGCGCGCGGTCGTAGGCGAAGGAGTTCAGCGCCGAGGCGGAGTCCCAGACGCTGAAGGTGCCCTGCAGCCCGAGCGGTGCCTCCCCGATGCCCAGGGCCACGCGCAGCCCCGGGCTCTCGTGCAGGTCGGCCGAGACCGGCGGGACGGCTCGCCAGAAGGTGGCCGCCTTGCGCGGGGTGAGCCGGGCGCGGGTGACCGCGGCGACCGGGCCGTCCCACCGCTGCGGCCAGGGCTTCCCGAAGGGCTCCTGCCGCGACCAGCGGCCGCGGGCGGCCAGCGGCCGCATCCGGGCGCTCCACTGCTCGTCGGCGATCCGCTGCCAGCGGGCGACGACGTCGCCGGTCTCGAACGCGGCGACCGCGCGTTCGTCGTCCCACACCGCGAGCAGGGCCCAGCGGCGGGGGTCGGCGTCGCGCACGGTGAAGCTCCGGCCGCTGCCCGTGCCCAGCAGCTTCGCGAACCTCAGTCCCGGGCTGCGGCGCAGCGGACGCCGGTCGGTCGCCATCCGCAGCAGCGCGGCCGGCACCGACCGGCCGGGCACGCCCCACACGTGCAGGGTCGCCAGCCGTCGTGTGGTCACGGACCCGATCCTCCCTGTCGCGGACGGGCCGCGCCGCGTCGAGGCCGTCGTCGCAGGCCCCTGCGGAGGCGCCATCGTCGCTACGCTGCGTGCATCCTGTGCTGCAGAGCGGGGGGAGACCGGTATGGGTGACCAGGCCGACCTTCGACAGGACCTGCTGAGGCGGGTCAACGCGCGCCGGGCGGGGGTCGAGGCGTACCTGCGCCAGCGGCGCCCCCGCGTCCAGCGGTGGGCCACCGTCACGCTGGTGCTCACGTCCCTGTCGGCGGTCTTCACCGCCGGACCCGCGCTCGGCGGGGTCTCGTTCGCCGAGGCGGTCCAGAACCTGTTGAGCCTCGACAGCACGTCGAGGGTGTGGCGCACGCTCTGCTTCCTGGCGCTGCTGGTCTCGGTCGCCGCCACGGTCCTGACCAACATCAACAAGGCGCGCGACCCCGTCGCGCAACTCAGTGCGGTCGAAGCGGCCGACGCCGAGCTCGAGGGGCTCGCCACGCTGCTGGAGTTCGGCACCCTCTCCGTCGAGGACGGGGTGAAGCTGTACCAGCAGTACGTCACCAAGATCCCCTTCATCGACGACGCGCCCACCGTCGCCCGGCCCGGTTGAGAGGCGCCGACGTGTACGGCCGCGGGCGGCCCGGGTAGCCCTCGTCCGGTCGCGCCTCCGCCTCGGACCCAGGGGAGTCGGCGGGCCGCCGCCCGAGAGGAGACCCGCCGTGGCGCGGACCGCACGCGAGGAGCTGGGCGAGACCGACGCCCCGGTCGAGGACCAGGTGGTGCAGGCCTTCGACCGGATCGTCGACGAGGGGGCGCAGCGGCTGCACCGCAGCTGGCGGGAGGTGCTCACCACCGGTCTGGCCGGCGGGCTCGAGGTGGCCACCGGCGTGGTGGCGCTGCTGGCCACCTACGCCGCGACCGGCAGCCACCTGCTGGCCGGGCTGGCGTTCAGCATCGGCTTCATCGCCCTGATGCTGGCCAAGAGCGAGCTGTTCACCGAGGGCTTCCTCGTGCCGGTGACCGCGGTGGTCGCCGGCCGGGCGAGCGCCGGACAGCTGGTCAAGCTGTGGGCCGGGACGCTGGTCGCCAACCTCGTCGGTGGCTGGCTGGTCATGTGGCTGGTGGTGCACGGCCTCCCGGAGCTCGGCGCCACCGCGGTCGAGTCGGGCCGGACCTTCGTCGAGGCGCCGCTGGACCTCGAGGCGGTCTCGCTGGCGCTGCTCGCCGGTGCCTTCATCACGCTGATGACCCGCATGCAGCACGGCGCGGACTCCGAGGCGGGCAAGCTCGCCGCGTCGGTGGCCGGGGCGTTCCTGCTCGCCGGCCTGGTGCTGTTCCACTCGATCCTGGACTCGCTGATCCTCTTCGGGGCGATCCACCACGGCGCCCCCTACGGCTACGGCGACTGGCTGGCCTGGTTCTGGTACACGACGCTGCTCAACGTCGTCGGCGGGCTGGTCGTCGTCACGTTCCTGCGGCTGGTGCGCAGCAAGGAGCTCATCGAGCGCGAGCGGTCCGCCGCCGGCAGCTGAGGACGCCGTCCCACCGAGCCTCCCGCACGGGAGGCTCGGTGCAGCCAGGTGACCGGCGCCGCCCTGGTCACCGTGCTCGCCGTCGGACGTCCAGCGGGGTCCGACGGCGGCCGCGCGGGAGGCGCGGAACACCTCCGGCGGCTCGGGTGAGGACCACATCTGGTCGGTGAGCAGGACCGCGCTGGTCCCGGTCACCGGATCGGTCCACCAGGAGCTGCCCAGGCCGCGCCCGGCACCGCCCCGGCGGCCACCGCACCGGCCACCGCCGCCTCGACGTCCTCTGCCAGTCCCACGTCGCCTCCCCGGTGCCCGTCCCTGGTCGTCCGACCGGGGAGGGGCCGCGACTCATCGCCCGGCGGCCGCCCGGCGGACCGCGGTCAGGTACCGCTGGGTGGCCAGCCGCTGGACCAGCGTGCTGACCGGCCCGCCGAGGCGGGCCAGCGGTGAGGCCAACCGGGCGAACACGCGCAGCGTGAAGACGACGTCCCCGCCGGGCTCGAGCCGCACGAGGAACGCCTCCTCGCCGCTCTCCGGGTGGCCGGGCAGCGTGCCGTAGGCGAACCCGCGCTCGTCGCCGGTCGTCCGGGCCCACACCACGCGGCAGGGGATGTCGTAGCCCAGCCGCGGCAGCCCCGCCGTGAGGACGACGACGGTGCCCGGCTCGCCCGCCGGCCCGGTGGCCCGCACCCTGAGGCCGACGCCGCGCTGCATCCGCCAGTCGAACACCGCCGCCGCGGCCCGCTCGAAGGCCGCCGTCCCCGAGCCGACGACGACCGAGCGCTCGACGGTGTCGTAGCCGGCCGGCAGCGCCGGCTCCCGCGTCGCGCCCACCTCCGGGTAGGTGAACGGGACGTCGGTCAGGTCGGCGGGGTCGGTCGCACGGAGGAGGCCCACGTCCGCAGTGTCCCCGGCGACACCGGGGATCCGGCGGTCCGCCCGCCGGTAGGGTCGCGGCCACTGTGCTGCCCGCCGTCACCGCCACCCGCTACGTCACCCCGCTGCGCGAGGGTGGCTCGCTGCCGGGGCTCATGGAGGCCGACGACCTGGGCACCTACGTCGTGAAGTGGCGGGCCGCCGGGCAGGGCGTGAAGGTGCTCGTCGCCGAGGTCGTCTGCGGCGAGCTGGCCAGGGCGCTGTCGCTGCCGGTGCCGGCGCTGGTCACCGTCGACGTCGCCCCGGAGCTCGCCGTGGGGGAGCCCGACGTCGAGGTCCAGGAGCTGCTGCAGCGCTCGGCCGGGGTCAACCTGGGGCTGGACTACCTGCCCGGGGCGCTGGACTTCGAGGCCGGCGTCGGGTCGGTCGAGTCCGAGCTGGCCGGCCGGGTGCTGTGGTTCGACGCGCTCGTCGGCAACGTCGACCGCTCCTGGCGCAACCCCAACATGCTGTTCTGGCACGGCCGGCTGCAGCTGATCGACCACGGGGCCGCGCTGACGTTCCACCACAACTGGCCCGGCGCGGCCGCCGCGGTGTCCCGCCCCTACGACGCCGCGCAGCACGCGCTGGTCGAGTGCACCCCCGACGTCCGCGCCGCCGACGCCGCGCTGGGCCCGCGGGTCACCCGGCCGCTGCTGGAGCAGGTGCTCCGCCAGGTGCCCGACGACTGGCTGGAGGAGGCGGTGCACGGGTGGCCCCGGCCAGGGCACCGCCCCGAGCCCGCGACGGGTGGGGAGGCCGGGGTCCTCTCGGAGGTCCGCGCCCGCTACGTCGACCAGCTGCTGGCCCGGCTGGCCGCTCGCGACGCCTGGCTGCCGCCGCTGCTCGCCACCGCGGCCGCGGGCGGGTCGCGCCGCAGGGCACCGCGGGGGGAGAACCGGCCGTCGTGGCTGGGCCCGCCACCGCCGGAGGGGATGAGCCAGCGGTGAGCCGCGAGACCTTCGAGTACGCCGTCCTCCGGGTGGTGCCGCGGGTGGAACGCGGGGAGTCGCTGAACGCCGGCGTCCTCGTCTACTGCCGGCAGCGCGACTACCTCGGCTCCCGGGTGCACCTGGACACCGACCGGCTGCACGCCCTGGACCCCACGGCCGACGCTCAGGCGATCCTCCGCGCGCTGCAGGCCGCCGCCGACGTCTGCGCCGCCGACCCCGCCTCGGGTGCCGCCGGGCGGGAGGCGCTGGGCTCGCGCTTCCGCTGGCTGACCGCGCCGCGCAGCACCGTCGTCCAGGCCGGGCCGGTGCACACGGGGCTGACCGAGGACCCGGACGCCGAGGCCGACCGGCTGCTGGAGCTGCTCGTGCTGCCCGTCACCGGGTCCTGACCACCCGTAGCCCGGGCGGGTGAACGGCAGGTGACGGGCGGCTTCACGAGACCCACGCCCGCGCGTCATGCGGGCGTCGGTGCGCCCGATTAGCGTCCGGGCACCGACGTCTCCCACAGCCGAGGACCCGATGACGGACATCTCCGACTCCCGCCGCCGCCTCTTCCTGCCCCTGCTGAACTCGGTCCGTCACGGCAGCCGCAGCCACACGACCTGCTACTACAAGTGCGGCAACGCCTGCGACGCGGCCGTGCCGAACCGGACGGACAACCCCACGTTCGAGTCCGTCGTCCAGACGGCCCTCAGCCGGCGCGCCCTGCTCAAGGCGGCCGGCGCCGGGGCCCTCGTGGTGGCCGCGGGCCCGCTGTTCCCGGAGCCGGCGGTGGCCGCGCCGGGACGCCGGGGGGCGACCGGGGACGGTGCCCTCACCTTCGAGCCGGTCGAGCAGAACTTCCTCGACGAGCTCGTCGTCCCGGCCGGGTACAGCTCCGCCGTCGTGATGCGCTGGGGAGACCCGGTGGAGGAGGGGGCGCCGGAGTTCGACGTCGACGCCCAGACCGCCGAGGCGCAGGCCAAGCAGTTCGGCTACAACTGCGACTTCATCGGGTTCCTGCCGATCGGGCGCGGGCGCGCGCTGCTGGTCGTCAACCACGAGTACACCAACGAGCAGCTCATGTTCCCGGGCGTCGCCGAGGAGGAGGCGCCCACCACCGACGAGGAGAAGCGCGTCGCGATGATGGCCCACGGCATCTCCGTGGTGCAGGTCCAGCGGCAGGGCGACTCGGGTGTGTGGCTGCCGACCCCCGAGCGCGACCGCAACCGGCGGATCACCGCCTCGACGCCCTTCCGGGTCACCGGGCCCGCCGCGGGGTCGGAGTACCTGCGGACGACGGCCGACCCCGAGGGCCGCACCGTCCTGGGCACGCTCAACAACTGCGCCGGCGGCATCACCCCCTGGGGCACGACGCTGCACGGCGAGGAGAACTTCAACCAGTACTTCGGGACGTCCGCGCCGATCACCGAGGACCCGCGGGAGCCCCGCCTGGGCCGGTACAGCGTCAGCGCCGAGGACTCCGCCGGTCGCCGGTGGGAGGCCGTCGACCCGCGGTTCGACCTGGCGCAGGAGCCCAACGAGGTCAACCGCTTCGGCTGGGTCGTCGAGGTCGACCCCCACGACCCCACCTCGACCCCGCGCAAGCACACCTCGCTGGGGCGCTTCAAGCACGAGACCGCCAACGTCCGCATCGCCGAGGACGGCCGGGTCGTCGCCTACTCCGGGGACGACGAGCGGTTCGACTACATCTACAAGTTCGTGTCGAGGAAGCGGTACCGGGAGGGCGACGACCGCGCGACGCGGGCGCACAACATGACGCTGCTCGAGGAGGGCGACCTCTACGTCGCCCACTTCAGCGGCGACTCGCCGGCCGCGGAGATCGACGGCAGCGGCGCCCTGCCCAGCGACGGCGAGTTCGACGGCACCGGCCGGTGGGTCCCGCTGGTGCAGGACGGCCGCTCGATGATCCCGGGCAAGGACGTCGCCTGGGTGCTGACCTTCACCCGGCTGGCGGCCGACCGCCTCGGCAAGCAGCTCGACGCCGACGGGGACTTCCCCGACCCGGCCAACCCGGTGGTGGTCGACCCCGAGCTGGTGGCCACGAGGATGGACCGGCCGGAGGACATCCAGGTCAACCCGGTCAACGGGCGGGTGTACGCGGCCCTGACGAACAACTCGAACCGGACCGGACAGGACGGCCGGCCCGGGGCGGACGAGGCCAACCCGGTGAGCCGGTCGTTCGCCTTCGACCCCGAGGACGGCCGCTACGAGGAGCGTCCCGGCAACCGCAACGGCCACGTCATCGAGTGGGAGGAGACCGGCTCGATCGCCGGGGACACCTTCACCTGGCGGGTGTTCATCCTGGCCGGCAACCCGGAGGACCCCGGGACCTACTTCGCCGGCTACGACAAGTCCCAGGTCAGTGCCATGTCCTGTCCGGACAACCTGGAGTTCGACCCGGCCGGCAACCTGTGGATCTCCACCGACGGCACCGTGCTGTCGACCCGCAACCAGGAGGCGGGCACCATCGGGGGCACCAACGACGGGCTCTTCGCCGTCCCGACCGAGGGAGCGGAGCGCGGGCACCTCAAGGCGTTCCTCACCGTGCCGATCGGTGCCGAGTGCAGCGGCCCGATGATCCCCCGGGACGGACGGTCGGTGTTCGTGTCCGTCCAGCACCCGGGCGAGACCACCGGCTCGACGCGGGACACCCCCGCGAGCACCTGGCCCGACCGGCTGGGCGAGCGGCCGTTCCCGCGGCCCAGCGTGGTGGTGGTCGCCCGCGAGGACGGCGGCCGCGTCGGCAGCTGACGAAAGGACCACCCTGCCCCCGGCAGGGCGGCCGGCGGCGCCGGGCCCGTGCGGGTCCGGCACCGCCGCGCACGTCGGGCCCGCACGGGCTCCCGCCACCACCTCCCCGCGCCTAGGATCCGCTGCCTGGCGCGCGCCGAGGAGGTCGTCGCCCATGACGGGTGGCCCGTTCTCCGCCGACGTCCCCCTGGTCGGTCGCGACGACGAGATGCGCCGGGTGGACGCCGTCCTGACCCGGGTGCTGGGCGGGGACGCGCACGTCCTGGTGGTCTCCGGGCAGGCGGGGGTCGGCAAGACCCGCCTGGCCCGCGAGGCGCTCGCCCGGGCCCGGTCCCACGGCTTCCGCACGCTGACCGGCCTGGCCGGCCCACTCCAGCGGGACCTGTCCTACGCGCCGCTCGTCGAGGCGTTGCGCCCCCTGGTGCGTTCGGATCCCGCTCGGGGCGCACCCGTCCAGGACCCGTCCGACCTCGGCTGGCTGTTCGGGGACGTGTCCCGGCCCCCGACCCCGGCGCTGGGCGACCCGGGTCTGGAGCGGACCCGGCTGTTCGAGGCGGTGTGCCGGCTGCTCGAGCGCACCGCCGCACGACAGCCGGTGGCACTGCTCGTCGACGACGTCCACTGGGCCGACCGCGGCTCGCTGGCCCTGCTGCACCACCTCGCCCGCGGCCTGGCCGGGCGGCGGTTCCTGCTGCTGCTCACCCACCGCCCCGGTGCGGCCGGGTCGGCACTCACCGAGCTGATCACCGGGCTGCAGCGCGCGGGCACGGTCACCGAGCTGGGCCTCGGCGGCCTGTCCGCGCCCGACGTCGAGCGGTTGGCGCACGCCCTACTGGCTGACGAGCCCCCGCCGGCCCTCACCGAGGTGCTGGCCGCACGTGCCGGCGGCGTGCCGCTGTTCGTCGCCGCCCTCGTCGGCTTCCTGCAGGACAGCGGCGCGCTGACCAGTCGCGACGGACGGTGGGTGCTCGCGGCGCAGCTCCCGGAGGCCGTGCCGGCCGTGGTCGGCGAGCTGCTCCGGGACCAGGTGGAGCGGCTGCCCGCCGAGGCCCGTGTCGTGCTCGACCTGCTGGCCGTGTGCGGCGGTCAGGCGCCCCACCCGCTGCTGGAGACCCTGACGCCCGCCGACCCGCTGATGGCCGGGCTGGCGGTCCTGCGCGGAGCCGGAGTGCTCGCCGAGGAGGTGGTCGGCGCGGAGGTGCGCTACCGCATCGTCCACCCGTTGCTCGCGGAGGTCGCCTACGACCTGATCCCGCTGGTCACCCGCCGGAGGCGGCACGCGGAGGTCGCCCGAGCCGTGGAGGCGCGGCTGCCGGGCCGGTGGGGGCTGCTGGCCCCGCACGTGCGGCGCGCCGGCGAGGAGTTCGACCCCGGGCACGCCCTGGACCTGCTGGTGACCGCCACGGACGACGCCCTGTCCCGGCAGGCGGGGGACGAGGCGCTCGCCGACGCCCGTGCGGCCCGGGACCTGGCGACCCGCCTCGGTCGGCACGACCTCCTGCCCGGCCTGGCCGACCGGCTCGCCGAGGCCTGCGAGCGGGCCGGCCAGCGGGAGGAGGCGGTCACGGCCTGGCTCGACGCCGCGTGCGGGCGACCGGCAGGCGGCGAGCGGGCCGACCGGCTGCACCGCGCCGCCGTCCTGGAGCTGCAGGCGGGGCGGGGGCAGGAGTGCCTGCGCTGGCTGGCGGCCGCCGGGGCCGAGCTGGCCGCGGTCGCCCCCTCGCCCGTGCACGTCTCGGTGGCGTGGTCGCGGCTGCAGGTCGCCGCCCGGTCCCAGGGGCCCGCCGAGGCGGCGGCGGCCATCGCCGACCTGGACCGGCTGGCCGACCGGCTCGGCTCCCCACGGGCACGGGCCGCCGCCCTCTACGGGCGCTGCCACGCCGCCTTCACGGAGGGCCGTTACGAGGAGGCCCGCGCGCACCTGCGCGCGCTGCTCGACGCCGCGGCGGAGCTGGACGACCCGCTGCTGGGCGAGCGCGCCCGGCGCCCCGGCTTCGTCCTCGAGCTGGCCCGGGGAGACCTGGACGCCGCACGGGCCCTGTCCGAGGAGGGCCTGCGCCTGGCCCGGCGGATCGGGGTACCTGCCCTGGAGCTGGCCCACCGGGTCGACCTGGGCACGGCCGACTTCTTCGCCGGCCACTGGGACGGGACGCTGGTCCGCTGCCGCGAGGTCCTCGACCTCGGCCAGCGGTTCGGGCTGCCGCGGGGGACGGCGGTCAGCATGGCGCTGCGCGGGCTGGTGGTGCTGCGCCGCGGGCTGCTGGAGGAGGCCCGGTCGTGCGCGGGCGCGGCACGGGCGGCGGCCGACGCCTCCTCGCTGCCCGACCGGCACGTGCTCGGCCCGGTCGAGGCGGCCGAGGCCGCCGTGGCGCTGGCCGAGGGCGACCCGGCGACCGCCGCAGCGACCGCGGCCCGCGCCGTGCGGCGGCGCACGACGCTGCCCGCGTTCACCCTGGCGCTGGCCGCCGACGCGCAGCTGGCCGCCGGGAACCGCGAGGGCGCGGCCGCGGCCGCGGCCGCCCTCGACGACCTCAGCCCCGGAGCGCCCTACCCCGCGGCCCTGGCCGCCGTCGTGCGCGGCCGGCTGGCGCGCGACCCCGACCGGCTCACCCGAGCCGCCGCAGACCTCGCGCGGCTCGGGTTCCGCTACGAGGCGGCGGTGGCCGACGTGGACGCCGCCGAGGTGACGGAGGCCCCGGCCGACGCGGACGGCCGGCTCCCTGCTGCCCTCCGCACGCTCGACCAGCTCGGCGCGCGCCCGCAGGCCGACCGCGCCCGGCGGTTGCTCCGCCGGCAGGGCCGGCGCGTGCCTGCTCCCGCGCGGGCACACCGCCGCAGCCCGCTGAGCCGCCGCGAGGAGGAGGTGGTCCGGCTGGTCGCCCGCGGCCTGTCCAACGCCGAGGTCGCCCAGCGGCTGTACCTGAGCCCCCGCACGGTCACCACGCACCTGCAGCACGTCTATGCGCGGCTGCAGCTGGGGTCCCGGGCGGCGCTGGTGCGCTACGTGCTCGAGGAACTGCCGCAGGACGCGTCCGGCGGGCCCGCGGATACGTAGGACGACGGATGCCGCGCGGGCTGCGTACCGGACGAGGGTCGGGAGCACCACGAACGGAGGCGTGCACCATGTCCGTCCAGCTGTCCGACCCGGCCACGGCCACCCCGGCCGTCGTCCCCCTCGACGCGGCCACCGACCCCGCCCGCTCCGGCCACAAGGCCGCCAACCTCGCCGTCCTGCTCCGGGCCGGCCTCCCCGTTCCCGACGGCGTCGTCGTGACCGCCCGCGCGCCCGTGCCGGACGCCACCGGCGCGGACGTCCCCGACGACCTGTTCGCGGCCCTGCTCGCCGCGGTCCGCGACTGGGGGGACGTGCCGCTCGCGGTCCGCTCGTCGGGCACCGCGGAGGACTCGCCGCAGTCCTCGTTCGCCGGCCTGTACACGACCGTGCTGGACGTGCGCGGACCGGCCGCGCTGCGCGACGCGGTGGCCCGCTGCTGGGCCTCGGCCGCGGCGTCGCGGGTGACCGCCTACGCCGGACCCGGCGCGGTCCCGGCCATCGCGGTGCTGGTCCAGCCGATGGTCCCGGCGGCTGCCGCCGGCGTCGCCTTCACCGCCGACCCGGTGACCGGGGACCGCGGCGTCGTCGTCCTCGACGCCGCCCCCGGCGTGGGGGAGCGGCTGGTGTACGGGGCGGTGACCCCGGAGCGCTGGGAGGTGCGCGGCGAGCCCCGGCGGCGTTCCGCGGACGACGACGCGGTGATCGAGGCCGCCACCGCCGCGGCCGTGGCCGACCTCGCCCGCCGTGCCGAGCAGGTGCTGGGCCGGCCGCAGGACGTCGAGTGGGCGGTGACCGCCGACGGCGAGGTCCTCGTCCTGCAGTCCCGTCCCGTCACCACCCTCACCGGCCGCACCACCAGGCCGGTGCCCGTCCCGGTCGAGCCCCCGGAGGGGTCCTGGACGCGGGAGTACAGCCACGCGCCGCTGCCCTGGACGCCGTTCACCCGCGTGGTGTTCGAGCCCCGCAACCGCGCGCTCGAGCAGATGTGCACCGAGCTCGGGCTGCTGTTCCAGCGGATCGACTTCCGCGACATCGGTGGGTGGGAGTACCTGCGGATCGTCCCGCTCGGCGGCAAGGAGCCCCCATCCCTGCCCGCCTGGGCCGTGCCCCTGGCGGTGCGGCTGGTGCCCGCCCTGCGGCGGCGGATCCGCAGCGGCGTCGCGGCCGTGCGCGACGACGTCCCCGGCCGGCTGCTGGAGCAGTGGGAGGCGGAATGGCGGCCCGGTCTCGACGCCCGCATCGCCGCGCTGCGCGACGTCGACCTCGCGGCCCTGGACGACGCCGGGCTGCTGGCCTCCGCGCGAGCCGCGCTCGAGCTCACCGACAGCGGGCAGACGGCCCACTTCCGGCTGCACGGCGCGATCGCCATGGTGCTCGGCGAGCTGGCCGCCGTCAGCCGCGAGCTCCTCGGCTGGGACGAGGCGCGCGTGTTCGACCTGCTCGCCGGCACCTCGCGGACGTCGACCGCCCCGGCGCGGGCGCTGGCCGCCGTCGCCGACCTGGTCCGGGAGCGGCCCGCGGTGCGCCGGCTGGTCGAGGACGGCGCACCCGTCGAGGAGGTCCTGGCCGCCGATCCCGCGGTGGGGGAGGCGTTCGGCCGCTACCTGCACGAGTACGGCTGCCGGGTGCTGCGCTACGAGATCGCCGAGCCGGCCCTGGAGGAGCAGCCCGGCCTGGTCCTGGCGCTGCTGCGCGACCAGCTGGCCACCGGCTTCGACCCCGACGCGGCCGAGGCGGACCTGCGTGCCCGGCGGCAGGCCACCCGCGCGGCCGCGGAAGCGGTGCTGGCCGGACGCGGTGCGGCCGACCGCGAGCGGTTCACCCGCGCGCTCGAGCGCGCGCTGCGGGCCTACCCGGTCCGCGAGGACAACGAGGTGTCGACGATCAGCGCCCCCTTCGCGCTGCTCCGCCGGGCGGCGCGGGAGATCGGGCGGCGGCTGGCCGACCGCGGCCTGCTGGCCGACGCCGACGACGCCTTCCTGCTCGAGCCCGAGGAGCTGCTGGCCGCCCTGCGGGACGGCGCGGACCGCCGGGAGCTGGCCGACCGCCGGGCGGGGGAACGGGCGTGGGTGCTCGCCCACCCGGGCCCGGCCGGCTACGGGCCGCCCCCGGCGCCGCCCCCGCCGCTGACCGCGCTGCCGACCGAGGCCCGGCTGTCCAACGGGGCCTTCCTGTGGGCGGTGGAGCAGATACTCGGCCCGGAGGCCGCTCCGGGCAGCGCGTCGCCGGGCGGACGGACGGCGGCCGCCGACGGCGTCCTGCTCACCGGCATCCCGGCGTCCGCGGGCTCCTACACCGGCCCGGTCCGGGTGGTCCGCTCCGAGGCGGAGTTCTCCCGGGTGCGGCCCGGCGACGTGCTGGTCTGCCCGGTCACCTCACCGGTCTGGTCGGTGCTCTTCCCCAGCATCGGCGCGCTGGTGACCGACGCCGGCGGGGCGCTGTCCCACCCGGCGATCATCGCTCGCGAGTACGGCCTGCCGGCCGTCGTCGCCACCGTCGAGGGGACCACGCGGTTGCACGACGACCAACTCGTCACCGTCGACGGCACCACCGGACTCGTGCGGGCCGTCCGGTGACCGCCGCACCCACCGCCGCGTCCCTGGCTGCGCCTCCCGCCGACCGGGTCGTCGAGCTGGGGCACGTGGTCGAGGCGGCGGCCGCACTCCGGACGGCCGGCCGGCTCGGGGTCCTCGAGCAGCTCGGTCAGGGACCGGCGACGGCCGACGAGGTGGCGGTCCGGTGCGGGACGGCGTCCGGCACCACCGAGCTCCTGCTGGAGTCGCTGGAGGCGCTCGGCGTCCTCCGGCGGGACGGCGACCGGTACGCGGTCACGACCACGACGCGCTGGCTGGCCACGCTGCAGGCCGGCTGGTCCAGGCTGGAGGAGGTCGTCCGCACCGGCCGGCCGATCGTCGCCGCGGACACCCCCGCCGGGGCGGCGGAGCTCTACCCCGAGGTCGTGCCGTTCCTCTCCCGGCTGTTCGCGCCCGCGGCCCGCCGGGCGGCCGAGCGACTCGCGCCGGTGCGCGGCGAGGTGCTCGACGTCGGTGCGGGCGCAGCCCCGTGGAGCCTCGCGCTGGCTGCCGCCGACGCGACGGCCCGCGTCACCGCGCTGGACCTGCCCGACGTGCTGCCGGTGACCCGGCGGGCGGTGTCGCAGGCCGGCATGGACGACCGGTTCCGGCTGGTGGCGGGCGACGTCCTCACCGCCGACCTCCCGGAGGAGGCCTACGACCTGGTGCTGCTGGCCAACGTCTGCCACCTCTTCGACGCCGACACCAACCGGGCGCTGCTGCGCCGCCTGCGGCGGGTGCTCCGGCCCGGCGGGACGCTGGCCGTCGTCGACGCGCTGCCCTCGGAGGACCCCGACGAGCGCCGGCTGCTCGCGCTGTACGCGCTGGGGCTGCGGCTGCGCACGGCGGACGGTGCGGTGCACCCCACGGCGTCCTACTCGGCGTGGGCGGAGGAGGCGGGCCTCGGCCCGGTCGACGCGGTGCCGCTCTCCCGGACCCCGCCGCTGGCCCTGCTCACCTGCACCGCGCCGGCCGCGGCAGGCAGGGCCGACGCGGTCAGCCGGGGAACAGCTCGTCGACCCGGCGGGCCAGCTGGACGTCCAGCTCGGTGACCCCGCCCGCGGAGTGGGTGACCAGCGTCAGGTGCAGGGTGCGCCAGCGCAGGTCGACGTCGGGGTGGTGGTCCATCTGCTCGGCGACGAACGCGATGCGCACGAGCGCGGCGACGGCGTCCGGGAAGCCGGGCAACCGCACGCTGCGGCGGATGCCGTCGGCGTCCCCCGACCACAGCGGCAGCCCGGACAGAGCGGAGCTCAGCTCGTCGGGGGACAGGCGGGGCGGTCGGGGCACGGAGCCCATCCTGCCGCCGGGGAACGGCCTCGTTCCAGGGGCCCGCGGCGCGCGGAGCGTGTCGTGGGTGGGACGAGGTCCTTCAGAGGTGCAGCCCGCACTCGGTCTTGCCGCGGCCGGCCCACCGGCCGGCGCGCGGGTCCTCGCCCGGGGCCACCGGGCGGGTGCACGGGGCGCAGCCGATCGAGGCGTAGCCGATCTCCTGCAGCGGGTTGACCGGGACCTGGTGCTCGGCGACGTAGGCGTCGACGTGCTCTTGCGTCCAGGCGGCCAGCGGGTTGACCTTGACCATGCCGCGCTTGGCGTCCCAGTCGACGACCTTCGTGTCCGCGCGGGTGGGCGACTCGTCGCGGCGCACGCCCGAGCCCCACGCCGCGTACCCGGCGAGGGCCTTGGCCAGCGGCTGCACCTTGCGCAGCGAGCAGCACAGGTCGGGGTCGCGGTCGTGCAGTTCCGGGCCGTACTCGGCGTCCTGCTCGGCGACGGTCTGCTCGGGCAGCACGTTGACCAGCGTGATCGGCATGACCCCGCTGACCCAGTCGCGGGTGCCGATGGTCTCCGCGAAGTGGTAGCCGGTGTCGAGGAACACCACGTTGACGCCGGGGACCGCCCGCGACGCCAGGTGCGAGAGCAGCCCGTCGGCCATGGAGGAGGTGACCGCGAAGTCGTCCCCGAAGGTCTCCCCGGCCCAGCGCAGGACGGCCAGCGCCTGCTCGACGGGGTCGGCGATCCCCTCGAAGCGGGCGTCGGCCTCCGCGGCGAGCTCGGGTGTGGGTCGGACGGCGGTCGTCATGGCTGGTGAACTCCTGTCCCGGTGAGCCGGACGGTGAAGGTCCGCAGGCACGCGGCGCAGTGCCACTCGCTCCCGTCCCCGTGCGGGGTCAGCTCCTCGTCCCCGCAGTACGGGCAGAAGAACACGGGCAGCTGCCGGGATCTTCCACCCGTGTCCGCGGACTCCTCGCTCACAGCAGCCAGGACTCCTCGGCCCGCGCCACGTAGGCGGCGAACCGCTCGCCGGGCTCCCGGCGCTCGAGGTAGCCGCGCAGCACCCGCTCGCAGTAGTCGGCGGTCTCGGCCTTGGTCACCTTGTGGCCGCGGAACTTGCGGCCGAAGGCGGCCTCGGTGCCGAGGTGGCCGCCCAGGTGCACCTGGAAGCCCTCGACCATCTCACCGCTGTCGTCGCGCACCATCGAGCCCTTGAAGCCGATGTCGGCGGTCTGGAACCGGGCGCAGCTGTTCGGGCAGCCGTTGACGTTGATGCCGATCGGCTCGTCGAAGTCCGGCAGCCGCTTCTCCAGCTCGGCGTAGAGGTCCTGGGCGTGCTGCTTGGTCTCGACGATCGCGAGCTTGCAGAACTCCAGGCCCGTGCAGGCCATCGTGCCGCGGCGGAACGCGCTCGGGCGGACCAGCAGGTCGTGCTCGGCGAGCGCGGCGACGAGGTCCTCGACCCGCTCGTCGGGGACGTCGAGGATGACCATCTTCTGCTGGGTCGTCGTCCGGGTGCGGCCCTGCCCGTACTCGTCGGCGAGGTCGGCGATCCGGGTGAGCAGGCTGCCGCTGATCCGGCCGGTGCGCAGCGCGAAGCCGACGGCGTTGGTGCCGTCCTTCTGCCGGGCGACGCCGACGTGGTCCCGGGACTCGTGCTTGGGCGGCGCCGCGGCCGGCCCGTCGGGGAGCTCCTCGTGCAGGTACTCGTCCTGCAGCACCTGGCGGAACTTCTCCGGGCCCCAGTCGGCCATGAGGAACTTGATGCGGGCGCGGTTGCGCTGCCGGCGGTAGCCGTAGTCGCGGAAGATCGAGGTGCAGGCCGCCCAGACGTCGGTCACCTGGTCGGGCCGGACGAAGACGCCGATCCGCTTGGCGAACATCGGGTTGGTCGACAGGCCGCCGCCGACCCACAGGTCGTAGCCGGCCTCGCCGTCGGCGTTGCGCACGCCGACGAAGGAGACGTCGTCGATCTCCGGCTCGGTGCAGTGGTCGACGCAGCCGGACATCGACGTCTTCCACTTGCGCGGCAGGTTGCTGAACTCGGGGCTGCCGACGTACCTGGCCACCGTCTGCGCCATGACGTCGGAGGCGTCGAGGACCTCGTCCTCGAGGACGCCGGCCAGCGGGCAGTTGAGCATGCCGCGGGGGGTGTCGCCGCAGGCCTCGGTCGTGGTGAGGCCGACCTCCTCGAGCCGCCGCCAGATCTCGGGGACGTCCTCGATGCGGATCCAGTGGTACTGGATGTTCTGCCGGTCGGTGATGTCGGCGACGTCGCGACCGAACTCGGTGCTGATGCCGCCGATGGTCCGCAGCTGCGCGCTGGTCAGCGCCCCGCCGTCGGTCCGCACCCGCATCATGAAGTAGGAGTCCTCGAGCTCCTCGGGCTCCAGCACGGCGGTCTTCCCGCCGGGGATGCCCTGGGCCCGCTGGGTGTAGAGCCCCATCCACCGCATGCGGCCGCGCAGGTCGCTCGGGTCGATGCCCCCGAAGCCGGTGTGCGCGTAGATGTCGAGGATGCGCTGGCGGACCTCGAGCCCGTCGGAGTCCTTCTTCATCCGCTCGTTGGGGTTGAGCGGCTCCCGGTAGCCCAGCGCCCACTGGCCCTGGCCACGCTGGGGCCTGTTGCTGGTGCGGGGGGTCGTCACGATGGCACTTCCTTCTGCGCCGACCGTCACGGCGCCGGGACCGGACGGGGTGGGCGCTGCCGGATCGGGAGGCGCAGCGGGTGCTGCGGGGGACCGAGGTCAGCGCGCGGGGCGACAGACCGCGCTGCTGACCAGCGCGAGGTCGATGTGACGGCGCGCGACGAGGAGCAGGGCGCGCACGGTCACGCCCTCCATGGTCCCACACACGGCGGGACCCGCGGGGTGTGACTCAGGAGACAGGGGTGGTGGCGCTGTCCATGGCCCTGCGGATGCGCGCGACGGACTCGGTCAGCGGGGTGACCGAGGTGTCGACGACGACCTCGGCGCGCGCCGGCGGCTCGTACGGGTCGTCGATGCCGGTGAACCCGGTGATCTGCCCGGCGCGGGCCCGCGCGTACAGGCCCTTGACGTCGCGACCCTCGCAGACCTCCAGCGGCGTGGACAGGTGCACCAGCACGAACCGGCCGTGCTTCTCGACCAGCGCGCGGGCCTCCTCGCGCGCGGTCTCGTAGGGCGCGATCGCCGCCACGACCACCGTGCCGCCGTGCTTGACGACCTCGCCGGCGACGAAGCCGATCCGGCGGATGTTGAGGTCGCGGTCCTCGCGGGAGAAGGAGAGCTCGCTGGACAGGTGCGTGCGGACGACGTCGCCGTCGAGCACCGTCACCGGCCGGCCCTCGGCCTCCAGGTCGGCGACCAGTGCGTCGGCGATCGTGGACTTGCCGGCGCCGGAGAGGCCGGTGAGGAACACGGTGACGCCCGGGCGCGGCTGTGCTGGCATGCCGCCAGTCTCGCCCAGCGCCTCGCGGCCCCGCCGCCCCGCCCCCGGCTGGCTGCGGACCTTCGTCGTCTCACCGGTCGTGCTCGACCCGCTCGCCGCCCTCCTGCCGGCCGGGCGCCGGCGCAGCGGCCTCGCCCGGGCGGTCGCGGTGCTGGTGTCGGACGCCGTGGCCGACGGGTGGGCGAACGACGCGCTGGACCGGCGGACGGGCTCACGGCCGGGCGCGGGGCCACGGGCTGGTGACGCTCCTGGCGGTCGGTTCGCTCGTGGCCACGCCGGGTCCGTGGCGCGCGACCTCGCCTGTCTACCGGCGCTCGGCGGAGTTGGCGGCGTCCCCGAACGACCGCCACGCCTCCTCCAGCGCCACGAGGTCGGCGACCTCCGGCGGGAGCGAACCCGCGACCACGTCGGCGAGGGTGACCCGCTCGAGCACCCGCCGGTAGGCCTCACGCGCGGCCACCCACACCGAGGCCAGCGGGACGGCGGTGCCCGAGTACTCGACGTCCTCCGGACGCTGGCCGTGCACCTCGGCGAGGAAGCCCTGCTCCACCCGCATCACGCGGGCGATGGAGACCTCCGAGGGCGGCAGGGCCAGGCGGTAGCCGCCCTCGCGGCCGCGCTGGCTGGTGACCAGCCGGGCGTGCTGGAGGTCGCCGAGGATCGACTGGAGGAACCGGGAGGGGATGCCCTGGGCCGCGGCGATGCGGTCGCAGGTCAGGGCTCCGGGTGCCGCCGCGGCCAACTCCACGGCGGCCCGGACGGCGTAGTCGACCCGGGCGGTGATGCGCACGGCGGCCAGTCTGCCCTGTCTGGGAGGGTGACACCGTGTTCCAGCTGCGTTTCACCACCTTGGTGGAGGCGCCGCTGACCGTGGCGTTCGACGTCGCGCGCGCCCTCGGGCGCCCCTGGCCGGTGCCGCTGGAGGAGGTCGTGTCGGTCCGTCCGACCCGCGACGTGTACGCCGTGGGACCCGGCCGCGGCTGGCGCTGGCTCACCCACTCCCGCCGGTTCACCGCCACCGGCGCCGGCACCCTGGTCGAGGAGCGGGTCGACTGGGCCACCGCGCTGCCGCGTCCACTCGGGCGGGTGGTGGACCCGCTGCTGCGGCGGCGGGTGCTCCGCGCGATGCGGGCCCACCTCGACGGCTACGCCGCCGCGGCGGCCCGGCGGGCACTCGACGTCGTCCAGGTGGTCGGCGCCGCGCTGGTGGACGGCGACCGGGTGCTCGTGGCCCAGCGGTCGGGCGGGCCCTACGACGGCTTCTGGGAGTTCCCCGGCGGCAAGGTCGAGCCGGGGGAGGAGGAGCTCACCGCGCTGGTCCGCGAGATCGGCGAGGAGCTCGGCGTGGCCGTCGTCCCCCAGGCGTTCCTCGGCGAGGTGGTGCTCGACGGCGTGGTCGCCGGCGGCCTGCCCGGCGCGTCGACGCTGCGGGTGTGGTGGGGCCGGGTGCAGCCCGGCAGCGAGGTGACCGCGCACGAGCACAGCGAGCTGCGCTGGCTGGCCGCCGACGAGCTCGAGTCGCTGGACTGGATCCCCGCCGACCGGCCGCTGCTGCCCGCCGTCCGCGCGCTGCTGGCCCTGCTCCGGGGGGACCGGCCGTGACCGGGCGCGGGACGCTGCACCACGTCGAGCTGTGGGTCGCCGACCTCGCCGCTGCGGAGGCGTCGCTGGGCTGGCTGCTCGAGGAGCTGGGGTGGGCGCCGGAGCGGTCGTGGCCGCGGGGGCGGTCCTGGCGGCTGGGGGAGACCTACGTCGTCCTGGAGAGCGGGCCCGACGTCGTCGAGGGGGTGCACGAGCGCCGTCGGCCGGGGCTGAACCACCTGGCCTTCCGCCTGCCGACCGGCGCCGAGGTGGATGCGCTCGCCGCCGCGGCCCGACGGCGGGGCTGGTCACTGCTGTTCGCCGACCGGCACCCGCACGCCGGCGGCCCGGAGCACTACGCGGCCTACCTGGAGGACGCCGCCGGGTTCGAGGTGGAGCTGGTCGCCGGGAGCTGGGAACCAGGGCAGGGGGGGGGGGGGGGGGGGGGGGGGGGGGGGGGGGGGGGGGGGGGGGGGGGGGGGGGGGGGGGGGGGGGGGGGGGGGGGGGGGGGGGGGGGGGGGGGGGGGGGGGGGGGGCGGGGG
>NZ_JBJGZQ010000021.1:0-101395 GCF_054050595.1 Geodermatophilus sp. SYSU D00779
TGCGGCGCCGCAGCCCGTGTCCGCGGCCCCCCGCCCCCGGCGCGCCGCGGCCGCGCCCGCGCCCCCCCGCCCGCCGCGGCGCGGCAGAGGTGAGCGTCTCCGCGGCCGAGCTCTCGGCCATGGCCCGGGCGCGCGAGCTGGGCGCGGGTGTCCTCGGCACCACCAGCCCGAACCCGCCGGTGGGCGCGGTGGTGCTGGCCGCCGACGGGGCGCCGGTGGGGGAGGGCGCGACCGCACCGCCCGGGGGCCCGCACGCCGAGGTCCGGGCGCTGGCAC
Organism: Geodermatophilus sp. SYSU D00779; assembly: GCF_054050595.1. Lineage (NCBI taxonomy): Bacteria > Bacillati > Actinomycetota > Actinomycetes > Geodermatophilales > Geodermatophilaceae > Geodermatophilus > Geodermatophilus sp. SYSU D00779. The sequence goes on from NZ_JBJGZQ010000021.1 coordinate 277, forward strand.
AGGCCGGGGAGCGGGCCCGCGGGGGCGCCGTCGTCGTCACCCTCGAGCCGTGCGCGCACACCGGCCGCACCGGGCCGTGCACCGAGGCGCTCATCGCCGCCGGCGTGGCCCGCGTGGTGGTCGCCGTCCCCGAACCGACGCAGCTGGCCGGGGGAGGCGCCGCCCGGCTGCGCGCCGCCGGCATCGAGGTCGAGCTCGGCGTGGAGCAGCAGGCCGCCGAGGAGGGCGCGCTGGGCGCGTGGCTGACCGGCGTGCGCGAGCACCGCCCGTTCGTGGTCTGGAAGGTCGCCGGCACCCTCGACGGCCGCGTGGCCGCCGCCGACGGCAGCAGCCGCTGGGTCACCGGCCCGGAGGCGCGGGCCGCCGTCCACCGGCTGCGGGCCACCTGTGACGCGGTCGTCGTCGGGTCGGGGACGGCGCTGACCGACGACCCGCAGCTGACCGTCCGCGACGCCGAGTTGCCCCCCACCCACCCGGCCGCCGCGCGGCAGCCGCTGCGGGTGGTCCTCGACCGCCGCGGCCGGTTGCCGGGGACCGCCCGGGTGCTCGACGACGCCGCCCCCACCCTGGTCAGCGCCGCGGCCGGCCCGCGGGAGCTGCTCGAGGAGCTCTTCGCCCGCGACGTGCGGCGGGTGCTGCTGGAGGGCGGGCCGACGCTGGCCGCCGCCTTCCTGCGCGAGGGACTGGTCGACGAGGCGGTCGTGCACCTGGCGCCCAAGCTCCTGGGCGCCGGCGCACCGCTGATCGGGGACCTGGGAATCACCGGGATCGGCGATGCGCTGACCTTCTCGGTCGTCGACCTCACCCGCCTGGGCGGGGACGTGGAGATCCGGCTGCGGCCGGACCGGCACACTGGAGACCGGCGCGTCGCGGACCACCACGGCGCGACCGGAGGGAGTTGATCGTGTTCACCGGCATCGTCGAGGAGGTCGGCGTCCTGCTCGCCCGCGAGGAGTCCGGCGGGGTCGGTCGGGAGGCGGACGCCGCCCGGCTGCGCATCCGGGCGCGCAAGGCGCTCGAGGGCGTGGCGCTGGGCGACTCGATCGCCGTCAACGGTGTCTGCCTCACCGTCACCGGGTTCGCCGGGGCGGGTCCGGGGGGCGACGGCGCAGCCGAGGAGTGGACCACCGACGTGATGGCCGAGACCCTCCGCCGCAGCAGCCTCGGCGCCCTCGGCGCCGGCGACCCGGTCAACCTGGAGCGCGCGGTCACCCCGCACACCCGGCTCGGCGGGCACCTGGTGCAGGGCCACGTCGACGGTGTCGGCACCGTCGTCACCCGTACCCCCGGCGAGCACTGGGAGGTCGTGCGGGTCGCACTGCCGCCGGAGCTGGCGCGCTACGTGGTCGAGAAGGGTTCGATCACCGTGGACGGCGTCTCGCTGACCGTCAGCGCCGTCAGCGCCGCGGACGACCCCGAGCCGTGGTTCGAGGTCAGCCTGATCCCCACCACCCTGCGCGAGACCACGCTGGGTGCCGTCCCTCCCGGGAGCCCGGTCAACCTGGAGGTCGACGTGATCGCCAAGTACGTGGAACGCCTGTTGGGAGCACGCTCGTGAACTCACGCAGGGGCACAGCAGCCGAGCGCGCGGAGCCGACGAGCGCCAGCGAGGAGGGTTCGTGAGCGCCAGCATCCGCCTCGACACCGTCGAGGACGCCATCGCCGCGGTCAAGAGCGGCCGCCCGGTCGTCGTGATGGACGACGAGGACCGCGAGAACGAGGGCGACCTGATCTTCGCCTCCGAGCTGGCCACCCCGGAGCTGGTCGCGTTCATGGTCCGCTACACCTCGGGCTACATCTGCGTGGCCGTCACCGAGGCCGACGCCGACCGGCTCGACCTGCCGCCGATGTTCCGGGTCAACCAGGACCGCCGCGGCACCGCCTACACCGTGACCGTGGACGCCCGCGAGGGCGTGACCACCGGTATCTCCGCCGCCGACCGCGCGCACACCATCCGGCTGCTCGCCTCGGTGGAGACCGACTCGACCGACCTGGCCCGGCCCGGGCACATCGTGCCGCTGCGTGCGAGGGACGGCGGTGTGCTGCGCCGGCCCGGCCACACCGAGGCCGCCGTCGACCTCGCGGTGCTCGCCGGGCTGCGTCCCTCGGGCGCTCTCTGCGAGTTGGTCAGCGAGAAGGACCCGGTCGGGATGGCACGCGGCGACGAGCTGCGGGTCTTCGCCGACGAGCACGACCTGTGCCTGATCTCCATCGCCGACCTGATCGCCTACCGCAAGCGCTTCGACAAGCTGGTGGAGCGTGTCGCCGAGGCCACCGTGCCGCTGACGCCGGGCACCTTCACCGCCGTCGGCTACCGCAGCTCCTACGACGAGCGCGAGCACGTCGCCTTCGTCTACGGCGACATCGGCGACGGCGAGGACGTGCTCGTGCGGGTGCACTCCGAGTGCCTCACCGGCGACGTGTTCGGCTCGCTGCGCTGCGACTGCGGCCCCCAGCTGCAGGCCGCGCTGGCTGCGGTGGCCCAGGAGGGGCGCGGCATCGTGCTCTACATCCGCGGGCACGAGGGCCGGGGCATCGGCCTGCTGCACAAGCTGCAGGCCTACCAGCTCCAGGACATGGGGATCGACACCGTCGACGCCAACCTCGACCTCGGCCTGCCCGCCGACGCCCGCGACTACGGCACCGGCGCGCAGATCCTCGTCGACCTCGGCGTGCACACCATGCGGCTGCTCACCAACAACCCCGCCAAGCGCGCCGGGTTGGAGGGCTACGGGCTCAAGGTGACCGGCCGGGTGCCGCTGCCCAGCCACGTCACCGCGGAGAACCTGGCCTACCTGCGCACCAAGCGTGACCGGATGGGTCACCTGCTGGACATCATCGAGCCGGAGACCGAGTCCGGTCCCGCCGACGCGGCGACCGTGCCCCGCACCGACGTGCCGCTGCGCCAGAGGGAGCAGCAGCTGTGAGCGGGAGGGGTGCGCCCGAGGCGGCGGCGGTCGACGCGGCCGGGCTGACGCTCGGCATCGTCGCCACGACCTGGCACGCCGAGATCACCGGGGCGCTGCTGGAGCGCGCGGTCGCCGCCGCGGTCGCCAGCGGCGTCCCCGAGCCGACCGTCGTCCGGGTGCCGGGGGCGGTGGAGCTGCCGGTGGTGGCCCAGGCGCTCACCGAGCGGCACGACGCCGTCGTCGCGCTCGGCGTCGTCATCCGCGGCGGGACGCCGCACTTCGAGTACGTCTGCGACGCGGTCACCGCCGGTCTGACGCGGGTCGCCCTCGATGCGGGCAAGCCCGTCGGCAACGGCGTCCTCACCTGTGACACCGAGGAGCAGGCGCGCGACCGGGCCGGGCTGCCCGGCTCGGCCGAGGACAAGGGCTGGGAGGCGGCCGTGGCCGCCCTGGCCACGGCGCTGACCCTCCGCGGCCTGCGCGGGCCCGCCCGGCCCACCGGCTTCTCGATCCGACCGGCCGACGGGAGCCGCGCGTGAAGACCTTCGACCAGCTGTTCGTCGAGCTCTCGGCCAAGGTCGCCGCGGGCGACCCCGCGTCGGGGACGGTCACGGCGGTCCGCGACGGCGTGCACGCCGCGGGCAAGAAGGTCGTCGAGGAGGCCGCCGAGTCCTGGATGGCGGCCGAGCACGAGGGGGCCGAGCGCACTGCCGAGGAGGTCAGCCAGCTCCTCTACCGGGTACAGGTCCTGATGCTCGCCCGCGGGCTGACCCTGGACGACGTCTATGCCCATCTCTGAAGCCGCCCATCTCTGAAGCCGCCCAGCTCTGACGCCGCCTCCCGCCGAGCCCATACCGACCGAACCCGACCGAAGGAGTCCCTCCGTGCTGCGCATCGCCGTGCCGAACAAGGGCGTCCTGAGCGAGCCCGCGGCTGCCATGCTCGCCGAGAGCGGCTACCGGCAGCGCCGCAGCACCAAGGACCTCGCCGTCTACGACCCCGACAGCGACACCGAGTTCTTCTACCTGCGGCCCCGTGACATCGCCGTCTACGTCGCCGCCGGCACGCTGGACGTCGGCATCACCGGCCGCGACATGCTGCTGGAGACCGCGCCGGCGGTCGGCGAGGGCGCCGCCGCGGTGGAGGTCATGCCGCTGGGCTTCGGCCGCTCCTCCTTCCGGTTCGCCACGCCGGTGGAGTCCGGCATCGAGACCGTCGAGCAGCTGGCCGGCAAGCGGATCGCCACGGCCTACCCGGTGCTGCTGCAGCGCCACCTCGACGAGCGGCGCATCGCGGCGTCGGTGGTCAAGCTCGACGGGGCGGTGGAGACCGCCTGCCGGCTCGGCGTCGCCGACGCCGTGTGCGACGTGGTCGAGACCGGGACGACGCTGCGCGCGGCCGGGCTGCACATCATCGGCGAGCCGGTGCTCACCAGCGAGGCCATCCTGGTGCGGCGGGCCGGGGCCGAGGAGGTGCCCGCGGTCTCGCAGCTGCGCCGCAGGCTGCGCGGTGTCCTGGTGGCCCGGCAGTACGTGATGCTCGACTACGACTGCCCGAACGAGCTGCTGGAGAAGGCCACCGCGCTCACCCCCGGCCTCGAGGGGCCGACGGTCAGCCCCCTGCAGACCGAGGGCTGGTCGGCGGTGCGCGCCATGGTCGCGCAGCACGAGACCAACCGGGTGATGGACGAGCTCTGGGAGCTCGGCGCCCGCGCGATCCTCGTCACCAGCATCCACGCCTGCCGGCTGTGACACCGTCGGCCTACCGGCCGACACCGCGGCCACGTGCCGTTCTCCACCGAGCCGAGCCCCGGACCCCGTCCCTGCTCGGGGGACGCGGTCGGCGGCCGTTCCCGACTGCCGGTGAGCCCTCCCCCCGCCCGACGCACGAGAGCCCCCGTCCCGACGGGACGGGGGCTCTCGGGGTCCTCCTTCAGCGGACGCGCATGGTCCGGTCGACGAGGTCGATCGCGGTGCACAGCCCCAGGGCCATCGCCCGGCCGCTGGTGGCGCCCGTGGCCAGCAGACCGTCGATCGCCGGGCCCAGCGGACGCTCGCCGACCAGCCCGTGCAGCACCGCGGCGTACTCGGCGCTGACCCGGCCGGCGGCCGCGTGCCGCAGCAGCGACCGGGACAGCTCCGTCGTCCGGCCGGCGGCCAGCGCGGAGACCGCGGCGGCGAACCGCTCGGCGGCGGGGTGGCCCAGCAGCACGAGACCGGCCATGGTCCCGGCCATGACGTCGTCCCCGGCCGGGGTCAGCCCCGGGCCCAGGCCGATCAGCCGGGTGGCGGTGCGCAGGGCGGCGTCGAGGTCGGCTCGGCGGACGGCGCCGCGCAGCGCGGCGAGCGGGCCACCGGGACCGGCCGGCAGGCCGGGGAGGGTGAACGCGCTGTGCGGGACCCCCTCGCCGTAGAGGGCGTTGCGGAGCTGGCGGACGCCCTCGGGGAGCAGCGCCGGGCGGGGGCGTGGCAGCCGGGGCCGCGGGTCCCACCAGGCGGCCGCGCTGACGGCGAGGTCACCCACGACGATGCGCCCGCCGCCGACCTCGGCCGGGGCGTCGGGCGGCAGCGCCACCAGCGGGCGGCCGTTGCTGGGGCGGAAGAGCACGCAGGCCAGCGGCAGCCGGGCGGCGTCGCTGGTGAGCACGCCGACGACGTCGCCGCCGCGCTCGGTGGGCACCTGCAGGTAGACGGCGGCGGGGATGCTGAGCAGGACGCGCGCCGGGCGCACCGGACCGCGCAGGAGGTCGGCGACACCGGTGCTCGCCGAGGCGGGCACGGCGGTGGCGGCACGGGCGGGGGGAGCCGTGCGCGCGGTGGCCTGGGCAGACTCGCGCGGCAGCGGGATGGTCGGTAGTCCGGCCCGCGCGGCGCGGCCACGCGGGGAGGTCGGAGCCCCGGGGCGGTTGCCGCCCGGGCCTGCGGTCTCGTCGATGGTGCGCATGGCGACCCTCTTCACGCTGGAAGACCACGGGGAGCACCGTCGGCTCGGGACCCCCCGCCCGGGCCCGTCCACCCGCTGGAGGGAGGTGGGCGGCACCCTGAGGCGGGAACCGGCCTACCATCCACCGGGCGGAGTGGAACCGGGTCTCGAACCTATGCGGCGCGTCGCACGCCCAAGTATGGCGGATGTCGCCAAGAATGGATGATCAGGTCCGGGCACTCCTGACAGGGTGCTGCTGTGTGGCCGTGTGCATCGGCAACTGAGAAAGTTGGTGTCGTGACCCAGGGTGAAGCGCCCCTCGTCGTCCCCACGCTGGGTGAGGGCTTGGTCTCGTCCTGGCGTCACCTGTCGGCAGCGGAGGTGCCGGTGACCGAGAGCCGCGGGGAGCGGCCCAGCTGGCAGGAGCGCATGGGCCTCAGCCTGGCCGAGGCGCTGCGGTTGCCCGGCCTCGCGGGGACGGAGGTCGTCGCCGGGCACGGCGGCCTCGACCGGGTGGTCCGCTACATGGTGGTCGACGACCCCGCCGACCCCCTGGCCGTCGCCGGGCCCGACGTCCTCGTCGTCCTCGGGGCGCGGCTGCCGCCGGCCGACGCCGCCAACTGCCGCGCCCTGGTGGAGCGGCTGGACTCCATGGGCACCACGGCGCTGGCCTACCGCCGGACGGAGGGGCCGCCGCCGGTGCCGGCCGACGTGCTGGCCGAGGCCGACCGCCGGGCGCTGCCGGTGCTCGCCCTGCCCGCGACGGTGCGGATGGGCGAGGTCGTCTCCGAGGTGCTCGGCGCCGTCGTCGGCAAGCAGAGCGAGGCGCTGGCGCTCTCCAGTCGCATGCACGACCAGTTCATCGACGTGGCGCTCAGCGGCGGGGGGCTGGCCGAGGTCACCGAGCAGCTCGCCGACTCCCTGCAGGGCGCCGCCGTGCTGGGCCTGGGACCGGACCGCGAGATCGTCACCAGCGCCGGTCCGCCCGAGGACGTCGCCGAGATCAGCGACTGGCTGTGGCTGCTGGACGCCGAGGCCGAGGACGAGATGGCGATGATGGCGCCGTCCCGCCGGCTCTCGGGCCTGCGCGCCGACCAGACCGTCGTCACCCCGGCCGACGTGCTCGCCGACGCCGACCTCTCCCCGGCCGACGGCATCCTGCTCGTGCCGGGGCACCACGAGCTGCCCGGCGGGGTGGGGGAGTACGCGGTCGCGCCGATCATGGCCGGCGACCAGCGGCACGGCTGGCTGGTCGCCGTCCACCGGGCCGGGCCGCTGCTCGTCGGCGCCGGCGCCCTGCTCGAGCGGGCCGCGGTGGTCGCGGCGCTCTCGGTGATCCGCCAGCAGGCCGTGCACTCGGTCGAGCTGCGCTTCCAGGGTGACCTGGTGCGCCGCCTGGTCGCCGGGTCGCTGCGGCACACCGAGCGGGCGCTGGCCCAGACCCGGTCCTTCGGCTGGCGGCTCGACGGCCCGGTCGTCGTCCTGGTGACCGCCACGGAGACCGCCGCCGACCCGCAGGCCGACCCCACCCGCGCCCTCGACGTCCTCGACCGGCTGGCCGACGGCTGGCGCGCCGCACTGGAGACCGAGGTCTCCGGCGCGGCGGTGGCCGGGCTGTCGACGGAGATCGTCACCGTGCTGCCCCTCGACGGGCGGACGCCGGAGGAGATCACCTCGCTGGTGAGCGCGGTGACCGGCCGGGTCAACGCCCGGGTGCGCCGGGTCGGTCGGGTGCTCGGCACCGGCATCGGCCGCCCGGCCGGCTCGCTGTCGGCGCTCGGCGAGGCCCACCAGCAGGCGTCCCGCGCCCTCGGCGTGGGCCAGGAGATCCACGGGACGCAGGCGGTGACGCACTTCGACCAGCTCGGCGTCTTCCGGCTGCTGTCGCTGATCCCGGACAGCACCGAGCTGCGCAACTACGTCGACGAGGTGCTGGGGACGCTGGCCGACGCCGCCGACCCCGACTCCGCCGACCTGCGGGAGACGCTGCGCGTGCTGCTGGAGACGAACCTGAACGTCGCGGAGTCCGCGCGCCGCCTGCACTTCCACTACAACACGATGCGGTACCGGATCGGCAAGCTCGAGCGACTGCTCGGGCCCTTCACCACCGACCCGACCCTGCGGCTCAACCTGCTGCTGGCGCTGCACGCGGCGCGCATGCGCGGCCTGGACCAGCCACACCGCCCACCGGTGGACGCCGCGATGACGCTGCCCCCGGACGACGGCCTCGACGCGCTGATCTGACGAAGGACCCCGTGAAGGACCCCGCCGCCCCCCACCGCTCGCACGCTCGCGGTGGGACCCTGCACCAGGGCCGTCCGACCGCTCGCACGCTCGCGGCGGGCCCCTGCAACGGGGCCGTGGCGTGACAGAGGCCGTCGCGGCGCTGGTCGACCGCATGGGGCAGCTGCTGGCGCCGCTGGAGGCCGACCGCGACCCGGCGCGCTTCTTCCTGGGCGTGTACCTGCGGACGACGGTCGCCGTCGGCGCGGCGATCGACGCGGGCGCCTTCGAGGACCCGGCCTGGGTCGAGGAGTGGGACGTCGACTTCGCCGGTCTCTACCTCGACGCGCTGACCGCCCACCGCAGCGACCCGGCGTCGGCCCCCCGGCCGTGGCGGCTCGCCTTCGGCGCGCGGCCGGAGCTGCCCCCGGAGGCACACGTGCTGCTGGGCATGAACGCGCACATCAACTACGACCTGCCGCAGTCGCTGGTGCGGGTCATCCCGCCGGAGGAGTTCGACACCCCCGCGGTGCGGGCGATGCGCGGGCGCGACCACGAGCGGATCGACCGCGTGCTCGCCTCCCGGGTCGCCGCCGAGGACGGCGAGCTGCACCGCGCCGGGGGACGGCGGACGCCGCTGGACCGGCTGCTGGCCCCGGTCAACCGCACCGCCAGCCAGGTGTTCCTGCGCGAGTCCCGGCGCAAGGTGTGGGCGAACGCGGCCGCTCTCGACCGCGCCCGCCGCGCGGGTCCGGACGCCGCCGCGGCGCGGCTGGCCGACCTCGAGGCCGCCTCGGCGGCGCGGGTCGACGACCTGCTGCGCCCCGGCCCGGTGCTGGTGCGGCTGGCCGTCCGCGGCTTCGGCGTCACGCTGGCCTGACCCCTCCCCGCGCTGCCGGGACGGGGGGCATCGGCGAGGCTGGGACGACGGCCGCACCCGGTGGTCGCACGAGGAGGAGGTCGCATGAGCGCCGCGAGGACGACGGGCGAGCGAGCATCGCAGCGAGCGCCGGCGAGCGAGGAGCGGAACGAGTCCGGGGTCGAGCGGTGACAGAGGTCGTCCGGCCGCTGTCCGGCAGGGTCGCGCTGGTCACCGGCGCGTCGTCGGGGATCGGCGAGGCCACGGCCGTGGCTCTGGCCGAGGGGGGCGCGTCCGTCGCGATCGGTGCCCGTCGTCGCGACCGGCTCGACGGCCTGGCCGCTCGGCTCGGCGAGGCCGGCGCGAAGGTGGTCACCCTCGACCTCGACGTCACCGACGAGGCGTCCTGCCGCGACGCCGTCGCCCGCACCCGCAGCGAGCTCGGCGGGCTCGACGTCCTAGTCAACAACGCCGGGGTGATGCTGCTCGGCACGATCGTCGGCGCCGATCCCGAGGACTGGCGGCGCATGCTCGGCACCAACGTGCTCGGGCTGATGTACATGACGCACGCGGCGATCGAGGGCATGGTCGAGCAGGGCTCGGGCGACGTGGTCAACATCTCCAGCGTCGCCGGCCGGCAGGCCCGCAAGGGCGCCGGTGTCTACAACGCCTCGAAGTGGGCGGTGAACGCCTTCAGCGAGTCGCTGCGCCAGGAGGTGACGACGAGGGGCGTGCGCGTCTCCCTGGTCGAGCCCGGCGCCGTGAGCACCGAGCTGACCGACCACATCACCCAGCCCGCGGCCAAGGCGGCGTCGGTGCAGATGTACACGAGCATGCGGGCGCTGCACGCCGAGGACGTCGCCCGCGCGATCGTCTACGTGGTCACCCAGCCGCCGCACGTGGCGGTCAACGAAGTGCTGGTGCGCCCCACCGACCAGGAGCGCTGAGCGGCTCGACCGGCCCGCACCCTCGCGCTGTTCCTCGCGCGTCCGCGCTGGCACCGGCGCCAGGGCGGCTGGAACAGCGGGGGAGTGGCACGGCACCCCGCCACGGGCCTGCGAGGGGTGGGGGCAGGAGGGTCCTGCCTCAGTCGACCGGCGGGATCGGCGTGCGGACGGCGTAGAGGACGTCGTCGCGTTCCCGCACGAAGCCGAGACGGGCCGCGACCGCCAGGCTCGCCCGGTTGTCGGGGCTGGTCGTCCAGGTCGGCGTGCGCCCCCGGGAACGGACGTCGGCCACCACCGCGGCGGCGCACGCCGTCGACAGGCCGCGGCCTCGGGCCCCGGGCTCGGTCACCACGCCGAGGTCCTCGAACCGCCGGCCGACCAGGAACGGGCAGGCGACCGAGACCGGTCGGTCGCCGTCGAACGCGGCCCAGGCCCACCCGGACGCCGCGAGTCCGGCCGCGCCGCCCCAGGTCGCGCCGATCCAGGCGAGCGAGGGGGGGAGCACGGCCAGTGCCGGCGCGTCGCCCGCTCCCAGCCGCCGGACCGCGGCGACCGGCGGCGGTGTCTCCGCCGTGGGTGGCAGGACGGCGATCACGCGCGGCCAGATCGCGGTGCCCGGGTCCATGGCGCGCAGTGTCGGCAGCCACTCGGGTGGCGCCTCGACGAACCCGGCGAGACCGTCGATCTCGCGCGGCACCCCTCGCAGCGCGACGTTGCCGCCCGACTCGGCCACCACGGTCCGCGGCGCCGGCCACCGGTCGACCCGGCAGACCCCCACGCCGGTCTGCGCGATGTGCTGCTGGACCAGCGGGCCGGGCCGCTCGGGCGCGAAGAAGCCCGCCACGTCGGCCGCGGCGACCTCGAGCACGTCGGCGGCCTAGTCGTGGAAGACCTCGATGCGGGCGCCCATCTCGACCAGCCGCTCGTAGAGCTGCTCGTAGCCGCGGGCGATGATGTCGACGTTGCGCAGCACCGACGTCCCCTTGGCCGCGAGCATCGCCAGCAGGATGCACACCGCCGGGCGGAGTGCCGGCGGGCAGACCACCTCCGCGCTCGACCAGCGCGTCGGGCCGCTCACCAGCACGCGGTGCGGGTCGAGCAGCCGGACGTCGGCGCCGAGCCGGGTGAGGTCGGAGAGGTGGATCGCCCGGTTGTCGTAGACCCAGTCGTGGATCAGCGTCGAGCCGGTGGCCGCGGCCGCGATGACGGCGAAGAACGGCAGGTTGTCGATGTTGAGGCCCGGGAACGGCATCGGGTGGATCTTGTCGATCGGCGCCTTGAGCTGCGACGGCGAGATGGTGACGTCGACCAGCCGGGTGTGCCCGTTGTCGGCCAGGTACTCCGGGGAGAGGCTGTAGCGCAGCCCCATCTCGGCGAGGGTGGCCAGCTCGACCTCGAGGAACTCGATCGGCGCCCGGCACACGGTCAGCTCGGAGTCGGTGACGATGCCGGCGGTCAGCAGGCTCATCGCCTCCACCGGGTCCTCGCTGATCGTGTAGTCGACGTCGGCGTCGAGCACCGGCCGCCCGCGGACGACCAGGGTGGTGGTGCCCAGCCCCCGGATCTCGACGCCGAGCAGCTGCAGGTACAGGCAGAGGTCCTGGACCATGTAGTTGGAGCTGGCGTTGCGGATGGTCGTCGTCCCGTCGGTGCGGGCCGCCGCCAGCAGCGCGTTCTCGGTGACGGTGTCGCCCCGCTCGGTCAGCACGATGGTGCGGTCGGCCGTGCCGGGCGCGGTGACCGCGGCGTGGTACCGGCCACCGCGGGCCTCGACCTCCAGCCCGAAGGGGCGCAGCGCGATCATGTGCGGCTCGACGGTGCGGGTGCCCAGGTCGCAACCGCCCGCGTAGGGCAGGTCGAACGACGCCGCCCGGTGCAGCAGCGGGCCGAGGAACATGATGATGCTGCGGGTGCGGCGGGCGGCGTCGGCGTCGATGCCGGCCAGGTCGAGCTCGTCGGGGACGACGAGGGTGAGGTCGCGGCCGGCCCCGTCCCAGGTGGCCGAGACGCCGATCGAGCGCAGCACGTCGAGGATCCGGTCCACCTCGACGATGCGGGCCACGTTGCGCAGCGTCGTCCGGCCGCGGTTGAGCAGCGCCGCGCACAGCAGTGCGACGGCGGCGTTCTTCGAGGACTTGACGACGACGCTGCCGCGCAGCGGCACGCCGCCGGCCACCCGCAGGTGGGTGGGGCCGGACGGGCCGACGCTGAACAGCTCCCGCTCCAGCGCCTCGGAGAGCCGGCCGAGCAGCTCGAGGGTGAGGTTCTGGCCGCCCTGCTCGATGCGGGCGACGGCGCTCTGGCTGGTGCCCAGCCGCTCGGCGAGCTGCTGCTGGGTCAGCCCGCGGTGCCGGCGGGCGTCGCGGACCAGCATGCCGATGCGCTGCATGGCGGTGTCGGTGGTGGGTTCGGTGACCGTCACGAGCAGACACGATATCTCGCATGTGAGATCACGAGGCCTCGGCACGCCGGGACGGAACGGTCCGGCCAGACTCCAGGCATGGACGTTCTCGTGACGGGAGGGACGGGGCCGCTGGGCCGGCTGGTCGTCGAGCGCCTGCAGGGCGGCGGCCACCGCGTGCGGCAGATGTCGCGACGGGGGACCGGTCCGGGCGGGGTGCGCGGGGACCTGGTCACCGGCCGCGACCTGCCGACGGCGCTGGCCGGTGCGGAGGTGGTCGTGCACGCGGCCACGGGCGTCCGCGACCGCGCCCACTGGGAGGTCGACGTGGCGGGCACCCGGCGGCTGGTGCAGGCGGTCGACCGCGAGCGGCTGCGGCACCTGGTCTACGTCTCGATCGTCGGCGTCGACCGCATCCCCTACGGCTACTACCACGCCAAGTACGCCGCCGAGCAGGTGCTGCTGGCGTCGGGGCTGCCGGTGACGCTGCTGCGGATCACCCAGTTCCACCACTTCGTCGACCAGCTGCTGAGCACGGCCCGGCGCGGGCCGGTCCTGCCGGTGCCGATGGGCTGGCGGCTGCAGCCGGTGGACGTCGCGGAGGCCGCCGCCCACACCGCGGAGGTGGCGCTGGGGGCGCCGGCCGGGGACGTCGTCGAGTACGGCGGACCCGAGGAGCTGACCGCGGCGGAGGTCGCGCGGGCGTGGGCGGCGGCGCGCGAGCCGAACGCCCACGTCGTGGCCACCCCGGTGCCGGGCCGGCTCTCGGCGGCGGTCCGTGACGGCGGCGCGCTGCCCACCCGTGGCGCGCGCGGGCGGCGCACCTACGCCGAGCACCTGCGCGGCTGAAGAAGGACCCCGTCCTCCCCGCCCTTCGCAGGCTCAGGGCGGGACCCGGGACGGGGCCACTCTGCCAGGGACCGCAACGGGGAGGACGACGTCCGGAAAGCGCCGGTGGAGCGTCGGCCGGCCGACCTAGGGTCGCTGCGTGCCCCGTCGCGTCGCCGTCCCCGTGCTCGCCGCCGTCGCCGTCACCGTGCTGGCCTGGGCGTCGGCGTTCGTCGGCATCCGCGCCGTGGGGGCCGACCTCTCGCCGGGGGCGCTGGCACTGGGCCGGCTGCTGGTCGGCACCGCGGTGCTCGGCCTGCTGCTCGTCGCGGCCGGGCGGCCGTGGGTGGCGCCCACCCGGCGGGAGTGGGGACTGCTCGCGGTCTGCGGGATCGGCTGGTTCGGCGTGTACAACGTGGCGCTCAACGCGGCCGAGCAGCACCTGGACGCCGGGACGACGGCGATGCTGGTCAACGTCGGACCGGTCCTCATCGCCGTCCTCGCCGGGCTGTGGCTGGGCGAGGGCTTCCCGCGGTGGCTGGTCGCCGGCCTGGTGGTGGCCTTCGCCGGCGTGCTGCTCATCGGCCTGGCCACCCGCGGCGCCGAGGCCGACGTGCTCGGCGTGGTGCTCTGCCTGGTCGCCGCGGTCACCTACGCCGTGGGGGTCGTCGCGCAGAAGCCGGTGCTGCGCCGGCTGCCCCCGTTGCAGGTCACGGCCACGGCCTGCGCGGTCGGGGCGCTGTGCTGCCTGCCCTGGGCCGGGTCGCTGGTCGCGGAGCTGGGCGCGGCCTCGCCCGGGTCGGTGGCCGGGCTGGTGTACCTCGGCGCGGTGCCGACCGCGCTGGCCTTCAGCACCTGGGCCTACGCGCTGGCGCGCACCGACGCCGGGCGGCTGGGCGTCACCACCTACCTCGTGCCGCCTCTGGTGGTGCTGATGGGCTGGCTGCTGCTCGACGAGGTGCCGCCGCCCCTGGCCGTGGCCGGCGGCGCGGTCTGCCTGGCCGGCGTGGCGCTGTCCCGCCGGCGCGCGGCGGTGCGGCGGCCCGACCCGGAGGTGCAGCGGGCCGCCGCGAGCGCCTGAGCTCAGCCGGCCGGGCGGGACGGGACGACGAGCACCGGCCGGTGCGCGCAGTGCAGCAGCGCGCGGGTGACGTGGCCGACCAGGGTGTCGCGGGCGCCCCCGCGGCCGCGGCTGCCCACGACCACCACCGCCGCGCGGCGGCGGGCGGCCTCGTCGGCCAGGGTCGCCGCGGTGGCCCGCGGCCGGCCGGCCCGCCCGGAGCAGCGGACGGTGACCAGCTCGGTGCCCTCGACGGGGGACGGGGCGGGGGAGCCCACGGACTCCTCGACGGTGACCATCAGCCGCTTCCGGTGCGGGAAGAGCGTGGTGGCCGCGGTGAGCGCCCGCTGCGCGTGCTCGGAGGCGTCGTTGCCGACGACGACCGGCCCGGACTCCACCGCCGTCCACTCGACCGTGGTCAGCGGGTGCGGCACGACGAGCACCGGCACCGGGCTGACGTGCACCACCAGCTCCGAGACGCTGCCCATCGAGGCGCGCATGCCGCTCATCCCGCGCGATCCGACGACCATCAGGTCGGCGTCGAGCTCCTCGGCGGTGCGGGCGAACGCGTAACCGTCGCCGCCGTAGGTGCGCTTGACCAGCGGCTCGGCGTCCCAGCCCGCGGCCTTGGCGAGCTTGACCCCGGTGCGGGCCAGCCGCTCGGACTCGGCCCTGCCCTCGTGCTCCACCAGCCGGCCCAGCGCCTCGGCGTTGGAGGCGCGCTCCATGACGCGGTGCCGCAGCTCGGGGGAGGTGAACGGCGGCTCCCACAGGTTGAGGATCGAGGCGGTGGCCGAGGGCAGCAGCGCCGCAGCCGCCTCGATCGCGTTCACCGCACTCGGGGAACCGTCGTAGCCGACCAGGACGCGGGGGCGTCGGACACCGGTGTCGGGTGCGCTCATGGCGGGCATCGTCCTCCGAGCGGGTCGTTCCCGGGAGGGGCCACGGACCGTCGACCTGGCGCCGTCCACGGGCTAGGCAGGAGAGTCCCGGGGTGTCGTCGTCCCGGGCGGGGAGGAGCCGGGATGGACGAGCAGCAGTGGACGGCGGTGGTGGGCGCCGCCACCCGGGCACCGTCGATCCACAACACCCAGCCGTGGCGGTTCACCGCCTCCGGCGACCGCCTCGAGCTGCACCGGGACCAGGAGCGGGCGCTGCCGGTGCTGGACCGGACGGGCCGGCAGCAGGTGATCAGCTGCGGCGTGGCCGCCGAGTTCGCCGCCGTCGCGCTGCGGGCGGCCGGCGTCGAGGCGGAGATCGAGCTGCTGCCGACAGCGGAGGACCCCGACCACCTCGCCACCGTGCGCGCCGGGGCACCGCGCGAGGTCGCGCCCGCCGACGCCGCCCTGGCCGAGGCGATCGGCCGGCGGCACACCGAGCGGGCGCCGTTCCTGCCGCGCGCCGTCCCCGAGGGCGTGCTGGAGCGCATGCAGGCCGACGCCGGGCTGCTGGGTGTCTGGGTCAAGACGGTCACCGGCTCCGACGAGGAGCTGGCCACCGCCTTCCTGGTCTCCCGCGCCGAGGAGCTCGAGCGCAGCGACCCCGAGTACCTCGCCGAGCTCGAGCGGTGGCTGCGCACCGACCCGGCGGCGGTGGACGGCATCCCGGTCGGCGCGGTCCCGGAGGAGGACCCGGCGACGCGGCCGTCGAACTGGCTGGTCCGCGACTTCGTCGCCGGCAGCCGCGCCCCGCACGACTTCCTGCCGGCCGGTGACCCCGCGGCGCCCCCACCGGAGGTGGAGCGGCCGACCGTCGTCCTGCTGGGGACCGACGGCGACGACCGGACGGCGTGGCTGCTGGCCGGCCGGGCGCTGGGCCGGCTGCTGCTCGTGGCGACGGTGGAGGGGCTGGCCACCTCGCCGCTGACCCAGGCGCTGGACTGGCCGGCCACCCGCACCCGGATGCGCGCCCGGCTCTCGCTGGTCGGCTACCCGCAGATGCTGCTGCGGATGGGCTACCCGTCGACCACCGGCGGCCCCGCGTCGGGACGGCGTCCGGTCAGCGAGGTGCTCCGGTTCGAGCCGACCGGGTGAGACGGATCCCCCTCAGTTGCGGCGCCGGGAGGCGGCCCAGGGGTCCTCGGGGTCGAAGTCGTCGTCGGGCTCGGTGTCGGTCTGCGTCCGGGCCGGCTCGGGGCGGGCGGTCGCGGCCTCCAGGGCGGCGTCGCGCTCGCGGGCCCGCTCGGCGCGCTCGGCCCGCTCCTGGACGCGCAGCTCGCGGCGTGAGGGGCGCGGGTCGGCCTGCGGGCGCCGGCTGAGCGCCCACAGCGCGCCGCCGGCCAGCGCGAGCCCGATCGGGATGGGGTAGGCCGAGGCCCGCTCGGTGCCGCCCTCGCCGAGGAAGGTGGTGATGCCGAGGGCGAAGAAGACCGTCATCGCGCTGCTCAGCAGGCCCAGCAGCGCCAGCGCCGTCCCCAGGGCCTCCGAGCGCGGCCGGACGCCGTAGGCCAGCGCCAGCAGCCCCAGCCCGCCGCCGACGAAGTGCAGCCCGGCACCGGCCTGGTGCAGGTCGTCCTGGCTGCCGAGCGGGAAGAGCCCGACGAGGACGACGCCGACGGCGGCCGCGGTCAGGAAGGCGGGGACCATCCGGCCGCCGAGGCCGGCCAGCGCGGGGCGCAGCAGGACCGTGCCGGCGGCGATGAGCAGGCCCTGCAGGACGAACGAGGCGTTCATCAGCAGCGGCGCCGCGGAGTCCGACGTCCCCAGGGCGCTGATGACGTCGTCGGCGCGGCTGTACGAGCCGCCGGTCTGCAGCTGGACGACGGTCTCGACGACGAAGAACTGCAGGGTCAGCAGCCAGGCGATCGCGCCCCAGCGGTACCGGGTGGGAGTCACACCGGCCATGGTCCCAGCGCCGCGTCCGGGGGCGGGGGCAGGTGGGCGAGGACGGCGGCGTACTGCTGCGGGGACAGCCAGGACGGGTTGCTGCCGGCCGGCATCCGCAGCACCTCGGCGTCGCGGGCGGCCGCGTCGGCCAGCAGGTCGGCGCGGGCGACGGGCGAGGGCAGCCGGGTCAGCCGGACCGGGAGGACCGGTCCGCCGTCGCGCTGCTCGGCCCCGCCGGTCACCTCGCCGAGCGCGTGCACGCCGGGGTCGGCCCGGCCGCTGACCCACAGCAGGCACGGCTGGCCCGGGTGCACGAGGTCCAGCCGGTAGGAGCGCCGGACGCAACGGGTCAGCTCGAGCGCCGTGCCCTCCCGCCAGCCGGGGTCGATCAGCTCCGGCGGGCGGGTGGACTTCAGCACCCAGCAGGCGACGTCCCCCGGCCCCAGGCGGCTCAACCGGACCCCCTCCGGACCGGTGACGGCCCAGCGCCGGCCGGGATCGGCACGTGGCCGCGGTGCGGTCCGGAGGACCGCAGCGTCATCGGTCAATCGGTCGCGGAGTGGACGTCGGCGCCCGCGGGGTCGGCGTCGTCGGCGTCCACCAACTGCCGCTCGTGCTCGGTCCGGTGCTGCAGCTCGTCGTCGGAGCGGGTGTAGCCCCCGGCGTGCTGCTGCCGGTCGCGCGGGGCCGACTCCGTCGTCTCCATGACGTCGTCGAGGTTGGGACGGTCGGGCTCGCTCACGGGTCTCTCTCCTTCGCGTCAGGGGACGGTGCGTCGGGAGGGGCCATAGCCACCCGGGGACGGCGGTAACCCGTGATCAGCGTTGCTCGAGGAGAGCGGCGGGCACCCACGCCTCGACGAGCACGGTGCCCTGCGGCCCGGCGACGGCGTAGGTGACCCGGCCGGACCAGCCGTCCCCACCCTGCCGCCACTCCACGAGCAGCCCCGGCCACACACCGGGGGCACCGGGCGGGTCGTGCACCCAGCAGTGCCGGCCGCGCGCCCGGTCGGGCCGGTTCGTCGCGGCCGACGGCGGGGGAGGCGCCGGGGGCTCGGGCGGACCGAGGCCCGAGCGCGCCGCGCGCTCGCCGAGGGAGCGACCGGACCGCCCGGGGTGCATGCCGCCAGCCACGCGGAGAGTGTCGCACGAGGTCGAACGCCTGTTCGATCCGAGCGCCGGGTGGCGGAGGACGGTGACCGGGGGAGGCGGCGTCCGCGCCGCGCACCACGGGTCACCGCGGCGGTCACCGACGGTCCCGCGGATCCGCGGTGGGCGTGTCATCGATCGACCACCTACCGTGACCGCAGCGTCCCCGCGGCGCTGCCAGCGTCCGGTCGTCATCGTCGTCCACCGGAGGTCCCCGTGCAGCCACCGACCCGCCCCGGCCGCGGCGCCGTCCGTGCCGCCGTCGGCGTCCCCGTCGTCGCCCTCGCGGTCGCCGGCCTGCCGACCCTCGCGTCGGCCGCGCCCGCCGCGCCGGCCCAGCAGCAGCCGGCCGACGTCTGCGCGGCCCCGGTGACGCACCCGGTCGGTGCGGTGCAGGGCAGCGGCGCGGCCACGCCGCTGGCCGGGCGGACGGTCACCGTCCGCGGCACGGTCGTGGCCGACCTGCAGGGTCCCGACGGCCTCGAGGGCTTCCACCTGCAGGACGCCGGGGACGGCGACCCGGCCACGTCCGACGGCGTCTTCGTGCTCAGCACCGTCCCGGTCGCACTCGGCGACGAGGTCGCGGTCACCGGCGTGCCCGGCGAGTCGTTCGGCCAGACCCAGGTCGCGGCGCGCACCGCCGTCGCCGTCTGCACCGACGACCTGCTGCCCGAGCCGACGCCGGCGGCCCTCGACCTGCCCGCCGACGACGCCGCCCGCGAGCGGCTCGAGGGCGTGCTCGTGCGACCGGCCGACGCGCTGACCGTCAGCGAGGTCTTCGCGCTCACCCGCTACGGCGAGCTGACCCTCTCCGAGGGCGGCGTGCTCGTGCAGCCCACCGAGGTCGCCCGGCCGGGCACCCCGGAGGCCGCCGCGGTCGTCGCCGGCAACGCCGCGCGCCAGGTCCTGCTCGACGACGGCCGGGACGACTCGAGGTCCCTCACGGACCGGCCGTACCTGTCCCCGGACACCCCGGTGCGCGTCGGCGACGTCCTGGAGCCCACCGAGCCCCTGGTCCTCGGGTTCGGTTTCGGCGCGTGGCGGCTGCAGCCGGCCGACGGCACGGCGGACGGCGTCTTCGCGCCGCAGGACACCCGCACCGTGGCCCCCGGACCGGTCGGCGGCGACGTCCGGCTGGCGACGTTCAACGTGCTCAACTACTTCCTCACCCTCGGCGACGCGGGCCGCGGCGCCGACAGCCCCGAGGAGTTCGAGGAGCAGGCCGGCAAGATCGTCCCGGCGATCCGGGCGCTGGACGCCGACGTCGTCACGCTGCTGGAGGTCGAGGACACCGACGCCACGGGGCTGACCCCCGGCAACGCCGACACCGCGCTGGCCGACCTCGTGCGGCGGCTGAACGAGGTCGCGGGCGCCGAGGTGTGGGCCTACGTGCCGCTGCCGGAGGAGTTGTACGGCGTCGAGCGCGACGCCATCCGCAACGGGATCGTCCACCGCACCGACCGGGTCCGGCCGGTCGGCGACCCGGTCGGCCTGGTCGACGAGGCCGTGTGGGCCGACGCCCGCGAGCCGCAGGCGCAGACGTTCGCCGCGAACGGGGACGCCTTCACCGTGGTCGCCAACCACTTCAAGTCCAAGACCCCTGGCAACGCCACCGGGGACAACGTCGACGACGGCGACGGGCAGGGCCAGTGGAACGGCGACCGCGTCCGGCAGGCCCGGTCGCTCGCGGCCTTCGCCGCCGGGCTGGCGCAGCGCACCGGCGACGAGGACGTCGTCCTGATGGGCGACCTCAACGCCTACAGCCAGGAGGACCCGGTCGAGGAGCTGCGGAGCGCCGGCTGGACCGACCTCGGCGAGTGGTTCGACCCCGGCCGGTACAGCTACGTCTTCGACGGGCTGTCCGGCTCGCTGGACCACGCGCTGGGCACCGCCGCCCTGACCGCCAAGGTCACCGACGTCGTGCACTGGAACGTCAACTCGGTGGAGTCCTCGGCCTACCAGTACGACGGCGACCCGGCGCTCTACGCCGCCGACCCGTACCGCTCCAGCGACCACGACCCGCTCGTCGTCGGGATCGACCTCGACGAGCGCTGCCGGGGCCCGGTCCCGACCGTCACCGGCACCGAGGGGGACGACGTCCTGCGCGGGGGCAACGGCGACGACGTCCTCGACCCGGCGGCCTGAGCCGTCGCCGGAGACGCGTCCGGCGCGGCCCCCGGGACCGGGGACCGCGCCGGACGCGGACTCGGGTCAGGCGCCCTCGCGGGCCTCCCCGCCGGGCTGCTCGCCGAGGGCGTCCTCCTCCGGGTCGCTGGTGCGGTCGACCCCGTCCGCCAGCGTCCGGGCCACCTCCTGCAGCAGCCGGTGCGCGGGGAGGTCCTCCACCAGCACCGGCAGCGGCAGCGACCAGTTGGGCCGGTCGGTGGTGCCGGGCATGTTCGGCCGGCGCCGCTCGCCGACGGCGTCGTCCAGGGTCGCCGAGAGCAGCAGCGACGGCGCCCGGGAGAGCAGCTCGTGCGCCCGCTTCACCGCCGTCTCGGCCCGGGCGTTCCTCCGCAGGCCCGGCAGCTTCTCCAGCAGCGACGTCCGGCCGCGCTCGAGCTCCTCGTCGGTCCCGGTGCCGTACTCGCGCTGCTCCTCGAGGTCCGCCCCGGTCCACAGCCCGGCCACCGTGGGCAGGTCGTGGGTGGTGATGGCGGCCATCGCCTCGTCGGGCCACTCGGCGGGGTCGTCGTCCTCGAACCACAGCAGCCGGTAGCTGAGGATGCCGTGCTCGGCCATGGCCTCGCGGACGCCCTCCTCGACGGTGCCCAGGTCCTCGCCGACGACGACGGCCTGCGCCCGGTGGCTCTCCAGCGCGACGATGTCGAGCAGGTCCTCGGCCGGGTAGCGCACGTAGGCGCCGTCCGCGGCGCTCTCGCCGGAGGGCACCCACCACAGCCGGAACAGGCCCATCACGTGGTCGATGCGCAGGCCCCCGGCACCGGCCATCGTGGCCCGGATCGACTCGACGAACGGCTCGTAGTCCGCGGCGCGCAGCTGCCAGGGGACCAGCGGCGGGGAGCCCCAGTCCTGGCCCTGCGAGTTGAAGGCGTCCGGCGGGGCGCCGACGGTCGCCCCCTGGGCGAGCACGTCCTGCCAGGTCCAGGCGTCCGCACCGCCGCCGGCGACGCCGATCGGCAGGTCCTGGATGACCGTCATCCCCTCGGTCGCGCGCTCCAGCTGCAGGTGCAGGCACCACTGCAGCCAGGCGTGGAAGGCGACGTCGCGCTCGTGCTCGGCGACGAACTGCCCGACGGCGTCGCTGCGCGGGTCGCGCAGCTCCTCGGGCCAGGTGTGCCAGTCCGGGCCGTGGACGTCGGCCAGCGCGCACCAGGTCGCCCAGTCCTGCAGCTTCTGGCCCTGGTGCCACCACCAGTCCGGAAAGGCGGGGTCGTCGTGGCCGGCGGCGTCGAAGACCCGGTGCAGCACCTCGCGCTTGCGGGCCCAGATCGCGTCGCGGTCGATGAGCTCGCCGTCGCCCAGTGCCCGACCGGCCGCGCCGTCGAGGTCGACGGCGTGCGCGCCGGGCACCTCCTCGACCCGCAGGTAGACGGGGTTGCGGAACCGGCGGGTGGCCGGCAGGTAGGGGCTGGCCTCCTGCTGCGGCGTCGGGGCGACGGCGTGCAGCGGGTTGATGAGGACGAACCCGGCGCCCTGGTCCGCGGCCATCTCGCGGATCGCGCGCAGGTCGGCGAGGTCGCCGATGCCCCAGCTGCCGCGGCTGCGGGTGGCGTACAGCTGCACCGCCCAGCCCCAGGCGCGGTCGTCGGGCAGCCAGCAGCGGCCGGGGGAGACGACGAGCCTGCGGCGCGGCCCGCCGGGAGCCTGCAGCCAGTGGTAGCCGAGCGGGAAGTCGTCGGGCAGCTCGCCGTCGACGTGCCGGGTGGAGCCGTCCTCGAGGGTCACCTCGGCCTCGTCGACCTCCAGGACGTCGCCGGGGCGGGCGACGATGGGAGCGCGGTCCTCGAGGTCCGCCGGCGGGGTGCCGATGACCTCGCGCAGCCGCTCGATGGTGGCCTCGGCGACCTGGTGTTCCTCGTCGAGGGCGTCGAGCCAGCTGGCGTCGATGCCCCACTCGTCGGTGGTGGGAGTGCGCGTCAC
Organism: Geodermatophilus sp. SYSU D00779; assembly: GCF_054050595.1. Classification (NCBI taxonomy): domain Bacteria; kingdom Bacillati; phylum Actinomycetota; class Actinomycetes; order Geodermatophilales; family Geodermatophilaceae; genus Geodermatophilus; species Geodermatophilus sp. SYSU D00779. The sequence goes on from NZ_JBJGZQ010000021.1 coordinate 22,503, forward strand.
GCCCCCGATACTCCCCAGCCCGCCCGCCGCCCACACGGCGCACCGAGCGTGGTGCCGCTCTCCCCGTCACCCCCCACGACGGCGTCGAGCGACGACGGTCACAGGTTCATGACGGTTCGCCGCTCCGGATGACATCCGGGCGACCGGCACACCAGGCTCCGGGACGACGGCGCCACCCGCCGCCGGCCCGAGCGCACCCCGTGGAGGCACGCATGAGATCCCGCCGGTCGTCCCTGCCCGTCCTCGCGGCGGCTTCCGCCGTCCTGCTCACCGCCTGCGTGGCCGAACGCGACGAGGAGGGGGGAGCCGCCGCCCAGGACTTCCCGGCCGACGACATCACCCTCTACGTGCCGTACGCGCCGGGCGGCCCCACCGACCTGGCGGCGCGCACCGTCGGCGACTGCCTGGCCGCGGACTTCGGTCGGGCCGTGGTCGTCGAGAACCGGGAGGGCGCCTCCGGGTCGCTCGGGATGCAGGCGATGATCCAGGGCGGCGCCGACGGCTACAGCCTGTCGTTGATCGCCGTGCCGGCCTCGGCGACCAACCCGCTGCAGGAGGAGGTCGGCTACACCAACGACGACTACGTGCCGATCGCCGCGGTCACCGAGATCCCCTCGGTGCTGGCCGTGGGACAGGGGTCGCGGTTCGCCGACGCCCGGGCGCTGTTCGCCGAGGCCGGTCAGAACCCGGGCCGGGTGACCGTCGGGGTGCCCGGCGCGACGACGTCCCAGGCGATGGAGCTGCGGCGGCTGGCCGAGGAGTACGGCGTCGAGCTGGCCCTCGTCCCGTTCACCGGCAACGCCGAGATGACCACCGCGCTGCTCGGTGGGAACGTCGACGCGGTCTTCATCAACGCCTCCCAGGACGTGCTGGAGAACATCGAGGCCGGCAGCTTCGTGCCGCTGGCGATCAGCCCGGAGGAGCGGGTCGACTACCTGCCCGAGGTGCCCACGCTCGCCGAGCTGGGCTACCCCGAGCTCACCAACAGCGTGTCGGTGTTCGGGCTCGCCGCTCCGGCCGGCACGCCCGACGGGGTCCTGCAGACCCTCGAGGAGGGCGTCGCCGCCTGCCTGGAGCAGCCGGAGGTGGTCGAGGCCCTGGGGGACCAGTACGTGCCCGACGAGTTCATCGGCCGGGAGGAGTTCCGGGCGCGGATCGACGAGATCGTCGAGGTCTACGGCCCGCTCCTCCAGGAGTAGCCGCGGAGGGCGTCCGGGTGCGGTCAGGGGCCGCCCCTCCCGGGCCCGGGGCTGGGCAGCACCTCCTCGGCGGTGGCGAGGAAGTTCGCCAGCACCGGAGAGGTGTCGCCCTCCCGCCAGGCGAGGGCGATCGGCACCCGGACGTCGACGCCACCGGCGATCGGCGTGAAGACGACGCCCTCGATCTGCAGCGTCTCGGCCGACGCCGGCATCAGGGCCACGCCGACCGCGGCGCCCACCAGCGCGACGACGGTGTGCGTGTCCGGCGCCTCCTGGACCACGCGCGGCGTGAAGCCCGCGGAGAAGCAGGCGTGCACCGCGGCGTCCCGCAGCGCCGAGCCCTGCATCGAGACGTAGCTGACGAAGTTCTCGTCGGACAGGTCGGCCAGGTCCACCTCCGCCCGGCCGGCCAGCGGGTGGTCCTGCGGCAGCACGGCCATGAGGGACTCGTTGAGGATGACCCGGCTGGCCAGCGGCCCCGCGGGCACCGGCGCCCGCAGGAAGCCCACGTCGATCTCCCCGTCGATCAGTGCGCTCACCTGGGCGGCGCTGAACACCGACGGCCGCAGCTCCAGCCGCACGTGCGGGTAGCGCCGGCGGTAGGCGCGCGCCATGCGGGGGAGCAGCCGCCAGGTGATGACACCGGTGACCCCCACGCGCAGCTCACCCCGCTCGCCCCGCTCGGTGACCAGCACCGACTCGCGGGCCAGCTCGGCCTCCCGCAGGACGCGGGAGGCGTGCTCGAGGAACACCGCTCCCGCGCTGGTGAGCCGCACCTGCCGGGTCGTCCGCTCGAGCAGCGCCGCACCGACGTCCTGCTCGAGGTGCTTGACCTGCTGGCTCAGCGCCGGCTGGGCGAGGTGCAGCCTGCGCGCCGCCCGGCCGAAGTGCAGCTCCTCGGCGACGGCGGTGAAGGCCCGCAGGTGGCGGAGTTCCACGGGTCCCCCCGATCGATGCAGGTGCGTTATGAACGGCGTCCCGATTCGGAATTGGACCACGAACAATGCCCGCTCGTAGTGTCGGGCGTCACACCCGGCCGCGACCCGACGAGGAACCCATGTCCGCGTCTCCGCCAGCACCGGCGCCCGCACGACACCCCCGATCGGCCCGGTCCCAGCTGCGCCGGCTCGCCCCGCTGCTGCTCCTGGCGCTGGGGGTGGGCGCCCTGCTCGTCGGCCGGGACATGGGGCTCGGCGAGCTCACCGCGCCCGGCCCCGGTCTCTGGCCGACCATCGTGGCCGGGCTCCTGATCGCCACGTCGGTCGTGCTGCTGTTCCTCGACCCGGCGGAGGACTACGAGCCCTGGACGGCCGGGACGGCGCGCATCGTCGCGGGCCTGGCCGGCCTGGCGCTCTTCATCGTCCTGTTCCAGACGATCGGCTTCGTCGTCTCCGCGTTCCTGCTGCTGTTCGCGTGGCTGCGCTTCCTGGGCGGCGAGTCCTGGCGGATGGCCCTCGTCCTCGCCGTGGCGGGCGCGATCGTCCTCCACCTGGTCTTCGTCGTCGTCCTCGGCGTGCCGTTCCCCGCGGGCCCGGTCGACCAGCTGCTGGGGGGTTGACGTGGGGATCTCCGACGGCATCGTCCAGGGCTTCGCGGTCGCCCTCGACCCGGTCAACCTGCTCTACGTCTTCGCCGGTGTGCTCATCGGCACCGTCATCGGCGTGCTGCCCGGTCTGGGCCCCACCGCCACGATCGCGCTGCTGCTGCCGCTGACCTACACCATCGAGCCGGCGACCGCGGTGATCCTGCTGGCCGGCATCTACTACGGCTCGATGTACGGCGGGACGATCACCTCGGTGCTGCTGCGCCTGCCGGGCGAGGCGGCCTCGGTCGTCACCACCTTCGACGGCTACCAGATGGCTCGGCAGGGCCGGGCCGGGCCGGCGCTGGGCATCGCCGCCATCGGCTCGTTCGTCGGCGGCATCCTGTCCGTCCTCGGCCTGATGCTGCTCGCGCCGCCGCTGGCCGACCTGGCGGTCTCCTTCGGTCCGCCGGAGTACGTCGCGCTGACCGCCCTGGGCATCCTGCTGGTCACCTACCTCGGCAGCGGGTCGCCATTGAAGAGCCTGTCGATGGCGGCGCTGGGCCTGCTGCTGGCCACCGTGGGGCAGGACCCCATCACCGGCACCACCCGGTTCACGTTCGGCTCGGTCGCCCTCTTCGACGGGCTGGACTTCGTCGCGGTGGCCATGGGCCTGTTCGGGGTGGGCGAGATCCTGCACAGCCTCGAACGCACGGACAAGGTGCAGGCGGTCACCCGCAGGATCAGGCACATCTGGCCCACGCGGCAGGACCTCCGGGACTCCTCCGGGGCCATCGCCCGCGGCTCGGTGCTCGGCTTCGTCATCGGGGTGCTGCCCGGCGGCGGAGGGGTGATCTCCTCGCTGGCCTCCTACGCCCTGGAGAAGCGCCGCGCCAAGGACCCCAGCCGCTTCGGCAGGGGCGCCATCGAGGGCGTGGCCGGGCCCGAGACGGCGAACAACGCGTCGTCCACCTCGGCGTTCATCCCGCTGCTGACCCTCGGCATCCCGGCCAACGTGGTGCTGGCGCTCATCTTCGGCGCCCTGCTGATCCAGGGGGTGACCCCGGGACCGCAGCTGATCAGCGAGGAGCCGGAGATCTTCTGGGGCGTCATCGCGTCGATGGTCGTCGGGAACGTGATGCTGCTGGTCCTGAACATCCCGCTGGTCGGGGTCTTCGTGCAGCTGCTCCGGGTGCGGGCCGGCGTCCTCGCCGCCTTCGCGCTGCTGGTGACCATGGCCGGCGTCTTCTCGGTCAACAACGACTCCTTCGACATGTGGGTCGTGCTGGTCTTCGGCGTCATCGGCTGGCTGATGAAGAAGACCGGCTTCGAGCCCGGCCCGCTGGTCCTCGCCTTCGTGCTCGGCGCGATCATGGAGCGGGCCTTCCGGCAGTCGATGCTGCTGTCCGGCGGCAGCCTCGACGTCTTCGTGACCCGCCCCCTGTCCGGCGGCCTGCTGGCCGTCATGGCCGCGGTGGTGGTCCTCAGCCTCGTCATGGCCCGGCGGCGGCGTGCCGCCTTCCGGCACGTCGAACCCGAGGGCGAGGCCGACCTCGGCACGGCACCGACGCCCGGGCGCGACACCCGCCGCGCCTCCGACAGCGTCGACACCGACGTCCCGTCCGCCCCTGGAGAACGATGAGACCCCTGCGCCCCCTCGCCGTCCTGCTGGTCACCGCCGCCGCCCTCTCCGGGTGCGCCGAGGACCCCGCGTCCGTCGCCGCCGCCGACTACCCCTCGACGGACATCCGCCTGCTGGTGCCCTACACCGCCGGCGGCCCGACCGACATCGCGGCGCGGGCGCTCGGCGCACACCTGGAGGAGGAGCTCGGCCAGCCGGTCGTCGTCGAGAACCTGCCCGGGGCGTCCGGCGCCACCGCGTACACCGAGCTCATCGCGTCGCAGCCCGACGGCCACACGCTGTCGATGACGGCCCTGCCGACCGCGGTGCTCAACTACCTGGCCAACGACGTCGGCTACACCCGCGAGGACTTCGCCCCGGTCGGCGTGGTCACCCAGGTGCCCTCCGGCATCGTCGTCCCGGCCGACTCCCCGCACCAGGACCTGGAGTCGCTGTTCGGGGCGGCACGGCAGGACCCCCAGGCCGTCACCGTCGGGACCCCCGGAGCCACCAACACCCACGCCGCGGAGACCCGGCGGATCGCCGAGCTCCACGACGTGCCGCTGACCGTCGTCCCCTTCGAGGGCAACGCCGAGGTGCAGACCGCGCTGCTGGGCGGCAACGTCGCCGCCGGCTTCGTGAACCTCTCGCAGGACGTGCTGCCGGCGATCGAGTCCGGTGAGCTGCGGCTGCTCGCCGTCGGCACCGAGGAGCGGCTGCCCTACGCCGACGCGCCGACCTTCGTCGAGCTGGGCTACCGGGAGCTGACCCAGAGCACGACGACGTTCGGCGTCATCGCGCCCGCGGGGACGCCGGACGAGGTCGTCTCGACGCTCGAGGGCGCCCTGCGTAGCGCGAGCGAGGACGAGGCCGTCGTCGAGGCCCTGGACCCGCGGTACGTGCCGGAGGAGTTCCTGGGCAGCGCGGACCTGGCCGGGCTGTTCACCGAGACCGAGGAGACCTTCCGCGATGTCGTCGGCGGCTGAGGCGACCCGGGCCGGGGCGGGCGGCCCGGCGCGGGGGACGGGCGCGGACTCCCTGGTCGCGGGCCTGCAGGACCTCGGAGTGGAGACGGTGTTCGGGTTGCCCGGCGTGCACAACCTCGCCGTCTGGGAGGCCGCCGCCGCGGCGGGCCTCCGGGTGGTGGGGGTCCGGCACGAGCAGGCCGCCGTGTACGCGGCCGACGGGTACGCCCGCGCCACGGGCCGGCTGGGTGTGGCCGTGGTGACCACGGGGCCCGGTGCGGCGAACACGCTCGGCGCCACGGGCGAGGCGATGGCCTCGGGGGCGCCGGTGCTCGTGGTGGCCACGGACATCCCGTCGACGCTGCGGCGTCCCGGCGTGTACCGCGGCGTGCTGCACGAGACCCGCGACCAGGCCGCCATGTTCGCCCCGGTCACCAAGGCCACCGTGGCGACGGCAGCGCCCGGGGACCTGTACGCGGACACCGTCCGCGCCGGCTCGGTCGCCCTGCGGCCGGCCACCGGGCCGGTCTACCTCGGGGTCCCCACCGACCTCCTCGGCGCACCGGCCGGCAGCCCCGGACGGACGCCGGCGCGGCCCCACCCCGAGCAGCCGGTGGACGGCGACGAGCTGGCCCGCGCCCGCGAGCTGCTCGCCCGCGCCCGCCGCCCGCTGGTGTGGGCCGGTGGCGGGGCGCTGCGCTCGGGCGCGGGCGACCTCGTCGGCGAGCTCGCCGAGCGCCTGGCCGCGCCGGTGGTCACCACCTTCGGCGGGCGCGGCCTGCTGCCGCCCGACCACCCCTGCCTGGTGCCCGGCCCGCCGCATGTCCCCGCGATCGGCCGGCTGTGGGACGAGGCGGACCTGGTGGTCTCCCTGGGCAGCGACCTCGACGGGACGAACACCCAGAACTGGGCGATGCCCCGGCCGCCGACGCTGCTCGCCGTGAACGTCGACCCCGCCGACGCCGGCAAGAACTACCGGGCCGACGTCACCGTGGCCGGCGACGTGTCCGCCGTGCTCGCCGCCCTGCTCGACGACCTGCCGCGGCGGGACGGTCTGCCCGCCCTCCGCAGCACCCTGGACGCGGTGGCCGGCGAGGTGCGGGCGCTGGTGCGCGCGGACGAGCCCCAGGCCGAGGGGCTGCTCGACGCCCTCGACCGGGTGTCCGACCGGACCGGGGTGCTGCTCGCGGACATGTGCATCGCCGGCTACTGGGCGGCCGCCTTCGCCCGCGTGCCTGGTCCGCGGCGGCTGGCCTACGCGCTGGGCTGGGGGACCCTCGGCTACGCGTTCCCCGCCGCGATCGGCGCGGCCGCCGCGGGCCGGGGCCGGGCCCTGGCGCTGGTGGGGGACGGCGGCTTCCTGTTCGCCTGCGGGGAGCTGGCGACCCTCGCCCAGGAACGGCTGCCGGTCACGACCGTCCTCGTCGACGACGGCGGCTACGGGATGCTGCGGTTCGACCAGCTGCACTCCGGCGTCCCGGCCCGGGGCGTGGACCTGACCACCCCGGACTTCGTCGCCCTCGCGCGGTCGTTCGGCGTCCCGGCCCGCGCGGTCGACGGCTTCGGCGAGGAGTTCGCCGCCGCACTGGCGGAGAGCCTCGACGCCCAGGGGCCGGACGTCCTGGTGGTCCGGGCGGCGCTCACCCCGCCGCCGTCCACCTCGCCGCGCTGGTATCGGCGCCGGCAGGCGGCACCGTGATCGACAAGCGGGTGGCCACGCTCGCCGAGGCCGTGGCGGACGTCGCCGACGGCGCGACCGTGCTCGTCGGCGGCTTCGGCAACTCCGGCGTCCCGGTGGAGCTGGTGCACGCCCTGCTGGAGCAGGGGGCCCGGGACCTCACGGTGGTGACCAACAACGCCGGCAGCGGGGAGACCGACATCGCGGCGCTGATCCGCGAGCGCCGCGTCCGCCGGATCATCTGCTCCTACCCGCGCTCGGCCGGCTCGGTGTGGTTCGAGCAGTTCTGGCGGGCCGGCGAGATCGAGCTGGAGCTCGTCCCGCAGGGCACCCTCAGCGAGCGGATGCGCGCGGCCGGCGCCGGGCTCGGCGGCTTCTTCACGCCGACCGGCGCGGACTCGCTGCTCGCGGAGGGCAAGGAGGTCCGGGTCCTCGACGGCCGCCGCCAGGTCTTCGAGCGGCCCCTGCCGGCGGACGTCGCGCTCATCAAGGCGCACCGAGCCGACCGCTGGGGCAACCTCGTCTACCGCACCGCGGCCCGCAACTTCGGTCCGACGATGGCGACGGCGGCCGCGCTGACCGTCGTCCAGGTGCGGGAGTTCGTCGAGCTGGGGGAGCTCGACCCCGAGGCCGTCGTGACGCCCGGCATCTTCGTCGACCGCGTGGTGGAGGTGGCCGCGTGACCGAGCTCGCGAGGGCACGCGGGGGCACGGCATCCCCGGGCACGGGACCGGCGAGCGCCGGCCGGGGGAACTCGTGATCCGCCCGCTGTCACCGACGGACGTCGCCCGCCGGGTCGCCCGCGACATCCCCGACGGCTCCTACGTCAACCTCGGGATCGGCCTGCCCACGCTCGTCGCCGACGTGGTGGGGCCGGACAAGGAGATCGTCTACCACAGCGAGAACGGCATCCTCGGGATGGGACCGGCACCGTCGCCCGGCGAGGAGGACCCGGAGCTGATCAACGCCGGCAAGCAGCCGGTGACCCTGCTGCCCGGCGGCTCCTTCTTCCACCACACCGACGCGTTCGTGATGATGCGCGGCGGGCACCTCGACGTGAGCGTCCTCGGCGCCTTCCAGGTGTCCGAGACCGGCGACCTGGCCAACTGGGCCACCGACGAGGCCGCGTTGCCGCCGGCCGTCGGCGGGGCCATGGACCTCGCCGTGGGTGCGAAGCGGGTCCTCGTCGTGACCACGCACACCACGCGCGACGGCCGCCCGAAGTTGCTGGCGCACTGCACCTACCCGCTGACCGCCGCGGCCGTCGTGGACCGGGTCTACACCGACCTGGCCGTCCTCGACGTCGGCCCCGAGGGCTTCGTCGTCCGGGAGGTGGCGCCCGGCGTCACGCCCGACGCCCTGCAGGCGGTGACCGGCGCCCGGCTGACCTTCCCGTCCGACCTGGCCGTGGTCCGCCCCGGCTGAGGCCACCCGACGTCCCTGGAGGCAACGATGCCCCGTCCCGTCCGCACCATCGCGGCGCTGACCGCCCTCGGCCTGCTCGCCGCCTGCGCCGAGCAGGGAGGGGGCGCGGCCGGCGACCCGGCCGCGTACCCGACCGAGGAGATCCGGCTGCTCGTCCCGTACGCGGCGGGCGGTCCCACCGACCTGACCGCCCGCGCGTACGGCACCTCGCTGGAGGAGCAGCTGGGGCAGACCGTGGTGGTCGAGAACCTGCCCGGCGGCTCCGGTGCGCTCGCCACCCAGGAGCTGCTCGCCGCCGAGCCCGACGGGCACACCCTGTCCCTGGTGACCGCGGGGACGCTGGTCCTCACACCCCTGGCCAACGAGGTGGGGTACACCAAGGACGACGTCACGCCGATCGGGGTCATGGCCGAGGTGCCCTCCGTCCTGGCGGTCGGTGCCGACTCCCCGTACCGGTCCGCCGCGGACTTCTTCACCGCCGCCCGGCAGCAGCCGGGCGTCGTCACCGTCGGCGTCCCGGGGGCCTCGACCCCGCAGGGCATCGAGCTGCAGCGGCTGCGCGAGGAGTACGGCGTCGAGGTGACGGCGGTGCCGTTCAACGGCAACGCGGAGATGACGACGGCGCTGCTCGGCGGGAACGTCGACGCCGTCCTCATCAACGCCTCCTCCGACGTCACCGCGAACATCGACAGCGGGCAGTTCCGGCCGCTGGCGGTCTCCTCGGAGGAGCAGCTGTCCTGGCTGCCGGGCACGCCCACCCTGGTCGAGGCCGGCTTCCCGGAGCTGACCCTGTCCGGCTCGACGTTCGGCCTCGCCGGCCCGGCCGGGATGCCCGAGGAGGTCGTCACCGTCCTCGAGGACGCGCTGCGCACCGCCCACGACGACCCCGCGGTCGTCGAGCAGGTGGGCGCGGAGTACATCGACGAGGAGTTCCGCGGCGCCGACGAGCTGCAGCAGGTCCTCGACCGGACCCAGGAGGTGTACGAGCCCCTCCTCGGCAGTTGAACCGTCGGCCCTCCAGCGGCGGTCGGTCGACGACCTGCCGCCAGCCCGGGGCCGTGTCCTCCTCGCTGCTGGTGCACCCGCCGCTGCTCGGCCCGGCGGTGCTGCAGCCGCTCGCCGCGGAGCTGCGGCGGCGGGGGAGCGCGGTCGCCGTCCCGGACCTGGCTGCTGCCCGACGAGCGGCTGCGGGCGGCGGTGCTGGCCGAGGGGCACGAGCTGCCGGCCGACGTCTACGACGTCGCCGTCCCGGTGCCCGAGGAGTGGCCGGACGACGACGCCCGGTACGTGCACCTGTCGGCGTCCTACGACGCCGAGGCCTCCGCCGCGCGGGCCCGCGGCTGGACGGTGGTCGACGACGGCGCCGGCGAGCACCTGGACGTCGCCGACGACCCGGGCCGGGTCGCGGACCTGCTCGGCTGACCGGGATCACCCCTGGGGGTGGGCCCGGCCCGGTCCGCTCAAGCGGCCGGGCCGGCACGCCGAGACCGTCGGGGACGCACTCCCCGACGGAAGGCCAGCAGTGGACGACGTACCGGCCCGGCCCCCGGCCCGAGGCCCGCAGATCGCGGTCCTCTCCGGGGCGCTGGCGGCCACGCTGACCGCGACCCACCTCGCCGTCGCCCTCCTGGTGACCGGCTCCCTGCAGGCGCTGCTGCACCTGCTGCTCAGCGGCGTCGCGGCCGCGGGCGCAGCCGCCCTCGGCGCCCACCGGGTGCGGCGCACCGAGGCCGACCTGGCCCGGCTGGCCTTCTCCGACGTCCTCACCGGCCTGGCCAACCGTGCGCTGTTCACCGACCGGCTGGAGCTCGCGCTGCGCCGCACCGCTCGCAGCGGCGGCGAGGTGGCGGTCGTCTTCCTCGACCTCGACGGCTTCAAGTCCGTCAACGACAGCCTGGGTCACGCCGCCGGGGACCGGCTCATCCGCGAGGTCGGCGGGCTGCTGCAGTCCGCCGTCCGCACCGAGGACACGCTCGCCCGGCTCGGCGGCGACGAGTTCGCCATCCTCGTCGAGCGCTCGCCCGGCGTGGAGGAGGCCACCCGGATCGCCGAGCGGGTGCTCGCCGCGCTCTCCGGCCCCGTCGACCTGGGCGGTCAGCGGGTCACCGTCTCGGCGAGCATCGGCATCGCCACCGGCGACGTCGCGGCGACGGCGTCCTCGCTGCTGCGCGACGCCGACAACGCCATGTACTGGGCCAAGGGCTCGGGGCCGGGCCGCTACGTCGTGTTCAACCCGCAGATGCGCTCGGTCGCCGCGGAGCGCCGCCAGCTCGAGGTCGACCTGTGGACCGCGGTCGCCGACCGGCAGTTCCGGCTGGTCTACCAGCCCGTCGTCGACCTGGGCAGCGAGCGGGTCACCGGCTTCGAGGCGCTGATCCGCTGGGAGCACCCGACCCTCGGCGTCGTGCTGCCCGAGCGGTTCCTGCCGGTGGCCGAGGAGATCGGGCTGGTCCCCGACATCGGCCGGTGGGTCCTCACCGAGGCGTGCGCCGCCGCGGCCGCCTGGCGCCGCGACCACCCGGCCGCGACCGACCTGTCGATGGCGGTCAACGTCTCGCCGTCCCAGCTCGGGTCGCCGGGGCTGCTCGACGACGTGCGGACGGCGCTGACCGCCAGCGGGCTGCCGCCATCGGCCCTGGTGCTCGAGCTGACCGAGTCGGTGCTGGTGCGTGACCCCGTGCTGGCCGCCGAGCGGCTGCACGAGCTGCGCGGCCTGGGCGTGCGGGTGGCGCTCGACGACTTCGGCACCGGCTACTCGTCGCTGTCGCACCTGCGGCAGTTCGCCGTCGACATCCTCAAGATCGACCGGTCGTTCGTCAGCACCATCGACGACGCCGAGCCGATGCCGGCCATCCTGCGCGGGCTGATCAACCTCGGGCACACCCTCGACCTGCAGATCGTCGCCGAGGGCATCGAGCAGGAGCGCCAGCGCACCCACCTGCGCGACGGCCAGGTGGCTCTGGCCCAGGGCTACCTGTTCGCCGCACCGCTCGAGCACACGGACGCCGAGCTGCTGCTGCTCGGCGGCGCCAGCACGCCCGCCGAGGGGACCGGCACCGCCGCCCCCGCCTGACGTCCGCGCACCCAGCCGCCGCCCGGGTCGCTGCCTCACCACCGTGGTGGTCACCCTGCCTCGCCCCCCGGCTCCCCGCCTCACCACCCGCGTTGATCATGGGGTTGTCGTCGGACGCAGCGGCGCGTCTACGCGTGTCGCCGGCACCAACCCCATGATCGACTCGCCGGGACCGCGCCGGGCGACGTTTCCGCAGGTCAAGGCCCGGAAACCGTCGTACCCCGGCCGTAGGTTGAGCGTGTTCCTCGGTGGCGGGTTCGGGGTCGGGCTGATTGTGGCCGACCTGACGTCGCCGGCGTTCGGTCCGCCGGTTCCCGCCGCGCCGTGGCTGGGTGAGCTGCTGCCGGTGCACGCCCGGACGCCTGCGGGAAAGGCGGCCGAGCTGGAGCTGGTGACCGCGTTCGCCGCCGACCGCCCGGCCGAGGCCGGGCGGCGTGGCGGAGCCCACGGGGACGGTGGCGGGCACCCCGATCACCGCCGGACACGTGCGCGACCTGCTCGCCCAGCTCGACGCGGTCGGCCTGCACACCCCGCCCGGCGGGTCGGTCAGCTTCTCGTTCACCGACGACCACGGCGCCTTGCAGGCGGCCGCGACCCTGCGACAACCGCGGCAAGCGGCCCGCCGGGGATGCCGTCACCATCCGGACGGGACCGGCGGCTGCCCGGTGATCACCCGGCCCGACCCGACCGACGCCTACACGCCGACCGTCGCGCAGCGCCGGTTGTGGACCGCGGTCCGACCGCCAGCCGAACGGGACGGGAGGTCACCGCCCCCCACCGCCGATCGCCGCCGTCCACCGCGACGCGGTCGCCGTGCCCCCGCCACCGCTCGGCCGATCCCGCAGGTAGCGGCGGCGGCAGCGGGGTAGGGGCCCGCCATGACGGTGATCGGGTTCCACAACTCGCACGAGCAGGTGCACCCCGCTGAACTGCTGCGGGCGGTCCAGCACGCGGAGGAGGTCGGTTTCACCGCCGCGATGTGCTCCGACCACTTCGCGCCCTGGAACAAGGCACAGGGGCACTCGGGCTTCGCCTGGTCGTGGCTGGGCGCCGCGCTCGCCACCACCGGCCTGCCGCTCGGCGTGGTCAACGCGCCGGGGCAGCGCTACCACCCGGCGATCATCGCCCAGGGAGCCGCGACGCTGGCGGCGATGTTCCCCGGGCGCTTCTGGATGGCACTGGGCAGCGGCCAGGTGATGAACGAACGCATCACCGGGGACCCGTGGCCGCCCAAACGGATCCGGGACGCCCGGCTGCGCGAGTGCGTCGACGTCATCCGTGCCCTGCTCGCCGGTGAGGAGGTCACCCACCGCGGGCTGGTGGCCGTCGAGCGGGCCAAGATCTGGTCCCTGCCCGAGCAGCAGCCCGCCCTCATCGGCCCGGTGATGAGCGTGCCGACGGCGCGGCGGCACGCCGACTGGGCCGACGGCTTCATCACCATCAACCAGCCGCACGAGACCCTGCGCGAGCTGACCGGCGCCTACCGGGACGCCGGCGGCCGCGGCCGGCTCGTGCTCCAGGTGCACCTCTGCTGGGACCCCGACCCGGACCGGGCGAAGGCCATCGCCTACGAGCAGTGGCGCACCAACACGTTCCCGCCGCCGCTGTGCTGGGACATCGACGGCCCCGAGGCCTTCGAGCAGGCCAGCCAGCACGTGCCGCAGGAGGCGGTCGAGGGCGCCGTCCGGGTCAGCTCCGACCTCGGGCAGCACGCCGAGTGGATCGCCGAGTACGCCGAGCTCGGCTTCGACGAGATCTACCTCCACCACGTGGGCAAGGAGCAGCTGCCCTTCCTCGACGCCTTCGGCGAGCACGTCCTGCCGCAGCTCGACGTGACCCGCCCGGCCCCGGCGGTGGCCACCGACCCGGCCACCCCGTCGCAGCCGCGCCGTCCCGACCAAGAACTGCAGCCGGCCGCGCTCCCGTGAGCGGGCACGTCACCGTCCGCCTCGTCAGCCAGGACGACGTCCCGGCCCTCACCGCCCTGCTCACGGCCAACCGCGACCACCTCGCGCCGTGGGACCCCGCGCGCCCGGACGGCTACTGGACCGAGGAGTTCCAGCGCCAGGACACCGCCCGGCTGCTGGACCTGCACCGGCTCGGCGGCCTCCTGCCCGGGGTGGTCCTCCTGGACGGCGAGCCGGTCGGGCGGATCACCGTGAACGACGTCGTCCACGGGCCCTTCCTCTCCGGCGACCTCGGCTACTGGGTCTCCCGGCACGCCACCGGCCGCGGGGTCGCCACCGCCGCGGTCGCCGCGATGACCCGGTGGGCATTCGGCGAGGCCGGCCTGCACCGGCTGCAGGCCGGCACCCTGCTGCACAACGCCGCCTCCCAGCGGGTGCTGCGCAAGAGCGGGTTCACCCCCATCGGTGTCGCCCCGCGCTACCTGCGCATCGCCGGCGAGTGGCAGGACCACCTGCTCTTCCAGCTGCTCGACGAGCCCGGGATGCGGTAGGGACGCCGGTATGCGCATCACCGACACCGCGGACCTGTGGTGGAAGAACGCCGTCGTCTACTGCCTCGACGTCGAGACCTACATGGACTGGGACGGCGACGGCTGCGGCGACCTCCCGGGACTCGCGCAGCGGATCGACCACCTCGCCGACCTCGGGGTGACCTGCCTGTGGCTCATGCCCTTCTACCCGACCGCCGAGCGCGACGACGGCTACGACATCACCGACTTCTACGGCGTCGACCCGCGGCTGGGCAGCCACGGCGACCTGATCGAGGTCATCCGCACCGCCAAGGACCGCGGCATGCGGGTCATCGCCGACCTGGTCGTCAACCACACCTCGATCCAGCACCCCTGGTTCCAGCGGGCCAGGCAGAGCCGCGACGACCCGTTCCACGACTTCTACGTCTGGCGGGACGACGAGCCGCCGGACACCTCCGACCAGGTCGTCTTCCCCGACCAGGAGCAGAGCCTCTGGACCTTCAACGAGCCCACCGGCGAGTGGTACCTGCACCGCTTCTACCGGCAGCAGCCCGACCTGGACGTGGCCAACCCGCGGGTGCGCGACGAGGTCGCCAAGGTCATGGACTTCTGGCTGCAGCTGGGGCTGTCGGGTTTCCGCGTCGACGCCGTGCCCTTCTTCCTCGAGGTGCAGGAGGAGGACCGGGACCGCTTCCCGGACCCGCACCAGTACCTGCGCGCGCTGCGCCAGCTGGTCGGCCGCCGCACCGGCGACGGCATCCTGCTCGGCGAGGTGAACCTGCCGCACGAGCAGCAGGTCGACTTCTTCGGGGGCGCCGACGGCGACGAGCTGACGATGCTGTTCGACTTCGTCGGCATGCAGGCCCTCTACCTCTCCCTGGCCCGCGGGGACGCCGGTCCGCTCACCACCGCGCTGGCCCAGCGTCCGGCCATCAGCCCGGACAGCCAGTGGGCCACCTTCGTGCGCAACCACGACGAGCTCACCCTCGACAAGCTCACCGACGAGGAGCGGCAGGAGGTCTTCGCCGCCTTCGGCCCCGAGGAGCGCATGCAGGTCTACGGCCGTGGGCTGCGCCGCCGGCTGCCGCCGATGCTGGACGGCGACCCGCGCCGGGTGCGCATGGTCTACAGCCTGCTGTTCTCCCTGCCCGGCACCCCGGTGCTGTTCTACGGCGAGGAGATCGGCATGGGGGAGGACCTCGACGCCGAGGGCCGGCTCGCCGTCCGGACGCCGATGCAGTGGACGGCGGGACCCAACGGTGGCTTCTCCACCGCCGACCCCGGCCGGCTGCCCGGCCCGGTCGTCGACGGCGGGTTCGCCCCGCGCTTCGTCAACGTCGCCGACCAGCGCCGCGACCCCGACTCGCTGCTGTCGTTCGTGAAGCTGCTGGTCCGCCGGTACCGGGAGTCACCCGAGCTGGGCTGGGGCGCCTCCACCGTCCTCCAGCAGCCGCACCCCGAGGTGCTGGCCCACCTGTGCAGCTGGGACGACGGCGCGCTGGTCGCCGTGCACAACCTCGGCGCGGAGCCGCGCAGCGTCCCGCTCACCCTCGAGGGCTGCGACGCCGGGCACCGGCTGGTCGACCTGCTGTCCCACGGCGAGCAGCCGGTCGACGGGGACGGCGGGGTCGAGCTGGCCCTCGACGGCTACGGCTACCGGTGGCTGCGCGTGGTCGGGCCGGACGACCGCCGGCTCGTCTGACGCAGCAGCGGCCCGGCGTCGCGGTGCACGACGTCGTCCGGCGGGGTGCCCAGGCCCGCCAGCGCGGCGACGAAGCCCGGCGGGGCGGACACGTCGCGGAGCCACACCGGCTCCCGCCCGTCCCGGGACAGCACCCGCGGCGGGGTGAGGGCCAGCCCGTCCGGCGGGACGTCGAGCCGCTGACCGGTGGCCTTGAGCACCGCCTCCCGGCGCACCCAGCACACGGTGAAGGCCCGCGGCCGCGCGGCGACCGGCAGGCGGGCCACGTGCTCCCACTCCGGGTCGGCCAGCGCGCACGAGGCCAGCTCCTCGAGCTCACCGGGCGCGAACCGGCCGACCTGCTCGACGTCCACGCCCACCCGGCCACCCGGCAGGACGGCGACGACGACGCAGTGGCCCGAGTGGGAGACCGAGAAGTCCGGGCCGTCGGCGTCGGCCAGCCGGGGCCGGCCGTGCGGCGAGCCGCAGGTGGTGCACGTCCGGTCGATCCGCAGGTCGGCCGGCGGCGTCCCGAGCGCGGTCCCCAGCACCAGCCGGGCGACCGCCGCACCCGCCGTCATCCGCTGCCGGTCGGCCGGGCGGGCCAGCCGCTCCCGCCGGGCCAGGTCGGCCTCCCCGAGCAGCGCGTCGTGCTCCGGGCGCACGTCGCCCGGCCGGGCCCACCACACCTGGCACACCCCGGGCAGCGGTGCGAGGTCGGGTCCGGACCGCGGCCAGGGCGGCCGGCCGTACGCGAGCGGCACGGGGGTCACCCCCGGTCCCCGGCGTCCACGCGGGTCGCCCCCTCCACCGAGCCGGCCGGTCCGGTCAGACCGTCCACGCTCGTCCTCCTCCGCGGCGACCGCCCGAGCCCCTCACCCGTGGCGCCGCAGTTCGCTGAAGAAGTCCTCGACGACGTGCAGCTGCCCGGTCGCGGCGATCTCGTCGTAGACCGCCTTCCCGACCGCGAGGTCGAGGACACCCAGGCCGAACGGCGAGAAGACGACCGGCCGGCCCTCGGGCACCGTCACCCGGCCGGTCATCACGTCGGCGAGCGTGCCGAGCAGGAAGTCGCGGCTGCCGGTCATCTGCTCGACCAGGTGCGGGGACGTGTTCGCCTTGAGGCAGTGCTCGACGTCGTCCACGAGGTTGGTCGAGGCCAGCAGCACCTCCGGCGCGAGGTCGCGCAGCGACACGTGCAGCACCAGCGGGGCGTGGTCGAAGCACGACACGTCGCTGACGTACGGCTCCGCGGAGACCGTGGCGAACACGACCAGGTCGCTGCCGCGGATCAGCTCCTCGGCCGTGTCGTGCAGGGTGAGCCGGGCCGACGTCCCCGAGTGCTCCAGGTAGCCGCGGAAACCGGCCGCGCTGTCGGCGGAGAGGTCGTGCACGCCGATCTCGTCGAACGACCAGCCGGTGGCGGCGAGGTAGGTGTGCACGTACCGGGCGATGAGCCCGGTCCCGACGAAGCCGACCCGGGTCGGGCGGCCCCCGCTGCGGCCCCGGCTCAGCCAGTCGGCGGCCGCGGCGGCCGAGGCCGCGGTCCGGGTGGCGCTGATGACCGACGCCTCCATGCAGGCGAACGGGTAGCCGGTGTCGTGGTCGTTGAGGATGAGCACGGCCGAGGCCCGGGGGATGCCGGCGGCCACGTTGTCCGGGAAGCTGGAGATCCACTTCATCCCGTCGACGCGGACGTCGCCGCCGACGGAGGCCGGCAGCGCGATGATCCGCGCCGAGGGCCGATCGGGGAAGCGCAGGAAGTAGGACGGCGGGTTGACCGTGTCCCCTCCCGCGTGCAGCAGGTAGGTGGCCTCGACGAGCTCGACGATCTGCTTCTCGCGCCCGTGGAGGGCGGACTGGACCTGTGCACCGGGGACCACCGCGAACGGCGGCACGGTCAGCTGCTGGGACATGGGACTCCTGGAGGTGGGGCGGGCGGGCGTCAGGCGGTCGGCGCGTGCTCGGCCAGGCGGGTCGGGTCGGCGAGCCCGACGAGCACCTCGCGGGGGCCCTCGTAGGCCTCCCGGCTGTGCGCGGTGCGGATGTTGTCGACCAGCAGCAGGTCGCCGTCCTGCCAGGGGTTCCGGGCGGTGTTGGCCTCGTACACCTCGTTGACAACCTGCACGACGTCCTCGCCGATCGGGTCGCCGTTGCCGAACCGCGTGTTGAACGGCAACCCGTCCTCGCCGTACACGTCCACCAGGTACTCGCGCACCTCCTCGGCCAGCGTCCACTGGTTGAGGAAGGCGACCTGGTTGAACCAGCACCGCTCCCCGGTCACGGGGTGGCGGACGACGGCGCTGCGCCGCTGCCGGGTGCGCAGGCCACCGTCGGGCTGCCACTCGAACTCGATCCCGTTGGCCCGGCAGTAGCCCTCGACGGCGCCTCGGTCGTCGGTGCCGAACGCCTCCTCGACCGAGGCCCCGATCTCGTCGTTGTAGCTGCGGGTGAGCATCCAGCCCTCCCGCTCGAAGCGGGCCACGAGGTCCGCCGGCAGGGCGGTGAGGACGGTCGGTGCGTCGGCGACCGCGGTCGCCCCGCCCGCGGTGGGCGCGGTGAGGCAGGCGAAGAGCAGCAGGCCGGGCACCTCGAGCGCGTAGCTGAGCTCGTGGTGCATGCACATCGGCTGGTTGGCCGGCCAGGGCGTGGACGAGTGCAGCCCGCCGGGTCGAGGCTCCCGGGGGGCGAAGGCCTCCCGCTCACCGACCAGCCGGTCGGTCAGCCGGCCGGCGACGGCGGCGACCGTGTCCGCGTCGGCGAGGCCCAGGCCGCGGACCAGCAGCGACCCGTGCTCGAGGACGGCGGCGCGCAGCGCGCCGCGGTGCTCGGCGGCCCAGGCCGCGGGGTTCCCGGGCGAGCCGGCCCGCAGCACCGGGGGACTGCCGGGGCGCAGATCCACGTCGAGGACGGACGGGGACGTCATGAGGCACTGCCTTCCGGAGTCCGGGGGGAGGGGACGGGGGAGGAGCCGGCGCGCCCGTCGAGCAGCGCGGCGAGGGCGGCGAGGTCGGGTGCGGCCTGGAGCTCCTTCAGCGACACCGCGCGGCCCAGGGCGACCAGGAGCTTGACCGCCGACAGTGAGGTCCCGCCGAGGGCGGCGAAGGAGTCCCGCCGGCCGATCCGGTCGGCCGGGATGCCGAGCACCGTCGACCAGACGTCCGCCAGCCGCCGCTCGGTCGGCGTGGTCGGTGCGTCGTGCTCCTGGCTGCCGGTGAGCAGCTCCCCGGCCAGCGCGGTGAGCGCCTTGGTGTCGATCTTGCCGTTGGGGGTCAGCGGCAGGGACTCCCGCCGGTGGAAGGCCCGCGGCACCATGTACACCGGCAGGGACCCGGCGAGGGAGTTCCGCAGGACGTCGTCCGGGATCGGGTCGGGGCCGGTCCAGAACGCGACCAGGTGCCGGCTGCGGTCGGGGCCCTCGGCGACGACGACCGCGCCGTCGCGCACGCCGGGCACGCGCAGCAGGGTGTTCTCGATCTCGCCGATCTCGATCCGGAAGCCGGAGATCTTCACCTGGCTGTCCCGCCGGCCGAGGAACTCCAGCTCGCCGCCGGGAAGCCAGCGCCCGGAGTCACCGCTGCGGTACAGCCGCCGGCCCGGGCGGTACGGATCGGGCACGAAGGCCGCCCTGGTCCGCTCGGGGTCGTTGACGTAGCCGCGGCCGACGCAGACGCCGGAGAAGACGATCTCCCCGGGCGCGCCCAGCGGCACCGGCACCAGGTGCTCGTCGACCACCCGCACCTCGACGTTGGCGATCGGCCGGCCCAGCGGCACCCGGTCGGTGTCGGGCACCGCCCGCAGCACCGCGTGGTTGGTGTCGTCGGAGGTCTCGGTCAGCCCGTAGGCGTTGACCAGCGCGATCCCCGGCTGCGCGGCGAACCAGCGCTGCACGAGCTCCTTCTTCAGCGCCTCCCCGGTGACCGACACGCAGCGCAGGTCCGGCAGCGCACGGGGGTGGGCCTCCAGGTAGGTCAGCACGACCTCGAGGTAGGACGGCACCACCTGCACCACCGTGACGTGCTCCTCGACCAGCCGGTCGACGAAGCGCTCGGCGTCGAGGACCACCTCCTGCGGCACGATGACCGTCCGCCCGCCGACGACGAGCGCCGACACCAGCTGCCACAGCGAGATGTCGAAGCACTGCGGTGCGACCTGCCCGACCACCCCGCCCTCGACGACGCCGAGGTCGTCGATCTTGGCCAGGACGTGGTTGAGCATCCCGGCGTGCTCGCACATCGCCCCCTTGGGCTCACCGGTCGAGCCGGAGGTGAAGTAGAGGTAGGCCAGCTGGTCGGGGCCCACCTGCACGCCGGGGCTGGTGGCGGGGTGCCCCTCGGCCGCGGCGCCGCCGACGGTCAGCGCCTGCACCCCGGGCAGCTCCTGGAGGGCCGCGTCGAGGGAGGCGGTGCTGCCCGGCTCGGTGAGCACCAGCCGGCACTCCGCGCGGGAGAGGGTCCGGGCGATCCGGTCGGCCGGGAAGTGCGGCTCGACCGGCAGGTACGCGCCACCGGCCTTGAACACGGCCAGCACGGCGGTCAGCCAGTCCAGGTCGCGCTCGGTGACCACCGCGACGACGTCCTCGGCCTGCAGCCCGCGGGCCAGCAGCGCCCGGGCCACCCGGTTGGCGCGGCCGTCGAGCTCGCGGTAGGTGATCCGCTCCGCGCCGTGCACGGCGGCGACGTCGTCCGGGTGCCGGCGGGCCTGCTCCTCGATGAGCTCGTGCACCCGGCGGTCGGGCAGCTCGCGGTGCGGCCCGGCCAGCCCGTCGAGCTGGGACACCAGCTCGTCGGTCGAGAGCAGCACGGCCGTCATCGGCGCGGCGTCCGGGTCGGTGGCCAGCTCGTCCAGCGCGGTGCGGTGGTAGCCGCCGATGCGCGCGGCAGCCTCCGCGTCCAGCACGTCGGTGCGGTACGACAGCCGCAGGGCCAGACGTTCGCCGCGGTGCACCGGCACGACCGCCAGCACCGCGCCGCCGGGCAGCTCGCCGCCGACGCCGGTGGGGTCGAACACCGCCTCGGACGACGGCCCGGAGGTGCCGAGCTCGCGGCGGAGGGCGGAGAGGTCCGCGTGCCGGTGCGCCAGCAGCCCGGCCTCGGTGGTCGCGGCCGCCCGGACCAGCTGCCGCCACGAGCCGACGTCCACCCGCAGCCGGCAGGGCAGCGGTGTCCCGCCGTCCCCGGCGACGTAGCCGGTGACGACGTCGGGCTCGCCGGTCAGCGCGGCCAGCACCCGGCCGTGTGCGGCCAGCAGCACCGACCCCAGCGGGACGGCGAGCCGGTCGGCCAGCCGGCGCAGCGCGACGAGGGTGGCGTCGGACAGCGGCACCTCGACCTCCGCGGTGCCCGGCACCGGGTCGGGGGCCCAGCGGGGCAGGGCCGTCGACCCGCCGGCGAGCAGCAGCTCCCGCCAGAACGCCCGGTGGGCGTCCGTGGCCGGGCGCGTGCCGAGGGCGGTCACCGGGCACCTGCCTCGTGCCGTCCGCGAGCCCGGTGCCGGCCGGCACGGCGCGGGAGCGGGATCGCCGCGAGGGCGTCCTCCTCGATCACGTCCATGAGCTCCTCCAGGGAGGAAAGGTCGTCGTCCGGCGGGGGCGCCGGCGCGTCGGCGGGGGTGGGTAGCTCGCGGGGTGGCGGGGCCACCGGTGCCTGCGGCAGCTCCTCGGCCGGGTTGCCCACCCAGCGGGCGCCCGGGGGCACCTCGGAGCCCTTCATGAGGAAGGCGTCGGGGCCCAGCTCCGAACCGTCGCCCATGGTCACGCCGTAGTGCACCCAGGAGGCCACCTCGAGCGTGACGCCGGCGCCGATGGTGATGTAGTCGGACTTGAAACCGCCGTCCTCCTGCGAGTGGGCCTGGATGTGGCTGCCGGCGTTGAGGGTGCAGCCGTCGCCGATGGTGACCAGCGTCCGCTCCGGGATGATGGCCCCGTCGTCGAAGACCCGGCGGCCGATCCGGACGCCCAGCAGCCGCCACAGGACGGGCTTGAACGGCGTGCCGTTGAAGAGCTTCGGCTGCGTCTCGGCCATCACCTTCCAGTAGCGCTCGTGCCACCAGAAGTACGGGTCGTAGATCGAGCACTGCTGCGGGGTCAGCGGCCGGAACCCCGTGGCGACGCGCTCGATCAGCACACCGAAGAACGTGATGAACAGGACGTCGAGCACCAGGGCCGCAGCGAGCGGCAGGACGCCGCCATAGCGGTCGTGGAGGTCGAACGCGGTCGTGGTGATCAGCGTCGCGGCGAAGAAGCTCACCCAGTGCGTGAGCAGGAACAACGCCATGGTGCAGAGGTTGTGCCGGTTCTTGGCGGCCAGGCGCCGGGCCAGCTCACCCGGGGCCTGCAGGTGGGCGTCGATGGTGGCGTCGCGGGAGACGGTGCGCGGGATCTCGAAGGCCGGCGAGCCCAGCAGCCCGACACCTTCCCGGATCTCCCCGTCGATCGGGACCATGACCTTCGTCGCGAGCAGGACGTCGTCCCCGACCTTGGCCTCCGCGGGGTAGGCCACCGCGTTGCCGAGGAAGCTGTGCGCGCCGATCGAGGCCCGCGACACCGTGAAGGACGTGCTGGAGAAGTCGGCGTTCATGACCGACAGCCCGTCGGCCACCATCGTCCCGCTGCCCACCGAGGTCAGGTACGGGTTGTCGTGCTTCACCGCCTCGCCGAAGTTCGACCCGGTCTGCACCACCCGCCCAAGGTCGTACCCCAGGCCCTTGAGGTAGTGGACGACGTAGGAGCTGTTGCCGGTGAGCCTCAGCAGCGGCTTGGCGTTGGTCGTCCTCGTGATCGTCCGCTGCACCGAGTAGTGGAAGCCGTAGAGGGGATAGACCCTGCCCGGCGTGATGAACGGGCTCAGCGCTCGCGGCACGGTGGTCACGAACAGGAAGCCGACGAGGTAGGCGCCGAAGTACAGGACCAGCGAGCCGACCATGGCATCCAGGTAGAACGTGACGCTCGTGAAGGCCAGTGGACCGGTCTCCAGCAGTGCGGCCAGGCCGGGGAACAGCAGGAACAGGAGGCCCACGCCGCCGATCGCCAGGGGGAGTTCCAGCAGCAGCACCGTGGACAGCTTGAGGGTGGTGTACACCACCTTGCGGCGGCTGCTGACGCGCATGGGCGGGACCAGCCCGTAGTCGACGTCGGCCCGCCGGGCCGGCGCCCCGTGCCAGCTCTCGCCGGCGGGCACCGCCTGACCGGCCTGCAGGGAGGAGCGGTGACCGAGCTGTGCGCCGTCGCCCATCGACGTCTCGATGTCGATGACCGAGGCCTCGCCGACGACCACGTCCCTGCCGAAGGTGATCCGGCCGGTCTGGACCACTCCGTCGTGGGCCCGGTAACCGCTGAGCAGGACGTCCTTCCGGATGACCGTGCCGTCACCGATGGTCAGCAGGTCGGTGCACACCGGCACCTGCCTGACGAAGATCGCGACGTCTCTGCCGACCTTCGCGCCCAGCGCCCGCAGGTACACGACGTACAGCGGTGTGCCGTTGAAGAACAGCAGCAGCGGGTTCCACTGGACCATCGTCTTGACGATCCAGAAGCGGACGTAGGCCGGGCTCCAGACCGGGAACTGCTGCGCCTTCCCCCGGCCGATCAGCACCCACTTGGCCAGGATCGGCAGGATGCTCAGGCCGACGAAGGAGACGGCGCCGACGACGACCGACCGCGCGTAGAGGTCGACCACGCCCCCGCCGTCGGAGATCCAGTCGAAGCCGGTGACCATGATGGTCGCGGCCAGCATGCAGTAGCCGACGAAGAAGAGGGCCTGGAGGACCCCGCAGAGCACGTGCTCGACGCCGGTGGCCCGCCGGACCCTGCGGACCGGTGCCCCCTGTCCCGGCGCGTCGACGTCCGGCTCGGCGACCGCCGGGACCGGTCCGGCCACGGCCGCCGCCAGGTCGCGCAGCGTCGGGTGGGCGTAGACGTCCTTGATGGAGACCGTCGGCAGGTCCGGGTCCTTGCGCACGCGGGCGCAGAAGCGGGCCATGACCATGGAGTCCGCACCCAGGTCGTCGAAGACGTGCGCGTCGGGGTCGACCGCCTCGACGGCGAGCACCTCGGCCAGCACCGCGGTGAACCCGGTGAGCACCGGGTCGCCCGCAGGTGCGGGGGCCAGTGCGCCGGCCAGGTCGCGCAGCGTCGGGTGCTGGTAGACGTCCTTGATCGCGACCGCCGGCAGGTCCGGCTGCTTGCGCACGCGGGCGCAGAAGCGGGCCATGACCATGGAGTCCGCGCCCAGGTCGTCGAAGACGTGCGCGTCCGGATCGACGGACCCCACCTGCAGCACCTCGGCCAGGACGGCCGCCAGTCCGTCCAGGACGGGGCTCGCAGCCGGTGCGGGAGCCAGCGCGGCAGCCAGGCCGCGCAGCGTCGGGTGCTGGTAGACGTCCTTGATGGAGACCGCCGGCAGGTCCGGGTCCTTGCGCACGCGGGCGCAGAAGCGGGCCATGACCATGGAGTCCGCGCCCAGGTCGTCGAAGACGTGCGCGTCGGCGTCGACGGTGTCCACCTGGAGGACCTCGGCCAGCACCGCGGTGTAGCCGGTGACCACGGGGTCGGCCGCCGGCGCGGGGGCGCCCGCGCCGGCGGAGACCACGTCCACGGGGTGTCCCAGCACGTCAGCTCCCCGACCGCGGCAGGGGCAGCTGGACGACGTCGGCGTCCGGCCGGGAGGAGACCAGGGTGCTGCCACCCGGCTCGGCGCCGGTCTCGGCCGGCCGCGACAGGCCCTCCGGGAACGGGTGGGCGTCCCGGACCGGGTCCAGCACGTCCTTGCCGAAGAGGTCCTCGAGCCAGTTGGTCTGGTAGACGGTGTCGAGGTAGCGCTCGCCCAGGTCGGGTGCGATGGCGACGGCCGTGACGTCGGCGCTCCCGTTGCGGGCCAGCCAGCTCGCCGCCCCACTGACCACCGTGCCCGTGGAGCCGCCGAACAGGAACCCGCGGCGGGCCAGCTGGTGGCAGGCGCGGATCGTGTCCGCCTCCTCGACCATGACCACCTCGTCCACGTAGGACTCGTCGAGCATCTCCGGCCGCTCACCGCTGCCCAGGCCGGGGATCACCCGCCGGCTCGGCGGTCCGCCGAACGACACCGAACCGACGCTGTCGACGGCGACGATCCGCACCGGCCGGTGCCACGCCTTGAACCAGCGCGCGCAGCCCATGAGGGTGCCGGTGGTGCCCGCACCCAGGAACAGCACGTCCAGCTCGGGGAAGGAACGGGCGATGGCCGGCGCCGTCCGGCGGTAGTGCGCTCCCCAGTTGTTCGGGTTGCGGTACTGGTTGAGCCACACGTAGCGGCTGTCGGACGCGCACATCGCCCGCACGTAGTTCTTCCGCGCCGCGAGCAGGCCGCCACCCCCCGGGTCCTCCTCGGTGACGGTGTGCACCTGGGTACCCAGGGCCTCCATCAGCCGCCGGGTCGACAGGTTGCAGCGCGGGTCGGTCACGCAGAGGAACCGGTAGCCGCGGCTGGCCGCGATCATGGCCAGCGCCACGCCGAGGTTGCCCGACGAGGACTCGATCAGCACGGAGTCCGGCGTCAGGACGCCGTCCCGCTCCGCGGCCTCGACCATCTCGGTGGCGGCCTTGAGCTTGATCGAGCCGGCGAAGTTGAAGCCCTCGCACTTGAGGTACAGCGGGACGTCGACGATCGACCGCAGGTCCACGTACAGGTCGTCCTCGTTGAAGGCCTGCGGGACGGAGATGACGGTCACAACGGTCTCCTCAGGGGTGGCAGCGCACGCGGCTGCTCGTGGGAACCGGGGGGAACGGGATCTGAGTGGCGCTCGCACTGACACAGAGGGCGGCGGGCGGCGGGTGATACAGCGGGGGCGGACTGGACGGTCAGGAGAGGAGACGGGCGGGACCGGCGCGGCAAGCTGGACAGCGACGTCCGAGGGGCATCCGCTCGGGCTGGGTCGGGACCATGGGCTCCCCTGCGCGCTCGCCGGACCGGCAGGACCGACGGCACCGCCGGGCGACGTCGAGCCGGTGTGGTCCAGGAAGTCTGTGTTACGAGGAGGTTTCGTCTCCATCGGCCATCCGGTGTAGTCCGGACGGCCCGGGACCAGGGACCCTGCTCAGCACGCGTGTCGCGGTGTCGACGCGTCGACACCCGCACCGGCCTCCCTGCCCCCGTCGGCCCCTCCGCCTAGCGTGGACGGTGATGTCCGAGGCACCCCGCACCCCGTCGTCCCCCGTGACCACCGAGCTGCCCGCGGCCGAGCCCGCCGGCACGACCCCGGCCGGGGCGACCCCGTCCGGCGCCACGCCGTCCGGTGCCGGCCCCGCGGGCGCCGCGCCGTCCGAGCCCGTGCCCTCGGGCCCGGTCCCGTCCGGCCCGGTCCCGTCCGGCGCGGTCCCGTCCGGCCCGACGGCGACCGGCCCGATCCCGGTCGGGACGCCGCCGGCGCCGCCGCAGCCGGCCGCTGGCCCCGGCCCGGCGACGGCGGAGGGCGCCCCGCCGACCGGTCCGGTCGCCCGCCGTCCCCGGATCGGCGCCCGGGTCCCGTTCCCGCTGACCCGGATGGGCCCGTGGGCCCCCGTCGCCGGTGCGGTGGTCGGCCTGCTCACCGGACTGGTCGTCGTGCTGCTGCTCGGCGAGGTCGCCGAGGCCTTCCGGGAGCGCCTGGCGCTGGTCTTCCTCACCGTCGGGCTCGGCATGCTGGGCGCGGCCGGGGCACTGCTGGCCGACGAGGTCCGGCTGGTGCGCCGCGGTGCGCGGGAGGCCGGCATCCGGCCGGCCTGGGTGGAGGCGACGGCCAACCTCATCAACGGCCTCACCCCGGCCCGGCTGCTGCTGCTGGCCAGCGCGTTCGTCCTCTTCCTGGCCGCCTACGTCAGCAACTGAGCCGCCCCGGTGAGGTGGTGGAACGGCCACCCTCCAGGGGCCCTCCGCCTGAGCCTGCGAGGTGTGGGAGGAAGGGGGGTCCTTCACCCGTAGGCCTGGACGGCGAGGTGCACCGCCAGGCCGAGTCCGGCGAGGGCGATGAGCCGGCGCAGCAGCAGCTGCGGTGCGCGGCGCACCACCCGCGGGCCGAGGCGCCCGCCGACGAACAGGCCGATCGCCAGCGGTACCGCCGCCGACCAGGCGACGGGGGCGAACACGGCGAAGCCCACCGCGGCCGTCAGGTTGGCCAGGCCGAGCACCACGTTGCGCATCGCGTTGCCGACCGCCAGGCCCTCGCCGGTCGACAGCAGGAACAGCGCGAGCAGCATCACGCCGGCCGCCGCTCCGAAGTAGCCGCCGTAGACGGCGATCGCGGCGACGGCCAGCGGCAGCCACCACGGGTCGCGGTGCGTCGGGTGCGTGGCGGCCCCTCGGGCGGCCAGCTCCCGTGGCGGCCGCTGCACCAGCAGCGCCACCGCGGCCCCGGCGATCAGCCACGGCACGATGCGCTCGAAGGCGTCCGACGGCGTGAGCAGGAGCAGGGCCGCACCGGCCGCGCCGCCGAGCACCGCACCGCTCGCGAGCCGCAGCAGCCGCCGTCCCTGCCCGCGCAGCTCCGGCCCGGAGGCGCTCACCGCGCCCACGCCGTTGAGCACCAGGGCGACGGTGTTGGTCACGTTCGCCGCCACCGGCGGCAGACCGGCCGCGAGCAGCGCCGGGTAGCTCACCAGCGAGGCCAGGCCCGCGATGCTGCCGGTCAGCCCCCCGCCGACGCCGGCCAGCACGAGCAGGGCGAACTCCGCAGGGGTCACCTGCCGTGGCCGTCGCGGTCCGGGGCCGCTCGCAGGTCGGCCGGCACCAGGCGGCCGGCGACGATGTCCTCGGCGACGTCGTCCACCACCCGGCCCGCGGCGATCGCCGAGGCGCGCATCGTGGCGATGGCGTCGGTGGCGTCGAGCCCGAAGGCGATGCCGACCAGACCCATGGCCTGCCAGACGAGGGCGCGCCGCTGCGCGTCCGGCCCCTCCAGCCAGTTGCTGCCGTCCTCGGGGAACTCCGGCCCGGACACCGTGACCGCCAGCTCGTGCGTGGTCACCCGGGCGACCGCCTGCAGCTCGTCGCGGTCGAGGGAGGTCAGCCGCGCGGGGTCGCGCACGTACAGGTCCAGGACCACCAGCGGCCCCATCGGTGGGGGCAGCGGCACCGAGAGCACGCCGCGGTAGGTTGTCTCGTTGAGCAGCGAGGCCCACAGCTCCGGCCAGTTGCGCGCGATGTCCTCGAGGGAGAAGGCGATCACCGAGCCGTTGTCCTGCGCGCGCAGGCAGGGGCCGTCGCCGACGGTGAACTGCAGGCGTTCGGCGTGCGCGGTCTGCGCGTCGCTGGCACCGATCGGCGTCCGGAGCACGCCCACGTGCAGGCTCAGCCCGGCGCCGTCGACACCGAGCGCGGCGGCGCTGGCGCGCGCCAGCCGGCAGGGCAGCAGTTCGGGTCCGTCGAGGTCGACCGGTGTGGTGGCCAGGGCCTGGTCGAAGCGTTCGGCTGCACTCCCGGTCATGGGTCCAGCTTGCCTCGTGGACCTGCAGGCTCCGACACCGGCCGGTCCCGGAGGATCACCCGGTGAGCAGGACGGCGATCGCGACGCACCCGAGCGCGACGATCGCGCCGCGCAGCACGGCCGAGGGCAGCCGGCGACCGAACCGGGCGCCGACGTACCCGCCCAGCAGCGAGCCGGCCGCGACCAGCCCGGCCGCGCGCCAGTCGACGCGGTCGGTCGCCACGACGACGTAGGCCCCGGCGGCCACCCCGTTGACCGCGAGCGTGAGCACGTTCTTGATCGCGTTGAGCCGCTGCAGGGACTCGTGCAGCAGCAGCCCGAAGACGCCGATCTGCAGCACGCCCTGACTGGCCGCGAAGTAGCCGCCGTAGCTGCCGGTCGTGTAGGCGCCGGCGAACAGCGCGGCCAGCCGGCCGGGGCCGATCCCCGACGGCGGCTCGTCCACGGCCCGCCGGCGCGCCAGGGCCCGCGACACCAGCGGCTGGACGGCGACGAGGACGACGGCCAGCCCGACGAGCACCGGCACGATCGCCTCGAAGCTGCTCGCCGGGAGGTGCAGCAGCAGGAACGCGCCGGTCAGCGCGCCGAGCACCGAGGCGGGCAGCAGCCGCAGCAGCAGCCAGCGCTGCCCGGCCAGCTCGCGCCGGTAGCCCAGCGAGCCGGCGAGGTTGCCCGGCACCAGGCCGAGGGAGTTGCTGATCGTCGCGGTCACCGGCGGCAGGCCGACGGCCAGCAGCACCGGGAAGGTCACCAGCGTGCCCGAGCCGACGACGGCGTTGATGGCACCCGCGGCCAGCCCTGCCGCGGCGACCGCCAGCATCTCCAGCAGGGTCATCGGGTCATCGCCCGGAAGCGTGCCACGCCCGCAGGGAACCGGATCCAGTGGGCGTGCGAGGGACCGGTCCACGGGGCGTTCCTCCCCGCGCCGGTATCAGGCGGCCGCCTCCGGGACTCCGGAGGGCACACGACCGCAGGCACGCCGCGCCGGGTGCCCGCGTGCCCACCGCCGAGCCCCGGCCACGGCCGATCGGAGGCGACGTCCGTGCGCACCCGGATCATCAGCCTGGCCGTGCTGACCTCCGTCGTCGCCACGGTCCTGTTCGCCGTGCCGCTGGGCGTGGCGTTGCTCCAGTACGCGCTGCAGCACCAGTGGGGACACCTGGTGCGGGACGCCAGCGACCTGGCGATCACCGTGGCCGGCGACGTGTACCACGACGACCGGATCGACCCGGAGGTCCTCGACGACGTCGGGGACGACGACGAGGCCGTCGCCGCAGCCGTGTTCGACCGGGACGGTCAGCGGCTGGCCGGGGCGGTCCGGGACAGCGACCCCGGCGTCCTGGCCGGGGCCTACGACGGCGAGGTCTCCACCGTGACCGACGGGGACCTCTGGGTGGTCGCCGTCCCCGTCACCCACTCCGACGAGGTGATCGGCGCGGTGGTGGTGACCGCGTCCCGTGCGGACGTGCTCGGTGCGGTCGGTCTCATGTGGGCGGGGATGGCGGGGCTGGCCACCGTCGCGGTGACGGTCGCCTGGCTGGTCGGGCGCCGGCAGGCCCGTCGGCTGGCGCAGCCCCTGGAGGAGCTGGAGGAGAGCGCACGTCGGCTGGGGGAGGGCGACTTCAGCGTCCGGACCCGTCGGGGAGGGATCGAGGAGACGGACGCGGTCGGCGCCGCGCTCGAGGCGACCGCGGCCCGCCTGGACGACCTGCTCGCCCGGGAGCGCGCCTTCTCGACCGACGCCTCCCACCAGCTCAAGACGCCGCTGGCCGGGATGCGGCTGCGCCTGGAGGCGGCACTGGAACGGACGGACGTCGACCCCAGGCCGGCGATCGCCGCGAGCCTGGTCGACGCCGACCGCCTGGAGGCGATCATCGACGAGGTCCTGACGCTGGCCCGCGCCGGACAGGGCGCTCGGACCGGTCCGGTCGACCTCGGCACGCTGGTCGGTGAGCTGTCGCCGGAGTGGGACGCCCGGCTGGCACTGCACGGCCGGGACCTCGAGGTCCGGATCGACCCCGGCGCGCCGGAGGCCCGGGCGTCGACCGCGGCGGTCCGCCAGGTGCTCGGCGTGCTCGTCGACAACGCGTGCACCCACGGTCGAGGCACCGTGACCGTCACCGTCCGGGAGGCCACGGGCGCCGTGGCGGTCGACGTCTCGGACGAGGGCCCCGGCGTCCCGGACGACGGGAGGGCCGTGTTCGGGCCGCGGGCCGACCGGCGCGGCGAGCACGGGATCGGGCTCCCGCTGGCCCGCCGGCTCGCCGAGGCCGGGCAGGGCCGGCTTCAGCTCACCCGTGCGGCGCCACCCGTGTTCACCCTCCTGCTGCCCGCGGTCCCGGTCGAGACCCGGGACGCGCGCGGGGTCGCCGCCGCGGGGTCGTACGACCGGTGACCCCCCTGGGCACACCCTCCTCGGCGGGGGTGCTCCTGGACCGCGCCCGGACCCCGGGAGGGGTGCGGGCCCGGTCAGTTCAGGCTGAGGACGCCGAGACCGGCCACCCGGAGGCCGGACCCGTCCGGCTCGCTCCACACGCACCACGGCGCGAGCCGGGTGGCGGCCGCGGTCCTCGGCTCGGTGGACACGGGCGCGATCCGCCACGTGCTGGTCCGGACGACCGTGCCGGAGCGGCTGTCCGGGACCGGGCCGGACGTCGTCAGGCACCGGGCGGTGATGCACGGGTTCGGCCCGACGGTCGTCAGGGCCGCGCGCAGCCGCTGCAGGACGTGGTCGAGCTGCGCCATGGAGCACGAGTCGTCCCCGGCGACGTGGACCTGGAGGGTCAGGAGCTCGGACCCGGCCGGGGCGGAGCCGTGCTCGTCGACCGCCCACCGCAGGGAGACGGAGCAGGACGCCGGCGGGTCCTCCGCCGCGCCGTCCGCCTCCAGGCGCCGGGCGTCGTTGGCGAGCAGCATCAACAGCGTGGCGTCTCGGGCGATGAGGTTGAAAGCCACCAGGCGAAGGTCCACGGGAGCCTCCCTCGAGCCGGCGGTGTCGCCGGGGGCGGGGTCACGTCGTCGGCAGGACGTCGATCCCTGCGTCCTCGACGCTAGGCGGGCGATCCCGAGCAGCAGCCCAGGAGGAGGCAAGACCTCGGTTAAACCCGGACCGGCGGTTCAGGGAGGGGACCTCCTCAGTCCCTCCTGCCGGCCTCGACCAGGCGCAGCACCACGGCGCCCTCCTCGTCGGAGGCCTCGAGGTCGACCTCGACGTCGAAGCCCCAGTCGTGGTCGCCGGCCGGGTCGTCCAGGATCTGCCGCACCCGCCAGACCCCGGGCTCGCTCCTGTCCCAGATGAGCAGCGCCGGGCCGCGGGCGTCGGCGCCGGTGCCCAGCTCGGCGTGCTCGGCGAAGTAGGCCTGCACCACCTCGCCCCACCGCTCGGCGTCCCACCCGGAGCCGCGGTCGAGCTCGCCCAGGTCGTACCAGCGGCGGCGGGCGAACAGCTCCACCCGCCGGAACAGCTGGTTGCGCACCATCGCCGTGAACGCTCGCTCGTTGCCGGTCAGCGGCCGCGGGCGGACCGGGACGGCGACCGGCGCGTCCAGCGGCTGGTCCGGGCTGGTCAGCTGCTCCCACTCGTCGAGCAGCGAGGAGTCCACCTGGCGGACCAGCTCGCCGAGCCACTCGACCAGGTCGGTCACCTCGTCGGTGCGGGCGGCCGCGGGGACGCCGGAGCGCAGCGCCTTGTAGGCGTCGGAGAGGTAGCGCAGCACCGCGCCCTCCGCGCGGGTCAGCCCGTAGGCGTTGACCAGCTCGCGGAAGGTGTAGGCGTTCTCCCACACGTCGCGGACGACGGACTTCGGCGACAGGTGCGCATCGGCCGCCCACGGGTTCGACCGGGTGTAGACCTCCAGCGCGTGCTCGAGCAGCTCGGCCAGCGGCTGCGGGTAGGTGATCTCCTCGAGCAGCTCCATGCGCTCCTCGTACTCGATCCCCTCGGCCTTCATCCGGGCCACCGCCTCGCCCTTGGCCTTGTTCAGCTGCGCGGCCAGGATCTGCCGCGGGTCGTCGAGGGTGGCCTCGATGACGCTGACCACGTCGAGGGCGTAGGTGTCGCCGGCCGGGTCGAGCAGCTCGATCGCGGCCAGGGCGAAGGTCGACAGCGGCTGGTTGAGCGCGAAGTCCGGCGGCAGGTCGACGGTCAGCCGGTGGCGGCGTCCGTCCGGCTCCGGCTCGTCGAGCCGCACCAGCACCCCGGCCTGCAGCAGCGAGCGGGCGATGCCGATGGCCTCCCGGATGTGCCGCAGCTGGCGCTTGCGCGGCTCGTGGTTCTCCGTGAGCAGCCGGCGCATGGCGGCGAACGGGTCGCCGGGGCGGTCGACGACGTCGAGCACCATCGCCGTCGACACGCGCATGTTGCTGGTCAGCGGCTCGGGCTCGGCCTCGACCAGCCGGCGCATGGTCCCCTCCGACCACGGCACCATGCCCTCGGGCGCCTTCTTGCGCACCAGCTTGCGGCGCTTCTTGGGGTCCTCGGCGACCTTGGCGAACTGCCGGAGGTTCTCCACCTCGTGCTCGGGTGCCTGGACGACGACGGTGCCGGCGGTGTCGTAGCCGGCGCGTCCGGCCCGCCCGGCGATCTGGTGGAACTCGCGGGCGTTGAGCAGCCGGGTCCGGGTGCCGTCGTACTTCGACAGCGCGGAGAAGACCACGGTGCGGATCGGCACGTTGATGCCGACGCCGAGGGTGTCGGTGCCGCAGATGACCTTGAGCAGGCCGGCCTGGGCCAGCTGCTCCACCAGCCGCCGGTACTTGGGCAGCATCCCGGCGTGGTGCACCCCGATGCCGTGCCGCACCAGCCGCGACAGCGTCGTCCCGAAGGAGGTGGTGAACCGGAAGCCGCCGATCATCTCGGCGATCGCGGCCTTCTCCTCCTTGGTGCACACGTTGACGCTCATCAGCGCCTGCGCGCGCTCCAGCGCCGAGGCCTGGGTGAAGTGGACGACGTAGACCGGCGCCTGCCGGGTGTCCAGCAGCTCCTGGATCGTCTCGTGCATCGGCGTCGTCGCGTAGTAGTGGTGCAGCGGCACCGGGCGCTCGGCGCCGGCGACCAGCGCGGTGGGCCGCCCGGTGCGGCGGGTGAGGTCCTCGCGCAGCCAGCCGGTGTCGCCCAGGGTGGCGCTCATCAGCAGGAACTGCGCCCTCGGCAGCTCGAGCAGCGGCACCTGCCAGGCCCAGCCGCGGTCGGGGTCGCCGTAGAAGTGGAACTCGTCCATCACGACCAGGCCGACGTCGGCGTCCGCGCCCTCTCGCAGGGCGACGTTGGCCAGGACCTCGGCGGTGCAGGCGATGATCGGGGCGTCCCGGTTGACCGCGGCGTCGCCGGTGAGCATGCCGACGTTCTCGGCGCCGAAGACGCCGCACAGCGCGAAGAACTTCTCGCTGACCAGGGCCTTGATCGGCGCGGTGTACCAGCTGCGCCGTCCCTCGGCGAGCGCGGCGTACTGCGCGCCGGTGGCCACCAGCGACTTGCCCGATCCGGTCGGCGTCGCGAGGACGACGTTGGCGCCGCTGACCAGCTCGATCAGCGCCTCCTCCTGGTGCGGGTACAGCACGGTGCCCTGCGCCTGGGCCCAGGCGGCGAACGAGGTGAACAGCTCGTCGGGGTCGGCGCCGCGCGCCCGGAGGGCCGAGAGGTCCGACGGGTCGTCGAGGAGGGGAGGGGCGGTGGCGGTCATCGTGGGGGACAGCGTGCCGGACGCGGCGGAACTTCCCGCGCAGGGCCCGGCAGGCGGTCGCGGGGTCCACCGGTTCGCGACCGGGCCGGTTCGGAGGAGTGCGTGCGGGGGTAGCGGGCGGAGGACGCGGCGGTGACCCGGCTCCCGGGCGGCGTGAGAAGAGCGCCGGCGCACCGCCGTCCCGCACGTCCACGGCCACGTCCACGGAGGTAGTGCCATGTCCGAACCCCGCCCCGAGTCCCAGCCCGCGCAGCAGCAGCAGGTCCCCGGCACGCTCGGGCAGATGGACCCCAAGCCCGACCACGGCGAGGAGAGCTACCGCGGCTCGGGCCGGCTGACCGGCAAGGCGGCGGTGATCACCGGCGGCGACAGCGGCATCGGCCGGGCCGTGGCGATCGCCTTCGCCCGCGAGGGCGCCGACGTCCTGATCTCGTACCTGAACGAGCACGAGGACGCCAAGGACACCGCCAAGTACGTCGAGGAGGCCGGCCGGAAGTGCGTGCTCGTCCCCGGTGACCTCGCCGACCGCGCGCACCAGAAGACGATCATCCCGAAGGCGGTCGAGGAGTTCGGCAAGGTCGACATCCTGGTCAACAACGCGGCCTTCCAGATGAGCCACGACTCGATCGAGGAGATCTCGGACGAGGAGTGGGACCACACGGTGGCGCTGAACCTGACGGCGATGTTCACGCTGACCAAGGACGCGGTCCCGCACATGCAGCCGGGGGCGTCGATCATCAACTCGTCGTCGGTGAACTCCGACAACCCGAGCCCGAACCTCATCGCCTACGCGATGACCAAGGCCGGGATCGCCAACTTCACCGCCAGCCTCGCGCAGATGCTGGCCGAGAAGGGCGTCCGGGCCAACAGCGTGGCCCCGGGCCCCATCTGGACGCCGCTGATCCCGGCGACCATGCCCGAGGAGAAGGTGGAGAGCTTCGGCCAGCAGGTGCCGCTGGGCCGCGCCGGGCAGCCGGCCGAGCTCGCGCCGGTCTACGTGATGCTGGCCAGCGACGAGGCGTCCTACGTCTCGGGCGCGCGGGTCGCGGTCACCGGCGGCAAGCCGATCCTCTGAAGGAGGGCCCCGGGCGCGCCACGCGCCCGGGGCCGGCTCAGCCGACGCTGCCGGCGACGACGGGTTCGCTCCACGGCGTCACCGAGCCGTCGGGGCGCACCCCGCGGGCCTGGTAGCCCAGCGACGCGGCGTCGGCCAGGGCGGCGGTCCGCCCGGGATCGTCCGCCGGTGCCGTCCCCGGGCCCTGCGCCAGCTGCAGCTCGACGCACCTCCCCGGCAGCTCCTCGACGCGCGGGGAGACGCCCTCGGCGGTCACCGCCCGGACCTCCCAGCGCTCGAGGTCCTCCTCGCCGGGCGACGGGTCGAAGCACGCCTCCCAGGTGGTCGACCAGCTGCCGGCGGCCGGGTCGACGTCGTCGGTGAGGCTCGCCGACGCCAGGACCGGGGCCGGCCCCGCGAGGGTCCCCGGCGTCCCGTCCTCGCTCGCCGACGAGCAGCCGGTGAGCCCGGCGGCGAGGGTGAGGAGGGCGGCCGCCGGGCCGCGGCAGAGCACGAGCGAGGTCACCACTCGACCGCGCCGAACACCTCGCCGTTGAGGACGATGGTGTCCGGCGGGACGACGGTGCCGGCGGGCAGGTCGGTGCCGACGACCGCGCTGCGGTCGCCGATCCGGGCGCCGTCGCCGATGGTGCTGCGGAAGACGACGGACCCGTCGCCGAGGTGGACGCGGTCGCCGACCACGGTCTGCTCCTCGGGCCGGCCCTCGACGACGACGCGGCCGCCGCCGTGCACGATGGCGCCCTCGCCGTAGCGGACGTCGTCGCCGACGTGGACGTCGGTGTGCTCGAGGGCGTGGAAGACCACGTCGTCGTCCATCTCGTCGACGTGGCCGATGACGAAGGGCTCGCCCTCGTCGGCGCGGATGGCGATCCGCTCGCCGGTGCGCTGCGTGAACCGGTCGTAGGTGTCGGCCAGGTCGACGTCGCCGATGACCCGGTTGGGGGAGTCCGGCCGCGCCTGCTCCTCGCCGGCGAAGCTCGGCAGGTCGGCGTCGGGGTTGAAGTCGGTGTGGCCCGGGTCGAGGTTGGCCCCGTGCACGGCGCTCGGGTCCTCGCGGTACAGCTCGGTGTACGCGCGGGCCAGCGACTCGTTGACGTGGATGACGGCCTCGTTGAACGCGACGTCGGCCTGGGTGAGGTAGCGGACCTTGCCCAGGGCCGGGTCGCTGGCCTCGGCGTCGGTGGTCACGTTCTTGCCGGGCAGCACGAGGAAGCCGCTGGGCAGCGTGACGCCGGGAGCGACCCTGGCCAGCGCCGAGACGCCGGAGTCGAGCTCGACGGTGGCGCCGTCGACCTCGCTGCCGAAGCTCAGGAACACCGAGCCCTCGAGGGTGTCCACCGTGCCCTCGACCTCCGGGGGCAGCGGGCTGGACTCGATGCCGATGCTCGCCGAGCCGCGCACCGAGGACCCGTGGGCCAGGATGACGCGGTCGCCGACCCGGATGCCGCTGCCGCCGCGGGCGTCGAGCAGGACGTTGTCCTGGACGTTGGACGACGCGCCGACGCTGATCGGCGCGTGCCGGGTGGCGTGCAACTCGGCGAAGGGGCCGACGTAGCCCCGCTGCCCGAGGCCGACGTGCCGCGCCCCGGTGACCGTGGCGGTCGGGTCGAGGAAGGTGGCGGTCGCGGCGGAGCCGTCGGTCGAGCACACCGGCACGTTCTCGCGGGTCGGGGAGCACCGTCCCTCGTCGGTCCGGGCCAGTGCGGAGGTGAGGGTCCCGACGACCACGGCGGTGGCCGCGGAGCCGGTGAGGAGTGCTCGTCGCATGGGGATCCGTCCGTCGGGGGAAGCCCACCCGGCCGGGTGGGGGGTGGCTCGGAGGTCAACGGTCGTCGTCGGAGGCGGCCTCCTCGTCGGACCGGGCGCGGCGGAGGGCACGGGCGAGCGCGGCGACGGCATCGGGCCCCACGCGGCAGCACCCGCCGACGAGCCGGGCGCCGGCGTCGACCCAGGTGAGCGCGTCGGCGGGGGAGAGGCCGGCGGTCCCGGTCCAGCGCCGGGCGGCGGCGTCCCACCGTTCCCCGCTGTTCGGGTAGACGACGACGGGCTTGCCCGCGGCCCGAGCGGCGGTCACCGCCGGCAGGACGCCGTCCGGGTCGGTGCAGTTGACGCCGACCGCCACCACCGCGTCGAGCTCGCGTGCCATCGCGTACACCTCCTCGGCCAGCTCACCGCGGCGGGTGCGGACGACGCCGTCGCCGTCCAGCACCGTGGTGAGCGACAGCCAGACCGGCATCCCGAGCATGTCGGCCTCCTCCAGCAGCGCCTCGGCCTCGGCGGCAGCGGGCACCGTCTCGCAGGCCAGCACGTCGGCCCCGGCCTCGGCCAGCCACTGCATGCGCGGCCGGTGCCACTGCCGGAGCCGGTCGACGCCGACCTCGTCGGCGTAGCTCCCCGTGTACTCCGACCCGTCCGCGAGGGCCGCGCCGTAGGGCCCGACCGACCCGGCGATCCACGCCTCCGGGGCCCCGCGTTCGGCCAGGTGCACCGAGCGGACGACGAGCCGCCGGGCCTCCGTCACGTCCAGCCCGACAGCGGCCAGCCCCTCCACCGACACCTGGTAGCTGGCCGTCGTCGCCACCTGGGCGCCGGCGGCGGCGAAGGCGGCGTGCGCGGCGACGACCGCCTCCGGGTCGTCGTGCAGCAGCCGCGCCGACCACAGCGCCGAGGAGAGGTCGTGCCCCTGCGTCTCCAGCTCCGTGGCCAGGCCGCCGTCGAGGACGACCGGGCCGGCGGCCAGCGCGGTGGCGAGGGGGAAGTCGGGCATGCGGCCGATGGTCCTCCCGGCTCGCCGGGCGCGGGCGGTCGGGCACCCCCAGGATCGGCCCATGGTCTTCATCTGGAGCAGCGGGTGGGCCCCGCGCCGGCGGCGGCGCGGACCGGGGTACCGCCACGGCACGCCGTACGGGTACGGCCGCGCGTACGGCTACGGGCCGCGCCGCGGCTACGACCGGGACGGCTCGTGCCTGCGCGACCTGCTGTTCCTCAACACCGGCTGCTGCCTGGCCAACGCGATCGGCTGCGGCGTCGACGGCCTGTTCCTCGTGCCGACGACGGTGCGGCACGTGCACGCCGCCGGCACCGGGCGACGCGGGACCCGGGTGCGGGACCGGCTGGTGGCCGCCGTCCGGGTCTACCAGCGCGAGGTCAGCCCCCGGCGACCGCCGTGCTGCCGCTTCGAGCCGACCTGCTCGGCTTACGCCGTCGGGGCGCTGGAGCAGCACGGCGCCGCGCGGGGCAGCTGGCTGACGCTGCGCCGGCTGGTGCGCTGCCGGCCCGGCGCGGCGGGTGGCCCCGACCCGGTGCCCGCCGCCGCCTGAGGTCCCTCGGCGACACTGGCCGCGTGCCGACCACCGACGACGCCTCCGGGGACCTCCCGGTCACGGGCTCCCTCGTCGTGCCCGCGGCCGCGCAGCACTGGCGGTTCTCCCGCTCGTCGGGACCGGGCGGGCAGGGCGTGAACACCGCCGACTCGCGGGTGGAGCTGTCGGTCGCGCCGCTGGAGCTGCCCGGGCTGACCGGCGTCCAGCGGGAGCGGCTGGCCGCACGCCTGGCCGGCCGGCTGGTGGACGGCGTCCTGACCGTGGCCGCCAGCGAGCACCGTCAGCAGCTGCGCAACCGGCAGGCCGCCCGGGAGCGGCTGGCCGCCGTCCTGCGTGCGGCGCTGGCCCCGCCGCCCCCCGCGCGTCGGCGCACGAAGCCCACGCGCGGGTCGCAGGAGCGCCGCATCCAGGCCAAGAAGCAGCGCGGCGAGCTGAAGCGCTCCCGTCGTCGCTGGGACTGACCGGGGCACGGCCTCCACCGTGCGCTCAGCCCCTGCCCCCTCCTGTGGGCAGGGGCTGACTGTCGGGGCGCAACCGGTGGCCGTGGCGGGGAGGCAGCCGGCGGCCGTGGCTCAGCCTGCGCCCACGACCTCGGCCCGCCGCCGCTCCAGGAAGGCGCGCTCGGTCGCGTTGCCGGCCAGCCCGAGGGCCGCGTCGTAGGCCGCGACGGCCTCGGCGGTGCGGCCCAGCCGGCGCAGCAGGTCGGCCCGGACGGCGGGCAGCAGGTGCGAGCGCGGCAGGTCGAGGCCGTCGAGCAGCGCCAGCGCCACCGCCGGACCGTGCACCTCGGCCACCGCGACCGCGCGGTTGAGCGCCACCACCGGGCTCGGCGCCAGGGCCATCAGGTGGTCGTACAGCGCGAGCACCTGCGCCCAGTCGGTCTCCTCCGCGGACGCGGCGTCGCTGTGCACCGCCTGGATCGCCGCCTGCACCTGGTACGGCCCGGGGGCGCCGCGGCGCAGGCAGCGGCGCACCAGCTCCTGCCCCTCCGCGATGAGCGCGGCGTCCCAGCGGGAGCGGTCCTGCTCCGGCAGCGGCACCAGCGACCCGTCGGGCGCCACCCGGGCCGCCCGGCGCGACTCGCTCAGCAGGACCAGCGCCAGCAGGCCGAGCACCTCCGGCTCGTCGGGCATGAGCTCGGCCAGCTGCCGGGCCAACCGGACCGCCTCCGCGCACAGGTCGGTGCGCACCAGTCCCTCGCCCGCCGACGCCGTGTGCCCCTCGGAGTACACGAGGTAGACGACCGCCAGGACGCCGGACAGCCGGTCGGGCAGGTCGGCCTCGGTCGGCACCCGGTAGGGGATGCGGGCATCGCGGATCTTGCTCTTGGCCCGCACCAGCCGCTGGGCCATCGTCGCCTCGGGGACGAGGAACGCGTGCGCGATCTCCGCGGTGGACAGCCCGCCCACCAGCCGCAGCGTCAGCGCGACGCGGGCGGCGGGGGCCAGGGCGGGGTGGCAGCAGGTGAACAGCATGCGCAGCCGGTCGTCGCGCACGGCGCCCTCCTCGGGCGGTGGGCCGGGGTCGGCGAGCAGCGCGGCGGCCCGGTACCGGTCGGTGCGGGTGGACTCGCGCCGCAGCCGGTCGATGGCCCGGTTGCGGGCGGTGGTGACGATCCAGCCGGCGGGGCTGGGCGGCACGCCGTCCACCGGCCAGCGCTGCAGAGCGGTCAGGAAGGCGTCCTGCACCGCCTCCTCGGCGGCGTCGATGTCGCCGAGGAGGCGGGTGAGGACGGCGACCGCGCGCCCGTAGGACTCGCGGAAGACCGCCTCCACGTCAGGCGTGCCGACGTCGGGCACCGCGTCAGACGCCCCCGTTGGCGATCGGGCGGACCTCCACCGGCAGGGTCGTCGCCCGGGCGACCTCGCGGCCCCAGGCCAGCGCGGCGTCGAGGTCCTCGGCCTCCACGATGGTGAAGCCACCGACGTGCTCCTTGGCCTCCACGTAGGGGCCGTCGGTCACCAGGACGTCCCCGCCCGCGGGCCGCACCACGGTCGCGGTCTCCGCAGGGTGCAGGCCGGCGGAGAAGACCCAGGCGCCGGCGGCACGCATCCGCTCGGTCACCGCGGCGACGTCGCGCATGATCGGGCCGAGGACCTCCGGCGCCGGCATCGGGCCGTCGGGCTGGATCAGGCTGAGCAGGTACTGCGGCATGGGGATCTCCTCGGGTCCGGCGGCCGGCACGGTACCGGCCGCTCACCCCCTGTACGAACGACCCCGCGTCAGATCGACGACCCCCGGGAGGAAATCCTCCGCGGATCCTGACGCACCCGGTCACGGGTGTGGAGCCACCGCAGCCGCCGTGATCGGGCGAGGCGGAGGAGGTCTCACGGCATCGCCGGGGGTGCACGACGAGTCGCTCGAGTGTCCGCAGGCCCGTCGAGCTCATCGCCGGGTTGCTGTCGACGTGGTACCAGCCCACGCCGAGGGCCTGCTCGAGTGCCCATGCCGCACCGCGCGCCCACTCCAGGGCGCCGCTGCCCGAGTCGGCCCGCAGGGCCTGGCGTGGGCCCACGTCGAACAGGTGCCAGGCGGCGACGAGGTCGAGCGCCGGGGTCAGCGGGACCTCAGACGGTCCGGCGAGGGGAGAAGCGGGTGCGGGGGTCCAGGCACCAGGCCAGAGCGTCTGGCCAGGGGCCGTATCCGGCGTCGAGGTCCAGGTGGGCTCCGCCGGGGACGATGTCGGTGTCGATCCGGAGCAGTCCGTACGCAGCGCTGACGCCTTCTGAGCAGTAGGGATCGTCGTCGGCGGCGACGAGCCTGGTGCCGCGCGGTGCCGCGGCAGCCAGCTGCTCGGACGTGATGGACGGGGGGACGAACGCGGCGATCTCGGGGTGCTCGGTGATCAACCGGGGAGAAGGCGGCGCGACGAGCAGGACCCGGTCCACCGGCGCCCCGTAGCTCTCCGAGTCGACCGCATGCAGCCACAACGCGCAGGCCAGGCTGTGGCAGACCACGACCGTCTCCGCGACCTCCTGCGAGCCGCCGGTGCTGCGCAGGTGCTCCAGCTCGGCGGTCAGCTGCTCCAGCCACGCACCGAGGTCCGGCTCGTCAGGGTCGGGGAGCTGCGGGTAGCGCACCAGGTGGCCTCGCGCGCTCAGGTGCCCGTCCAGCCAGTGCTGCCAGTGCCCGGCCGGACGGCGGTTCTGCCAGCCGTGCAGCAGCACGAACCCGCTCACCGGCTCGCCCCGACCGGAGTCCTCCACCGCTTGCCACGTGTCGTGCACCGCTGTCCCTCCTCGAGGCCCCGGTCGTGCGGCCGGGTGGTCATAGCAGCGTCACGGAGGTCGCAGCCTTAAGTCCATCTATGGTTCGTGGATGGAACCGTCCAGCGGGCTCTACACGATCGACTTGCGTCGGCTGCGGGTGCTGCGCGAGCTGAGCCGTCGCGGGACCGTGGCGGCCACGGCAGCGGCCATGCACCTGACCCCCTCGGCGGTCTCCCAGCAGATCGCCGCTCTGGCCCGCGAGGCCGGCGTGCCGCTGCTGGAACGCCGCGGGCGCCGAGTGGTGCTCACCGGCCAGGCGCGGCTCCTGCTCCAGCACGCCGACGCCATCGCCGCCCAACTCGAACGCGCCCGCACCGACCTGGCCGCCTACGGGCACGGCCAGCGCGGCGCCGTCACCGTCGGCGCCTTCTCGAGCGCCGTGTCCGGACTGCTGCCCGCAGCCCTGGCCGGCCTGCGCGCCGCACGCCCCGACCTGGCCGTGGCCGTGGTCGAGGCCGAGCCCCCGGAGCTGTTCACCCGCTTGGACGCCGGGGAGGTCGACGTGGCCGTCGCCGTGGACTTCGCCGCCGCTCCACCACGCACCGACCCCCGCTACCGGCGCACCCCGTTGCTGGTCGACGTCCTCGACCTGGCCCTGCCCGCGGGCCATCCCGCTGCTGCCGCCGAACGGGTGCGACTGGTGGAGCTGGCCACGGAGGCGTGGGTGGTCGGGCGAGCGGCCAGCTGCTGCGGCGCGGTGACCCGCTCGGTGTGCGCAGCGGCCGGCTTCACCCCGGAGATCCGCCACCCCGTCGACGACTGGGCCGCCGTTGCCGCCCTGGTGGCCGCCGGCGCCGGCGTCGCTCTCATCCCCCGCCTCGCCCAGCACCACCGCCCGGGACTGGTGCTGCGCCCGGTCGCGGGAGCGCCCCCTGCGCGCCACGTCTTCGCCGCCGTGCGCGCCGGCAGCCAGGCCGACCCCGTGCTCACCAGCGTCCTGACCCACCTGCAGGTCGCCGCAGCCCAACTGGACCAGCCCCGTGCCGCGGTCGGCGTTGGGTGAGCCGAACGGCTACCGACGCGGTAGCGGCCGGCAGGGGAGCAGCTGGCCGGCGTCCCGCAGGGGATCGTCCACCGGACGGCCTGTCTGGCTCCCTCGGATCAGACTTGCCGGTCAACCTGCGGCCGCCACGGCTCGTGCTCGTGCGAGA
The DNA here is from genome assembly GCF_054050595.1 of Geodermatophilus sp. SYSU D00779. NCBI lineage: Bacteria > Bacillati > Actinomycetota > Actinomycetes > Geodermatophilales > Geodermatophilaceae > Geodermatophilus > Geodermatophilus sp. SYSU D00779. Next base: position 65,038 of record NZ_JBJGZQ010000021.1, read on the forward strand.
GCCAGACCAGCTCGGGGTCGAGCGCGCGCACCAGCCGCTGGCCTTCGGTGCACGGCTCGTCGAGCTCGCCGGAGAAGACCGCCATGTCGCCGCCGACGACGACCGGACGCCCGCCGGTCTCGACGACGACTACCTGCGAGCCTCCCGTGTGGCCTGGCGCCGGGACGAGCCGGAGCCCCGGCAGCAGCTCGACCGCGCCGTCGACGGATACGTACCGCGCTCCGGGCGCCTCGACCCACTCGCGGATCGTGTAGTCGTCCTGGCTGCGCGCGTCGTCGAGCTCCCGGCGTTGGACGTGGATCGGCCTGTCGGTGAAGAGGTGGTTGCCGCCGCAGTGGTCGAAGTGCAGGTGCGTGTTGATGACGACGTCGATGCTGGCCAGGTCGAAGTCGGCCTGCGTGCTCAGTGGGATCAGCCGTGGATCCATGTCGGCCACCGCCGGGTGCAGCCGCGTCATGCCGGTGTCGACAAGCACGCGCGCGTCCGGATGGTCGATGACGTGCACGTAGACCGGCATCCGCTCGCCCTCGACGAGCAACTCCGCCACGAGGACAGGGGTGATCGTCGGGGGTGAGACCTCGATTCCCGCTCCCTCAGCCTTGCGGGGACGTGGCTCACGCATCGCGGACAGCTCGTGCAGGCGCCTCGTACCCGGCGCGGTCGCCGTACCGGGTGGTCGAGAACGCAGCCATGCTGCCTCGTTCCTCCTGATCGTGGTGCGCCGCTGGGTGCGGCTACCAGCACTACGACTTCGTCGCTGCACGGACTTCATCGGTCGGGGAGGGCCGGGGTCCCTGGTAGCCGACCGACGTGCGGGACACGTCGGCGTCCCAGTGGACGAACCCGCTACGGCGAAGGTCGCGCGGCCTGGTCGCCTGTCCCGCAGGGGATCCGGTTGCGGGAAACGGCGTGGCCTCGCTCAGGCCCGGCGCTGTTGCTGCTCGACGAGCCAACCATGCAGGACGGTGGCAAGACTCTCGGGAGCGTCCACCTGGACCAGATGCCCTGCATCCGGGACGAGCTGCAGGCGAGCCCCGGGTATCGCCTCGGCCAGGGCATGAGCCCTGTCGACCGGGATCCAGGTGTCCTCGACGCCCCAGGCCACCAGTACCGGTAGCGCCAGTGAGCCGTACAGCGGCTGGACCTCGTCGGTGTAGGTCTGGTCAGCCTGAGCGATCTGCCGATAGAACGCGGCCTGGCCCAGCGATCCGCGCCACGGCTCGACCAGCATCCGCGTCCGGCGCTCGTCGAGGCCGCGATGGCTGGCTCCCTCGATGTACGCGCGCACCACGCCCTCGTGCACAGCGGCCGGCAAGGCGGCGAAGACCCCGGCGTTGTCGCGAACCAGGCGGAAGAACTCCGAGCCCCACGGCGCGAGCGCCACGACGTCGACCAGGGCCAGGGAGCCGTAGAGCGCGCCGTGGAGCAGGTGTGCGCGCAGTGCCACGGCCCCGCCGTAGTCGTGGGCGATGAGGTGTGGCCGGTCCAGTCCCCAGTAGCCGATGAGGTCGGACAGCAGCTCACCTTGCACGTCGAGCGAGACGCGGTGCTCGGCCTCCATCGAGGACTGCCCGTAGCCGGGCATGTCCCACAGGTGGACCCGGAACCGGGAGCTCAGCGCATCGGCGAACGGGCGCCAGAGCGCCGAGGACCACGGGGTGCCGTGGCAGAACACCACCGGCGGACCATCGCCCCAGGCATCCCATCGCACTCGACGTCCTCGCCAGGCGAACGTCTGCTCGAGTCGCACCCGACGATCCTCGCAGGGCTCGAGTCCGGTCGTATCGCCCTCGTTCCGGTACAGCCCGCCGGGTCGTGTCGGGATTCCGTCGGCGACCGGCTACGGCTGCCCCCGGCCAACCGGACCGGCACGGAGCATCCCGTAGGGGATCGCTCATCGAGCGACGCATCGGGGCGTCGGCGGTGGCACACCCCCGTCCCGGGACCGTGCGCCCGTTCCTGCACGTACGCCCGGACCCGCGCGGTGGTCCCGGGGTCGGGGAGGCACGGTGACCGACTGGCCGGACACCACCGTGCTCTCTGCCGGATCGACCCGCGGTCAGCTCTTGTCCAGCGCCTCGGCGAGCATCACGATGATGCCGCTGGGGCCGCGGACATAGGTGAGCTTGTAGGCGTCCCCGTAGGTCGCCACGCCGCGCAGTGGGTGGCAGCCGTGCCTCGCGGCGATCTCGAGGGCCTCGTCGATGTCGTCGACCGAGAAGGCGACGCGGTGCATGCCGATCTCGTTGGGCCGGGTGGGCTGCGTCTCGATCGCGTCGGGGTGGATGTACTCGAAGAGCTCGAGACGCCCGTTGCCGTCCGGCGTCTGGAGCATGGCGATGTTCGCGTGGTTGCCGTCGAGGCCGACAGCGGTGTCGGCCCACTCTCCACTGACCGTGTCACGGCCGAGGACGGTCAGCCCGAGGTCGGTGAAGAAGGCAATCGCCGCGTCGAGGTCGCGGACGGCGATGCCGACGTTCTCGAGTCTGATGGGCATGCGTTGCACGTTATCGAGTCGCGGCGACCTGTTCTGGGCCGTGAGCTGCCGGTTCTGGCCCAGTGGGGCGGCGGACCGTTCCGCGGGATCGGTGTCGTGCCAGTCGGGCACCGGACACCGCGGTGCGAGGGCGAAGCGGCTCGACCCGGGTGTCGCAGGCCGATCCCCTTGCGGTGACCACTGGACGGCCCCGAAGCGAGGGTCCCGGACCTTTGGAAGGATCATGGTCGGCACTCGTTCCGCTTGCACCCGCCCGACACCCGGGGCGCGCACGTGCGATCAGGCACGCCCCCGAGGAGAGCCTGCACACCCGACCAGCGCCGCCGTAGTACCGAACAGGACGCTCGACCGCGCATCCCTCACCCGTTCCTCCTGGAAGGGCACATCATGAAACCGACCATCCTCTGGTCCCTGGTCGTCGGTGCTCTCGTGGCGCTCATCCTGCTGCTCGCGGCCGTCATCATGTCGGCGTCAGGCTTCCGGCTCGACGTGGAACGCTGGGTGCTCATCGGCGCTTTCCTGGTCGTCATCGCCATGGCGGCTACAGCGATGGTCTCTGCGCTCAACGCGCTCAAGGAAGTCCGCGAGCAGTCGACCCGGGACGACGCCGGGAACGGGGCTGGGAACGTCAGCGGGGACAACAGGTCCGGCAACCGCTCGTAGCCGGCGCCGAAGCCGGCGTCCCGACGAGCTCGTCGAAGACCACCGCATCGTCGATGCGGGGTCCGCGACAGCCCAGCGGACGGTCATCGACATGCGGCGGCTGCGCGAGGAACTGCTCGAGCAGCGGGTCGGAGATGCAGGATGGCAGAGCAGGCACGAGCGGTTCACCACGCACGGAGCGTCAGCACCCATCGAGACCGACGGGTGGCGGTCGTCCCGTGAGACCCGCCCGGTGGTGCTCCCAGCTCCGGGGCCCGACCGGGACGCCGCGGGCAGGCCGTGACCGCGTGACAGCGGGGGAGGGACACCCTCACCCGCTCCTGCCGGCAGCGGTCAGTCCCGCGGCGGGCGCACCAGCAGCCAGAGGGGCAGCGTGCCGTCGGAGCTCTCCATCGCCTGGTCGACGTCGAAGCCGAGCCGCCGCAGGAACCGGACGGCGGCCCAGGTCGAGACGACGGCGGCGGCGGGCAGGCCGTCCGCGTCGCAGCGCTCGAGCGCCGGCTGCAGCAGCGCCGTCCCGTAGCCGTGCCGTCGGCTGCTGGGCCGGGTGCCCAGGTGGGCCAGCCACCAGTGCGGTCCGGCCGGGCGGGCGGCGTCGACCAGCTCGCGGGTCCGGCGGACGGCGTCCCATCGGGAGCCGTGCACGTGCGGCAGCTCGGTGGCCAGCGCGGCACGGACGTCGTCGGGCAGCGGCCGGGTGCCCGGCGCCTCCTCGGGGGCGTGCCACGCGGCGACGGCGGTGACGTCCTCGGTGACCCAGCCGGTGCCGGTGGAGACCGCGCGGTGGCCGGCGTCGAGCTCGGCGAGCCGGGTCAGCCGCTGCACCCGGCCGTCCTCCGGCAGCGCCCAGCGGGCCCAGCGCGACGTGGCCTGCACGAGGGTGAGGGTGGCGGCGATCCGGGGCACGTCGCGCTGCTCGGCGGGGCGGACCGACGGGGCGCCGAGGTGCACGGTGATCACGCGGTCGGCCACCCGGCCAGCGTAGGCGTGGCCTAACAGTCGCCGCCGGGACGGCGTGAGGTCGACGGAACGCAGGCTTGACGCCGATGCCGTCGCCGGGAAACCGGCACCGTCGAACCTCGTCGACGTGACCGCGACCGCCCTGCCCGGAGTGCTCGCCGGGGCCGGCCCGCGCACCCGGACGACGCAGACCCACTGCCCCTACTGCTCCCTGCAGTGCGGGGTCACGATGACCGCCGGGGACCGCCCGGCGACGCTGCAGCCGGCCGACTTCCCGACCAACCGCGGCGGCCTGTGCTCCAAGGGCTGGTCGGCGCCCGAGCTGCTCGACCACCCCGAGCGGCTGACCCGCCCCCTGGTGCGCGCCGTCCCGGGCGACCGCAGCAGCCCGCTGGTCGAGGCCACGTGGGACGAGGCGCTGGACCGGGTCGTCGCCGCGATCGAGCGGACCCAGGCCGCGCACGGCCGCGACGCCGTCGGCTGCTTCGGCGGCGGCGGGCTGACCAACGAGCAGGCCTACCAGTTCGGCAAGTTCGCCCGGGTCGCGCTGCGGACGAGCGCCATCGACTACAACGGCCGGTTCTGCATGTCCTCCGCCGCGGGAGCGGCCAACCGCGCCTTCGGTCTCGACCGCGGCATGCCGTTCCCGCTGTCCGACATCGCCCAGGCCGACGTCGTCGTCCTGGTGGGGTCCAACCCGGCCGACACCATGCCCCCGGCGATGCAGTGGTTCGACGAGGGCCGGGCCCGCGGCGCGCAGCACGTCGTGGTGGACCCCCGCCGGACGGCGACCGCCCGGAACGCCGCACTGCACCTGCAGCCGCTGCCGGGCACCGACCTGGCCCTGGCCAACGGGCTGCTGCACATCGCGATCGCCGAGGGCCTGGTCGACGAGGCGTACGTGGCGGCGCGCACCACCGGGTTCGAGCAGGTCCGGGAGGGGGTCGGGGCCTACTGGCCCGACCGGGTGGAGCGGCTGACCGGGGTCCCCGTCGCCGACCAGCGCCGCACCGTCTTCGCCCTCGCCCGCGCGGAGCGGGCGATCGTGCTGACCGCCCGCGGCGCGGAGCAGCACCGCAGCGGCACCGACACCGCCCAGGCGTGGATCAACCTGGCGCTGGCCCTCGGCCTGCCCGGCCGCGAGGGCAGCGGCTGGGCCACCGTCACCGGACAGGGCAACGGGCAGGGCGGCCGCGAGCACGGGCAGAAGGCCGATCAGCTGCCCGGCTACCGCCGGCTCGCCGACCCGGCCGCCCGCGCGCACGTCGCCGCGGTCTGGGGCGTCGACCCCGACGACCTGCCGCAGCCGGGGCCGTCGGCCTTCGAGCTGCTCGACGCCCTCGGCACCGACGGCGGCGTGCGCACCCTGCTGGTGCTCGCCTCCAACGTCGCGGTCTCCGCCCCGGACGCCCGCCGGGTGATCAGCCGCCTCGCCGACCTGGACTTCCTCGCGGTCAGCGACTTCTTCCTCTCCGAGACCGCCGAGCTCGCCGACGTCGTGCTGCCCAGTGCCATGTGGGCCGAGGAGGACGGCACGATGACCAACGTCGAGGGGCGGGTCCTCCGCCGCCGGCGCGCGCTGGACCCGCCCGACGGCGTCCGCGACGACCTGCAGCTGCTCGCCGAGCTGGCCGAGCGCCTGGGGGCGCCGGGGTTCAGCGGGGACGCCGAGACGGTCTTCGCCGAGCTCGGCCGGGCCAGCGCCGGGGGAGCGGCCGACTACTCCGGCATCAGCTACCGGCGCATCGACGAGGAGCAGGGCGTGTTCTGGCCCTGCCCCGCGCCGGACCACCCGGGCACGCCGCGGCTGTTCCTCGACCGGTTCCCCACCCCCGACGGGCGGGCCCGCTTCCTGCGCGTCGAGCACGTCGAGGCGCACGAGCGGCCCGACGCCGACCACCCCTACGTGCTCACCACCGGCCGGGTGCTGGCGCAGTACCAGTCGGGCACCCAGACCCGGCGGACCAGGAGCCTGCAGCTGGTCGCGCCGCTGCCGCGCGCCGAGCTGCACCCCGACCTCGCCCGCCGCCTGGGCATCGGCCCGGACGACGTCGTCGAGCTGGCCACCCGTCGCGGCCGGGCCCGCTTCTCGGCGCACCTGACCGACGACATCCGTCCCGACGTCGTCTTCGCGCCCTTCCACTGGGGCGGCGGCTCGTCGGCCAACGCGCTCACCGACCCGGCGCTGGACCCCACGTCGGGGATGCCGGCCTTCAAGGTCTGCGCGGTCGCCGTCACCCGCGTCGCCGGCCCGGTCGAGCGGCTGCCCGCCCCCGACGCCGCCGGCCAGCCCGAGCCCCGTCCCCACGAACAGCCCGCGGCGCGCACCCCGCTCCCGCCGTCCCGCCCCGTCCCGAGGAGGACCCCCCGCGTGAAGAGCACCCCACGGTTCCTGCAAGGCGTGTACCCGATCACGGGCGAGGGCCTGGACAAGCCCGGTCCGGTCGACCCGGCGCTGCGCTACACGGTGCCCTCGGGCGCCACCGCCCAGGCGCTCTACTTCCGCGGCGGCAACTCCACCGAGCACCTGGTGTACGTGCTGCTGGTCCGCGACGGGGTGCCGGTGCGCTGGTTCCCCATCGGCGCCAAGGGCGACGTGCACGTCCCGCTGCGGGTCGTCGAGGACCTGCCCGGCGGCACGGTCGTCGAGCTGCAGGCGGCCGCGCCCATCGGCGTCACCGGTGAGCTGGTCGTCGACCTCGGGCTGGTGGAGGTCTGATGACCGTCCTGGGTGGCCGGCCGACCGGCCTGACGTCCCTCTCCCTCGACGACGAGCTCGACCCCCGCGCGCGGCTGGTCGTGGTGGGCAACGGCATGGCCGGTGCCCGGCTGGTCGAGGAGGTGCTCGAGCGCGGCGGCGGCGAGCAGTTCCGCATCACCGTCCTCGGCGACGAGCCGCACGGCAACTACAACCGGATCATGCTCTCGCCGGTGCTGGCCGGGGAGTCGCACGAGGACGACATCGTCCTCAACAGCCACGACTGGTACGCCGACAACGGCGTGCACCTGCGCGCCGGGATCCGGGCCGAGCGCATCGACACCGCCGCCAAGACCGTCCTCGGCGCCGACGGCTCGGTCACCCCCTACGACCACCTGGTGCTGGCCACCGGCAGCTACTCGTTCATCCCGCCGATGGCCGGCGTCCGCCGTGAGGACGGCAGCCTGCTGCCCGGCGTCTTCGGGTTCCGCACCATCGACGAGACCCGCGCTCTGCTGGAGGCCACCGGCCGCTGCCGGCGCGCGGCGGTCATGGGCGGCGGGCTGCTCGGACTCGAGGCCGCCCGCGCGCTGCAGGGCCACGGCCTGCAGGTCGAGCTGGTGCACGCCATGCCGTGGCTGATGAACGCCCAGCTCGACGCCGAGGCCGGCGCGATCCTCAGGAAGAGCGTCGAGTCGCTGGGGATCGGCGTCCACCTCGACGTCCTGGCCACCGAGGTGCTCGGTGCCGAGCACGTCGAGGGTGTCGTGCTCAAGGACGGACGGCGGCTGGACTGCGACCTGCTCGTCGTCGCCGCCGGCGTCCGGCCGCACACCGACGTCGCGCTGCGCTCCGGGTTGGAGGTCGAGCGCGGCATCGTCGTCGACGACCAGCTGCGCACCGACGACCCCGACGTCTACGCCATCGGCGAGTGCGCCCAGCACCGCGGCTCGGTGTACGGCCTGGTGCAGCCGGCGTGGGAGCACGCCCGCGTGCTCGCCGACGTCCTCACCGGCGCCGACCCGGACGCGGAGTACCACGGCAGCCGGACGGCGACCAAGCTCAAGGTGGCCGGCGTCGACGTCGCCACCATGGGGGTCAACACCCCCGAGCGGGAGGACGACGAGTTCCTCGTCATCTCCGAGCCCAGGCGCGGGGTGCACCTGTCGGTGGTGATCCGCGACGACCGGCTGATCGGCGCCACGCTGCTCGGCGACACCCGCAAGGTCGCCTACCTGACCCAGGCCTTCGACCGCGGCGCGCCGCTGCCGGAGGAGCGGATCCGGCTGCTCGTGGACCTCTCCGACGGCGCCGCGGAGGTCGGCGTCGCCGAGATGCCGGCCGACTCGCAGGTGTGCAACTGCAACGGGGTGTCCAAGGGCGACATCTGCGGTGCCGTCGCCGGCGGCTGCGGCAGCGTCGGCGCGGTCATGGACGCCACCCGCGCCGGCAAGGGCTGCGGCTCGTGCAAGTCCCTCGTCAAGCAGATCGTCGAGTGGGCCGCCGACGGCGACCTCGCCGAGGACCCGGCCGCCTCGTACTACGTGCCGGGGATCCCGATGGCCAAGCCGGAGCTGGTGGCCGCCATCCGCGAGCAGGACCTGCGCAGCGTGTCGGCGGTCTTCGCCGCGCTCGCCCCCGGCGGCAAGGAGGACGCGAGGTCCAAGATGGGGCTGACCTCGCTGCTCAAGATGGTGTGGGGCGTGGACTTCGTCCCCGAGAAGGACGGCGAGTTCATCAACGACCGCGTGCACGCCAACATCCAGCGCGACGGCACCTTCTCCGTCGTCCCGCAGATGAAGGGTGGGGTGACCACGCCGGCCCAGCTGCGCCGGATCGCCGAGGTGGCCGAGAAGTACGAGGTCCCGATGGTCAAGGTGACCGGCGGTCAGCGCATCGACCTGCTCGGTGTCCGCAAGGAGGACCTGCCGGCGGTGTGGGACGACCTGGGCATGCCCTCCGGGTACGCCTACGGCAAGAGCTTCCGCACCGTGAAGACCTGCGTCGGCAGCGACTTCTGCCGCTTCGGCCTCGGTGACTCCACGCAGCTGGGCATCGACCTGGAGACGCGGTTCCAGGGCATCGAGAGCCCGGCGAAGATGAAGCTCGCCGTGGTCGGCTGCCCGCGCAACTGCGCCGAGGCCTACGTCAAGGACGTCGGCGTGGTGGCGGTCGGCGACGGGAGGTGGGAGGTCTACGTCGGCGGCGCCGCCGGGGCCACCGTCCGCAAGGGCGACCTGCTGGCCACCGTCGACTCGCCGCAGGAGGTGCTCCGGCTCACCGGCCGGTTCCTGCAGTACTACCGGGAGAACGCCAACTGGCTGGAGCGCACCTACGACTTCGTGCCGCGGGTCGGCCTGGAGCGGATCCGGTCGGTGCTGCTCGAGGACAGCGAGGGGATCGTGGCCGACCTGGACGCGAACATGCAGAAGTCGGTCGACGCCTACACCGACCCGTGGGGGCAGGACGGGAAGGAGCCGGCCACACCCGGGCAGTTCCGCACCTCGCTGCCGCTGGTCGCGCTGCCGGCGGTGCCGGTCCGATGAGCGCCACGACGCGGTTGAGGCACCTCGAGGCCGCCCGGCCCACCACCCCGGGCACCGACCCCGGCAGCCCCGCGACCGACGTGCGCGGCCCGGGCCCCGCGGCACCGCCACGCGGCACGGCGTACGCCGTCGGGCGGGTCGACGAGGTGCCGCCGGGGGAGGGGCGGGCGTTCGTGGCCGGGGGCGTGCAGGTCGCCGTCTTCCGGCTCCGGGACGGCTCGCTGCACGCCACCCAGGCCGCCTGCCCGCACGCCGGGGGCCCGCTCGCCGACGGGCAGACCGACGTCGACGTGCTGGTCTGCCCGCTGCACCTCTACGCCTACCGGTGGACCGACGGCGCCTCGACGTCCGGGGCCGCGCCGATCCGCGTCTACCCGGTGCACGAGTCCGGCGGCGAGATCGTGGTCGAGGTGTGAGGAGGGACCGGGAGTCCCCCAGGCACCGGCCGCGGCACCACCGGGCGCGGTCCCACCCCGCGCCCACGGTGCGGGGCAGGGGCGGATGCTGCGGACGACGACATCTGCGACCACGGCCCCTGCTCCCCGGCCGGAGCAGGGGCGGGGGCTCGGCGCTGCGGACGGGCACGGCGGCCTACGCCGGACGCACCTCGAGCACGTGCACCCCGGCCTCGGTCGGGACGTCGCGGGTGAGCTGCAACCCGGCCGCCCCGCACAGGACGGCGTACTCCGCCGCGGTCCGCTCGCGGCCGGGCAGCAGCACCAGCATGGTGAGGTCCATCCGCACCGCGGCCGGGTCCTCGGCGGCGCGTTCCGGCAGCACCGCCTCCACCACCAGCAGCACCGAGTCCGGCCGCATCGCCGTCCGGCACACGGTGAGCACCCGGCGGGCGGCGTCGTCGTCCCAGTCGTGCAGCACTCGCGACAGCAGGTACGCGTCGGAGCCGGCCGGCACCTGCTCGAAGAAGTCGCCACCGACAGCGGGCAGGTCCGAGCTGGCCACCACCTCCGGCCGGTCGAACAGCAGCACGTCAGCCGACGGCGCCCGCTCCCGGACCGCCCGCAGCAGGACGCCGGACCCGCCGCCCACGTCGACCACCGAGGCGAGGCCGGAGACGTCGTAGGCGGCCACCACCGCACCGGCCTCCCGCCCCGAGCGGTCGGCCATCGACGCGCGGAACGCCGCCAGCCGCGCGGGTTCGGCCGCGAGCGCGTCGAAGAAGGGCCGCCCCTCGACGAGGTCGAACGGCGTCCCGCCGTCCCGCACGGCGGCGAGCAGCCCGGCGGCCGACCGGTAGTAGAGCCCGCCGCGGGCGGCCACCGCACCGGGCAGCGAGCCCGGCACCCCGGGCCGCAGCAGCTCGCCGACCGGGCTCAGCGCGAAGCGGCCGTCGGGCAGCTCGTCGAGGACCTCCTCGGCGGCCAGCCCGCGCAGCACCCGGTGCAGGGCGCCGGGCACGGCGCCGAGCTCCCGCGCGAGGTCGGGGGCGCTGCGCGGACCGGCGGCCAGCGCGTCGGGGACCCCCAGCACGACGGCGACGTGCAGGAGCTGGGTGACCAGGTAGCCGTCGGCCAGCCGGGCCAGCCGGTCGGCTGCGGAGCCGGGCACGACGGCATGGTGGCACCGCCTCAGCGGGCGGACAACGCGGTCAGCGGCGGGGGCGGGCCCGCACGTGCATCCGCTCGCCCTGCGGGCCGAACAGGCCCAGCACCTCGGCGGGCTCGTCGCCAGGGTTGCCGATCCAGTGCGGGGTGCGGGTGTCGAACTCGGCGACCTCCCCGGGGCCGAGGACGACGTCGTGCTCCCCGAGCAGCAGCCGCAGCCGGCCGGAGAGCACGTACACCCAGTCGTAGCCCTCGTGCGTCTGCAGCTCGGGCGCGCCGGCCGGGGTGTGCGGCGCGTAGACCATCTTGAACGCCTGGATCCCGCCCGGACGCCGGGTCAGCGGGACGACGGTCAGGCCGTGCGTCGGGGTGCGCGGACGCAGGTGCACCCGCGGGTCCCCGGTCTCCGGCGCGCCGACCAGCTCGTCGAGCGGCACCTGGTGGGCGCGGGCCAGCGGCAGCAGCAGCTCCAGGGTCGGCCGGCGCTGCCCGGACTCCAGCCGGGACAGCGTGCTCACCGAGGTGCCGGTCTCCTCGGACAGCTGCGTCAGGGTGAGCCCGCGCCGCTGGCGCAGCGCGCGCAGCCGCGGGCCGACGGCGGTGAGCACCGCGTCGGTCGCCTCGTCGTCCGCCATGCCCTCCATTTGCCGGTCCGGCAACGTCCGTTGTCAAGTCGGCACCGCCGGGGGAGGCTGCCGGGCATGGAGCACGCAGCACACCACGGCCACGGCGAGATGCGGTTCGACGAGGCCTCCTGGGAGGAGCGGTACCGCACCGCGCCGGCCCTGTGGAGCGGCCGCGCCAACCCGCAGCTGGTGGCCGAGGCCGAGGGGCTGACGCCGGGCCGGGCGCTGGACGCCGGCAGCGGTGAGGGCGGCGACGCGCTGTGGCTGGCCGGCCGCGGCTGGCGCGTCACCGCCGTCGACTTCTCCACCGTCGCGCTGGCCCGCGCCGCCGCGCAGGCCGACCGGCTGGGCCCGGAGGTCGCCGAGCGGATCGAGTGGGTGCACGCCGACCTCACCCGGTGGGCGCCGCGGACGATCGCCTTCGACCTGGTCTCGGCGCAGTACTTCCACCTGCCGCCGCAGGACCGCGACCCGGCGTTCGCCCGGCTGGCCGCCGCCGTCGCGCCGGGCGGCAGCCTGCTCGTCGTCGGGCACCGGCCCAGCGAGCTGCACACCGGCTCGCCGGGGATGTTCTTCACGGCCGAGCAGGTCGCCGCGACGCTCGACCCGGTGGCCTGGGACGTCGTGGTCCGCGAGGACCGCCCGCGGACGGCAGCCGGCCCGGCCGGGCGCGAGCTGCCCGTCGCCGACACCGTGCTGCTGGCCCGCCGCCGCGCCTGAGGTCAGGGTGCCGGGACGGTGGCGGCCCGTACGAGGGTCCGCACCGGCTCACCCACCGCGGCGGGGCAGCGGCTCGACCGAGGCCGACACCGTGCCGTCCGCGGCCAGGACCTCCACCGTCGCGGTCCCCTCGGGGACGGCCCGCACCGCGAGCCCGTCGTCGAGGGGCAGCTCGGCCAGCGGCGTGCCGGTCCCGTCGACCACCCGGGCGGTGACGGCCGGGGACGGCGCGACGACGGCCGGCGTCCGAGTGGCGGGGTCCCCCAGCGCGGTGGGCAGCCCGGGCTCGGCGATGAGCGGCGCGCTCCACAGCCGCAGCTCGCCCGGCGCGGCGCCCGGAGGACCGGCGAACCGGCGAGGGCGACCGATCCCGTGCCCAGCCGCCGCTCGAGCTCGTCGTCGTCCACCAGCGGCGGGGGCACGGTCAGCGGGCGGGACACCGGCGCCCAGCGCCCGCCGGCCGCGTCGCCGGCGAAGAGCACCTGCGACCCCGCCGGCGGAGGGGCGGCCGTGCGGGCGCCCGGACCGCTCCAGGACAGCTGCCGCACCGCCTCGACGGACTCCGCGTCGCCGGCGAGCGAGCCGCGGGTCGGTCCGTCGCCCGGGGCGGGCAGGTCCCGCACGTCCGGCGCCTCGGCCACCGCGGTCGCCGGCTCCGCCGACGGCCCGTCCGGCACCAGCACCCGGCCCACCGCCACCGCGGCCACGACCACCGCGCCGACCGCGCCCAGCCGCAGCTGCGACCGGCGGCGGGCCCGGTGCCGGTGCTCGACCACCGCGGCCAGGTCGGCGCGCGGCGGCGGCGCGGTGGCGTCGGCGAGGGCGGTCAGGCGCGCCCGCAGCTCGTCGTCCCTCACCGCTCCTCCCCACCGGCCGGCTGGAGCGCGGTCAGCGCGGTGCGCAGCCGGGCCGGGCCACGAGCGGTCTGGGTGTTCACCGTGCTGGGCGGGCACCCCATCAGGTCGGCGGTCTGCTGCTCGGAGAGGTCTCGGAGTAGCGGGCCGGACCGGCTGATCCGGTCCCAGTGCCGGTAGGTCTTGAGCAGGGCGGTCTGCACGAGGTCCTCCGCGTGTCCGCGGTCGCCGGCGAGCAGGACGGGCCAGGCGCAGCAGGGCGGCTTGCCCCGCGGACACGAAGTGCGCGAAGCCCCGGTCCCCGTCGCCCACCCGTGCCTCCTCTGCCGGCCTCCTGACCTCTCCACGCCGTGAGGCCTGCCGCAGACCCACACACCCGGGTCCTTCGTGCGAGAGGGTGCCCAGCATGTCCAGGTTCGTGGAGCTGAGTCACGTGATCTCTGCCGGGATGGTGACCTATCCCGGCCTGCCCGGGCCGGAGGTGACCCCGCACCTGACCCGGGAGGCCTCGCGGGAGGTCTACGCGCCGGGCACCGAGTTCGTCATCCACGCGGTCCGCATGGTCGGCAACACCGGCACCTACCTCGACAGCCCGTTCCACCGGCACGCCGACGGCGCCGACCTCGCCGGGCTGCCGCTGGAGGCGCTGGCCGACCTGCCGGCACTCGTCGTGCGCACGGCCGGCTCCGGCCGCCGGGCGGTGACCGTGGCCGACCTGGACGGGCTGGAGGTGGCCGGCTGCGCGGTGCTGCTGCACACCGGTGGGGATGCCGCCTTCGGGACGCCGGACTACGCCGTGGACGCACCGTTCCTCGCCGGGGACGCCGCGCGGGAGCTGGCCGACCGGGGTGCGGCGCTGGTCGGGATCGACGCGGTGAACATCGACGAGGTCACCGAGCGCGGGGAGCGGCCGGCGCACACCGCCCTGCTGGGGGCGGGGATCCCGATCGTCGAGCACCTCACGGGGCTGGACCGGGTGCCCGGTATCGGCGCCCGGTTCACCGCGGCCCCGCCCCGCTTCGCCGGGTTCGGCACCTTCCCGGTGCGCGCCTACGCGCAGCTGCCGGACTGACCCGGCTCAGGCGGGCGGCGCGAGCTCGGCCAGCGCCGCGGCGACGTCGTCGTCCCGCACGAAGCCCAGAGCCAGCAGCCGGTGCACCAGCACGCCGCGGCGGGTCAGCCGCAGGTCGGCCGGGCGCAGCCGGGGGAGTGCCGCGCCGCCCGGCCGGGGCTGGGCCGGTGGCGGGTCGAGCAGGCCGCCGCGCTGCAGGTCGGCGACGTCCTCGCGCGCGCCCCACGCCGGCCACCCGCGCGGGTCGTCGGCCAGCGGGGTCATCGGCAGCGGTGCGCGGTCGCGGCGGCCGACGCCGGCCAGCAGCACGAGCTGGCGCCAGGTCAGCCCGGCGGCCAGCGCCAGCGCCCGCTCGACCAGCGCGGCGTCCAGGTCGGGGGAGGAGGCCACCTCGGCCAGCAGGTAGCCCAGGTGCCGCACCCGCCGCTCGTCGTGCGAGCCGCGGGCGGCGGCCACCACGGCCTCGGTGACCGCGTCGGCGGCCGAGCGCCCGCCGGACCGCGGGGCGAAGAAGCCGTCGCCGCGCACCGGGCGCCCGCCGTGGGCGAGGGTCACCGCGTGCTCGACGGCGAAGGCGAGGACGGCGCCGGCGCGGGCCCGCTCCCGGGGGACGGCGATCCCCGCCGCCTCGTCGGCCGCCGTCCGCAGGCACCGCGCCAGCCGGTCCTCGAGGCGCACTGCAGCCCGGCCGGCCGGGTCGGGGTAGACGAGGGTGGCGGCGTTCCGGCTCATGGTGCCCGCGACCGCCGCGCCGTCCTCGATCAGGGCGCGGCCGGCAGCCGCAGGGTCCTCGGTCACGGTCACGCCGCCGATCCTCCCCACTCGCCGGGCCCGTGTGCACGCCGGTCGACTCCGTCCTCACCACAGCGGGTCAGCGCCGGTGAGCACAACGGAACACGAGTTCTGCCCGGCAGCAACGGCGGGGGAACGACGGGCCGCCACCGTTCTGGCCCATGGCCGCCCCCACCCCCACCACCCACCAGCGGACCGCGCCGGTCGCCGTCCCGACGCGCCCCGGTCGCTGGATCGACGACTGGCGCCCGGAGGACCCCGCCTTCTGGGAGTCCACGGGCAAGCCGGTCGCCCGCCGCAACCTGTTCTTCTCCGTCTTCTCCGAGCACGTCGGCTTCTCGATCTGGAGCCTGTGGTCGGTGCTCGTGCTCTTCCTGCCCGAGGCCGTGTACGGCATCGACCCGGCCGGGAAGTTCCTGCTGACCACGCTGCCGACGGCGCTCGGCGCGTTCGTCCGGCTGCCCTACACCTTCGCCGTCGCGAAGTTCGGCGGGCGCAACTGGACGATCGTCAGCGCCGCGCTGCTGCTCGTGCCCACGATCGCCACGGCCGTCGTCCTGGAGCCCGGCGTCGACTACACGACGCTGCTGGTCGTCAGCTGCCTGGCCGGCGTCGGCGGCGGCAACTTCGCCAGCTCCATGGCCAACATCAACGCCTTCTACCCGAACCGGCTCAAGGGCTGGGCGCTGGGCCTCAACGCCGGCGGCGGCAACCTCGGCGTCCCCGTCGTCCAGCTGGTGGGCCTGCTCGTGCTGGCCACCGCGGGCGTGGAGCACCCGCGGCTGGTGCTGGTCGTCTACATCCCGCTGATCGTCGCGGCCGCCGTCGGCGCGGCGCTGCTCATGGACAACCTGTCGACCGCGCGCAACCAGCCGCGTGCCATGCGCGAGGCCACCCGCGAGCCGCACACCTGGATCATGTCGTTCCTGTACATCGGCACCTTCGGCTCGTTCATCGGCTTCGGGTTCGCCTTCGGTCAGGTGCTGCAGAACCAGTTCACCTCCGACTTCGCCACGCCCCTCGCCGCGGCGTCGCTCACCTGGCTCGGCCCGCTGCTGGGCTCGCTGATCCGCCCGCTCGGCGGCTCGCTGGCCGACCGCTTCGGCGGTGCGCGCATCACGTTCTGGACCTTCGCGGCCATGGCGGTCGGCGCCGCGGTCGTGTGGGCCGCCAGCCAGGTGGGGTCGCTGGCGCTGTTCGTCGTCGGCTTCGTGTCGCTGTTCGTGCTCAGCGGCATCGGCAACGGCTCGACCTACAAGATGATCCCGGCGATCTTCCGCACCCAGGCCCAGCAGCGGGTGGCCGCCGGCGAGGACCCGGCGGGTGCCGACCGGCACGCGCTGCGCATGTCCGGCGCACTCATCGGCATCGCCGGCGCGGTCGGGGCCTTCGGCGGCGTGCTGGTCAACCTGGCCTTCCGGCAGTCGTTCCTCACCACCGGCACCGGCGACTCGGCCTACCTGGTGTTCATCGCCTTCTACGCGGTCTGCCTGGCCGTGACCTGGGCGGTGTACCTGCGGCCCGGGAGCCGCACGTCGGGGGTGTGAGGGGCGACGAGAGCCCTGCGGGCCCCCGAGCGGGGCCCGCAGGGTCCCCGAGGGGGAGCCGCGGTCCGGCTCCACGGCAGCCGGACGGCACGTGGTCGCGGTGTCGGCCGGTAGGCCGACAGATCACACGGCCAACCGGTAGCCGCGCTTCACCACGGTCTCCACCACGCCGCGGCCGAGCGCCGCGCGCAGCCGGGTGACGGCC
This sequence comes from Geodermatophilus sp. SYSU D00779, assembly GCF_054050595.1. Lineage (NCBI taxonomy): Bacteria > Bacillati > Actinomycetota > Actinomycetes > Geodermatophilales > Geodermatophilaceae > Geodermatophilus > Geodermatophilus sp. SYSU D00779. Next base: position 81,780 of record NZ_JBJGZQ010000021.1, read on the forward strand.
ATCTCGACGGCGTGCGCGTCCCCGCCGCCCGGCAGCCCCGCCACGAGGTCGGTCTTGGGGACGACGGCGCCCGGCCGCGCGGCCAGCGCCCGCAGCACCGCCATCGGGCCCGGCGCCAGCTCCACCACCCGCCCGTCGACCAGCGCGGCGTGCCCGCGGACCTGCAGCTCTCGCCCGCCCACGCGCAGCACCGGGTCGCGCTCGGGCAGCCGTGCCACCACCTCGCGGGCCAGGGCGCCGAGCCGGGCCCGTTCGGGCTGCACCGAGGGGATGCCCGCGGCGTCGAGCGGGCCGGCGGTCACCGGGCCCACCGCCACCGCGAGGACGCCGGAGCCGAGCGCGGCGACCAGCTCGGCCCGCATCCCCAGCTCGCCGGCGACGGTGAGCAGGCTCGCCGCCGCCGGCGCGCTGGTGAACGTGACCGCGTCGACCGTGCCGGCCACCACGGAGCGGACCAGCCGGCGCACCGGCTCGACGTCCTCGGGCAGCACCCAGCGGTACACCGGCACGGTGAGCACGTCGGCCCCGGTCGCCCGCAGCGCCGCGACGAAGTCCGGCAGCGGGTCGCCGTGCAGCTGGACGGCGATGCGGCGTCCCTGCAGCGGCCCCTCGGCGCCCGACAGCAGGTGCTCGAGCACCTCCGCCGACGACTCCGACGCCGGCGACCAGGCGTCGACCAGCCCGCCGCCGCGGATGGCGCCGCGCGCCTTGGGGCCGCGGGCGAGCACGCGGGCGTCGCGCAGGTGCTCGACCAGCGGCAGGTCCCAGGCGTCCGCGGCCTCCAGCCACCCGCGGAAGCCCACGCCGGTGGTGGCCACGACGAGGTCGACCGGCTGCGCCAGCACCTCCCGGGTCGCGGCGACCAGCTCGGCGTCGTCGGCCAGCGGCACTATGCGGATCGCCGGCGCGTGGACGACCCGCGCGCCGCGGCGGGCCAGCAGCGCACCGAGCTCCTCGCGCCGCCGGGCCGCGGTCACCGCGACGGTGTACCCGGCCAGGGGCAGCGGCGCCTCGGTCCCGGGCGGGGCCTCGGGCAGCACATCGGTCACGGTTCCCCCTCGTCGACGGCGCTCGCGACCATGGTGCGTCGTCCCTGTTGCGGGGGTGTGTCCAGGCGGGGTCGGGCGCCTCACGGTCCCCGCGGCTCGGGCGCCCAGCGCGCGAGCAGGACGCTGGCGTCGTCCTGCAGCAGCCCCTCCTGGTGGGTCAGGACGGCGTGCATCAGCCTCCGGGCCGTCTCCGGCGGGGACTGTCCGCCGGCGACCTCGCGGGTGAGCAGGTCCAGGAGCCGCTCCTCGCCGAACCAGGCGCCGGTGGCGTCCCGCGCCTCGGTGACGCCGTCGGTGTGCACCGCCAGCCAGTCGCCGGGCTGCAGCGCCTCCTCGGCCACGGTGAGGACGCCCGTGCCCAGTCCGAAGGGCACGCGCCGTCCACCGGCCAGCGACTTCACGACCTTGCCTCCCCGCAGCAGGTGCGGCGCGGGGTGCCCGGCGTTGACGTAGCGGAGCCGGCCACTGGGGACGTCGAGCTCGGCGAGCACCCCGGTGACGAACGAGCTGCCCGGGAAGGTGCCCGCCACCACCTCGTCGAGCGCCCGCGCCTGGTCCTGGACGCCCCGGCCGTCACGGCGGGCGCTGCGGTAGGCCGACACGGCGGCGGCGGCGAGGACGGCGGCGGGCAGGCCGTGCCCCATCGCGTCGAACGCGGCCAGGGAGACGGTGGTCTCCGACAGCGAGTAGTCGAAGGCGTCCCCGCCCGCCTCGTAGGCCGGTTCCAGGATCCCGGCCAGCACGAAGGGGCCGCTGCCGGCCGTCAGCGGGGGGAGCAGCTGCCACAGCAGCTCGGCCGAGGGCGTGCGGGGCCGGGTCAGACGTGGCCGCTGGAGCGCGTCGCCGTACTGGCCCATCGACGCGACCAGGGCGCCGACCAGCTCCGCCAGCCACCGGCACTCCTCCCGCAGCCCGGGGTCGTAGAGCTCGGCCGGTGTCCCGACCCGCACCTCGAGGACGCCCACCCGGTCGTGGCCGTCCATGAGGGGGCACCACAGCCGGTGCAGGCCCTCGGCGTCGGACGGCAGCGGCCGCACCGTCTGGAAGACCCGTCCGGGCAGGGAACCGTCGATGGGCACCGAGCCGGGGGGCGCCGCCCCCGTCGGCAGGAGCGGCCACAGCCGGCACTGCTCGTGGTCGGCGACGTGGACGATCGCCTCCACGCCGAGGGCGGTACCGGCCTGCGCGACCAGTTCCGGCAGCCGGTCCGGGGGAGCGGCGTGGGCGGCGTCCACCAGCTGCAGCAGCGCGGCGAAGGGTCCGCTGGGGCGGCCCCGGCGCAGCGGCGGGCGGTAGGGCACCCGGCGCTGCGTGAACAGCTCGTCGAGCCGCTCGTTGAGGGCGTGCGCGAGCACGTTGACCTGGGCGGGGTGCAGCGACATGAGCCCCTCCACGTGCCCCTCGACCTCGAGGAGGTCCGAGGAGCCGCCCAGCGCGAAGTACCGCATCCAGAGCTCGTCCAGGGTCAGGTCGGCGACCTCGAGGGCCGAGCGCAGCGCGCGGCGCTGCTCCTCGTCGAGCGAGTCCTCGGGCCCGGGCGGCCCGGGGCGGAGGCTCACCGTCGTCGGCGGACGGCGGAGTCGACCACCGCCCGGGCGACGTCGGCCAGCGTCCCGCCCTCCTCGTGGGAGCGGGACACCAGCATGGTGAAGGCCACGTCCTCGGGGACCCCGTGCCGGGCCATGACGACACCCTTGGCCGTGCTCACCAGGTCCCGGCTCCGGACGGCCGCCCGCAGCTCCTCGCTGTGCCGCCGGGCGCGCTCGCGGGTCTGGGTGTTGGCCACCAGGATCGCCGCCTGCGCCGCGGCCAGGGTCAGCAGACGTTCGCTGTGGGCGTCGAAGGACCCCGGCTGCGCCGCGTAGACCTTGAGCGCACCCAGTGCGGTGTCCCCGGCCACCAGCGGCGCGCTCATCGCGGCCAACAGCCCGAGCGGGGCCGCCGCCGCCGCCCACCGGGGCCAGCGGCGGTCGGTCGTCAGGTCGTCGACGCGGATCAGTCGGCGGCTCGCGGCCGCGGCCAGGCAGGGCCCCTGGTCGAGCTCGTACTGGAGGGCGTCGGCGCGCTCGACCCGGGCGTCGGTGGACCCGGAGCTGCGGCGGCCGCGCTCGTCGATGATCGAGACCCCCGCCCCCACCGCCCCGGGGACGGAGTCGAGGGCCATCGAGCTCACCAGGCCGAGCGCGGTGGCCACCGTCTCCTCGGACAGCAGCAGTCCGGACACGCGGGCGGAGATCGCCGACAGCTCGTCGGCGAGGGGGAGGTCGGGACCGGCCTGGTGGGGCGGAAGGTCGGGACCCGCCTGGTCGTGGCGCACGCGCACCTCTCGGTGGTCGGCCGCACGCCCCGCCGGATCTGGACGGGATTGCAGCGCCGGCGCCAGCGTAGCGCCGCCGTGGGCACGGACCGGTCGGTCCGGATCCGCGGGTGCCTCCGCGCTCGCGCCGGCCTGGGACCATGGAGCCGTGTCGACCCCCGGCCCGCCTGCTGTCTCCGCCGTCCCCCGCCGGTGGCGGTTGCTGTGTGCCGCGGCCGCCGTCGTCGTCGCCGCCGTCCTCACCTACGTGGGGGTGACGCTGCCGCAGAACGCGACCGGCGTGGCGCGGTTCACCGTGGCCGACCAGGTCGCCGTCGTCGGGCTCGGCCTGGTGCTGGGCGCCGGCCTGCTGGCGCTGGGCCGCCCGCGGGTGGACGCCGACGAGCGGGGCGTCCGGGTGCGCAACCTGTTCGGCGAGCGGACGGTGCCGTGGACGGCGGTGCGCGCCGTCCGCTTCGACCGCCGGTTCCGCTGGGCGACGCTGCTGCTCACCAACGACGACGAGTTCGCCGTGCTGGCCGTCCAGGGAGCCGACGGCGACCGCGCCGTCGAGGCCGTCGAGGGGCTGCGGGCGCTGCTGGCGGCCAGCCGGGCGCAGCAGCCGCCGCCCCCGCCGCTGCTCTACGACGACTGAAGGAGGGCCACCCTTCCCGCCACGCCTGGCAGGCTCGGCGTGGGGCCCTGGAGGGTGGCCGTTCCAGATCCTCACCAGGGGCCGCCACCGGGAATGACGCCGACCCCCGCGGCGCTGTAGTATCTGCGTGCCTCCCCGCTACACGAGGCGCGCGAACCACTGAGCGGCCCCGCCCCGGGCCGCTCGACCAAGAGGAGCCCGCTCCCACCTGGCGCCGTCGAGGCGTCCAGGTCCCGGATCGCGGAGCCCGGCCACCGGCCGGGCCCGCGGCGTGCACGAGCCCCCGGGCTCGGCGCACCCCGGCGAGTGGGCCCCACGAGCAGCAGCTCGTGGGGCCTCTCTCATGTCGGCGTCCGGTGACCGAGCGAGCCCCTCCCCATGCAGCAGCAGAGGAGAGGCCATCACCGAGCCCCGTATCAACGACCGTATCCGCGTCCCCGAGGTCCGCCTGGTCGGCCCCGAGGGCGAGCAGGTCGGCATCGTGCCGATCGGCGAGGCGCTGCGCCTGGCCCAGGACTCCGAGCTGGACCTCGTCGAGGTCGCGCCCATGGCCCGGCCGCCGGTCGCCAAGCTCATGGACTACGGGAAGTTCAAGTACGAGTCCGCCCAGAAGGCCCGCGAGGCCCGGCGGAACCAGGCGCTCACCGTCATCAAGGAGATGCGGCTGCGCCTGAAGATCGACCCGCACGACTACGAGACCAAGAAGGGCCACGTCGAGCGCTTCCTGCGGAGCGGCGACAAGGTCAAGATCACCGTGATGTTCCGCGGCCGCGAGCAGTCCCGCCCGGAGATGGGCTACCGGCTGCTGCAGCGGCTGGCCCAGGACGTCTCCGAGCTCGGCGTCGTGGAGTCCAACCCCAAGCAGGACGGCCGCAACATGGTCATGGTGATCGCCCCGCACCGGAACCAGGCCGCGACCGACGGCGCCCGCCGGCAGGCCAAGGCCGACAAGGCCGACAGGGCCGCCGAGGGGCAGGGCCCGCAGGCCTGAAGCAGGACCCTCCTGCCCCCGCCACTCGCGAGCTCGCGGCGGGGCCCCGCGGGAGGGCCGAGGACCGCACCACCAGACGGCCGGTGCCGTGCGGCAGCCCCGTGCTGCCGTGCGGCGCCGCCACACACGAACGAGGACCGAGGACATGCCGAAGCAGAAGACGCACAAGGGCACCGCGAAGCGCGTGCGCGTGACGGGCAGCGGGAAGCTCGTGCGCGAGCAGGCCAACAACCAGCACAAGTTCGAGCACAAGTCCTCGCGTCGCAAGCGCCGGCTCGACCAGGACCAGGTCATCTCCCCGGCCGACACCAAGAGCCTCAAGAAGCTGCTCGGGCTCTGAGCGCCCCCTAGACGAGAAGGAGCCCTTCCGTGGCACGCGTGAAGCGGGCGGTCAACGCCCAGAAGAAGCGTCGGACGGTCCTCGAGGCCGCCAGCGGCTACCGGGGCCAGCGGTCCCGGCTGTACAGCAAGGCCAAGGAGCAGCTGCTCCACTCGGCCACCTACCAGTACCGCGACCGCAAGGTCCGCAAGGGTGACTTCCGCAAGCTGTGGATCACCCGCATCAACGCCGCGGCCCGCCAGAACGACATGACCTACAACCGGTTCATGCAGGGCCTCAAGCTCGCCGGCATCGAGCTCGACCGCCGCGTGCTCGCGGAGCTGGCCGTCAACGAGCCGGCCGCCTTCGCCGCGCTGGTGGAGACCTCGCGCGCCGCCGTCGCCGCCGTCCCGGCCGGCGGTCAGGCCGCCTGAGCCCGGCCAGCAGCACCCGCGACGCCGCCGGCGTCCGGCCCACCACGGGTCGGCGCCGGCGGCGTCGTCGTGTGCACGGGCGCGAGATCTGCACACTCGCGGCCTGCGGACCCCTGATGACGACCACTGCGCCGAAGACGACCACTGTGCAGCTCTCGCGCCGAGCAGGAGGACGACCAACGGTGACCGAACCGCTGACCGAGCGCTCCGGGCGGGTGGCGGCCGCGCGCAGGCTGACCCGGCGGGCCGGCCGCGACGCCGCGGGGCTGTTCCTCGCCGAGGGCCGGCAGGCCGTGGCCGAGGCGCTGGCCGACCCGACCGGGGTCCGCGAGGTGTTCGCCACCGAGGCCGCCGCCGCGGCGCACCGCGACCTGCTCGCGGCCGCGCCGGTGCCGGTGCGGCTCGTGACCGAGAGGGCGGCCGCGTCGCTGTCGGAGACGGTCACCCCGCAGGGCCTGGTCGCGGTCTGCGCGCTGCGCGACGTGCCGGCCGACGTCCTGGTGGACGCACCGCCGTCCCTCACCGTGGCGCTCGCCGAGCTGGCCGACCCGGGCAACGCCGGCACCGTGCTGCGCACCGCGGACGCGTGCGGCGCCGGGGCCGTGGTCTTCGGCGCGGGGTCGGCCGACCCGTACGGCGGCAAGGCGGTGCGCTCGAGCGCCGGCAGCCTCTTCCACGTCGACGTCGTCCGCGGGGCGCCGCTGCCCGGGCTGCTGCCGCGACTGCAGGCGGCCGGCGTCACCGTGCTCGCCGCCGACGGCGGGGGAGAGGCCGCCCTCGACGAGCTGGGGCCCGAGCTGGCCGGCCCGGTGCTGTGGCTGTTCGGCAACGAGGCCCGCGGCGTGCCCGCCGACCTGGCCGCGCTGGCCGACGCCCGGGTGCGCATCCCGATGCGCGGGCGCGCCGAGAGCCTCAACCTGGCCGCCGCCGCGGCGATCTGCCTCTACACCACCCAGCTCGCCCAAGCCTGAACGCGGACGAGCTCCTGCCTCACACCCGGGTGGCGTACATCCGCATGTCGGCCGAGTGCAGCAGCGCCGGGAAGTCGGCGCCGTCCTCGGGCCAGACGCTGACCCCCACGCTCGCCCGGACGACGACCTCCTGGTCGCCCAGTGCCACCGGGCGGGCGACTCCCGCGGCGAGCTCGTCGGCGACGCACCGCGCCTCGGTCGCCGCCGTGGCCTGGGGCAGGCCGGTGAGCGCGACGAGGAACTCGTCGCCGCCGAGCCGGGCCAGCAGGTCGTGGCGGCGCAGCCGGCCGCGCAGCCGGTCGGCGACCGCGACCAGCAGCTCGTCACCGGCCGCGTGGCCGAACCGGTCGTTGACGCCCTTGAAGCCCGCCAGGTCGACGAACAGCAGCGCCACCGCCTCGTCCCGGGCCCGGGCGTCCCAGAGCGCGGTGTCGACCTGCTCGGCCAGCCGCCGGCGGTTGGGCAGGCCGGTCAGCGGGTCGGTGTAGGCCAGCTCCTCGATGCGGGCCAGGTAGCTGCGGGTCCGGTCGCGCTCCTGCACCAGCGCCCGCTCGGCCTCCACGCGGGCGGTGACGTCGACCTGGACGCCGATGTAGTGCGTGACCGCTCCGTCGGGACCGGTCACCGGCGCCAGGTGCAGCTCGTTCCACCAGGTCGTGCCCACCGGGCCGCGCTTGTTGAGCACCGTCACCCGGCACTCCTCGCCGGCGTCGACCGCGCGGCGGACGGCGGCGACGGCCGCGGGGTCGGTGTCCGGGGTCTGCAGGAACCGGCAGTTGCGGCCCAGCAGCTCGCTCCTCGGCAGCCCGGCGAGCCGCTCGAAGGCCGGGTTGACGTAGACCAGCGGCTGGTCGGGCAGCCGCACGTCGACGATCGACACACCGCTCGGGGTGGCCGCCAGCGCGCCGTGCACCAGGGTGTCGCCGGTCGCGCTGACCAGCACCCCGACGTCGAACCGGTCGGGCGCGGGCAGGGCCGGGACGGCCGGCGGGGCGGGGACGACCGCGTGCGCCGAGGTCAGCGGGTCCTGACGCGGCGCGACCCGCGCCAGCAGCGCCGCGGTCGCCCGGACGACGGTGTCGCGGTCGTAGGTGAGGGCGTAGGCGAACCGGCGCTGGGCGTCGGGGCCGTCGTCCCCCAGGTCGCGGGCGAGCAGCGCGGCGGCGAAGTGCGGGCCGAGCACGGTGACGTCCCACTCGCCGCGGACCGGGTCCGCCGGGTCGAGCGCGGCGCCGCGTAGGCCGGGCAGCGGCTCGACCGGCAGGTCCTCGCCGAGGGCGCAGACGAAGCCGGTGCGCTCGACCAGGTCGCGGTAGCGCAGCGTCGTCGCCGGCGTGAAGTGCCGGGCCTCCTGGAAGGTGGCCGCCACGACCGAGGCGGCGCCCAGCCGCAGCGCCTCGCGCTCGAGCTGCTTGGACAGCTCGATGAGCAGGGCCTTGGGCGCCTCGCGCAGCGGGACGCCGATCGGCAGGCAGGCGAACGGCGAGACGTCGGCGTCCTCGCTCACGGTGTCGGGCAGCTGCGAGGGCAGCACCAGCGAGCCGTGGACCGCACCCTCGACCGGCCCGGGGCCGGGGCGGCCGAAGAGCCAGCCCTGGCCGAGCGTCGCGCCCAGCGCGCGGGCCATGGCCAGGTGGGCCTCGTCCTCGATGCCCTCGGCGAGCACCACCGAGCCGGTGCGCTCGGCGTGCGCGTTGACCGCGTTCATGATCTCGGCGATCGCGGGGCCGGGGCGCTCCTGCACCAGCCGCAGGTCCAGCTTGACCACGTCGGGGCGCAGCAGCGGCATGAACGCCAGCGACATCGCCTCGGCGCCGACGTCGTCCACCGCGACGCCCCAGCCGACCGAGCGGACCCGCTCGACCGTGCGCAGCAGCTCGGCCGGGCGGGTGGCCAGCGCCCGCTCGGTGACCTCCAGGACCACCCGCAGCCCGCCCGGGGCGGACTGCGCGATGGCCAGCAGGTCCTCCAGGGGCGCGCGGTCGAGCACCTCCGGCTCGACGTTGACGAAGAGCGTCAGCGGTGCCTGGAGGCCGACGGCCAGCGCGCCGGTGAGCGCTGCGGTGCGGCAGGCGGCGTCCAGCTCGGCGAGCCGGCCGGCCTCGCGGGCGGCGGCGAAGAGGGAGTCCGGCCGCTCGAGCGGGCCCTGCGGCCCGCGGGCCAGGGCCTCGTAGGCGACCACGCGGCCGGTGTCGAGCTCGACGATGGGCTGGAAGACGCTGCGCACCGTCCCGTCCCGCAGGACGTCGTCGATGGTCGTCGCGGGAGCGGCAGGGGTGGTGGTCACGTCCTCCCATCGGACGTCGGGACCCCGCGTTGAGCGGGGACGACGGCGGACTCGCCCCTTCGGGGGAGCCTCAGGCCGGGAGCGCGATGAGGACGACGGCCGCGCCGGCCGCCGCCAGTCCGGCCGCCTGCGTCGCGACGAGCCGCTCGCGCAGCACGACCTGCGCGAGGACGACGGTGCTCACCGGGTACAGCGAGGCGAGGATGCCGGTGATCGCCAGCTGGCCCTGCTGGGCGGCCAGCAGGAACAGCGCGTTGGCCGCCATGTCCCCGATCCCGCCCAGCACCACCACGGGCAGCACCCCACGGGGGACCGACAGCGACCGGGAGGCCAGCCGCGCGACCAGGACCACGGCCAGCAGCGCGACCACGCGCGCGGCCACCAACGGGCTGAGCCCGGCCGCCTCCCGGGTCCGGTCGAGCAGCACGAAGAACAGGCCGAAGGCCACGCCGGAGACCAGCGCGGGCAGCAGGCTGGCCGGCCGGGCGGTGCGCAGGGAGCCCAGCCCGTCCTCGGCCGCCACGAGGACGACGGCCACCAGCGCCAGCGCGATGCCCGCGACCGCCCACGGCCCGATCCGCTCGCCGAGCAGCAGGCCGCCGAGCACCGGCAGCGCGGCCGCCGACACCGCGGTCACCGGGGCGACGACGCTCATGACGCCCTCGGCCAGCGCCCGGTAGAACAGGACCAGTCCGGTGGCGCCCGCCAGCCCGGCCGCGGCGCCCCAGGCCAGGTCGGTGCCGGTGGGGTCGCCGCCCAGCCACGGCAGCAGGGCGCTCACCGCGAGCAGCCCGGCGAGCTGGGCGAGCGCCACGACGGCGAACGCGGTGGCCCGCCGGGCGGCCAGGCCGCCGCAGAAGTCGGCCGCGCCGTAGACCACCGCGCTGGCCAGCGCGAGCAGCACCGCCACCTCGTCCTCCTTCCCGGCCCGTTCGTACGCGCCATCAGCTCGTGCAACACCCAACACGGGGCCGGCTTCCGCGGCCGAGGCGGGTTGGCGCTCTCGTTGCGTTCTCTGTCCCTCCTCCGGCGGGATCTCGCACGTCCCGCGCCGCTCCGGCGCGAGCCCGGCAGCAGCGCCCGCGCGGCCCCGGGCAGAATGGCCTCCCGTGTCTGGCGCCAACGACCCCTACGACCCCAAGCAGGTCGCCGCCCTCTCACCCGAGGCCCTCGACGCCGCGGTCGCCGAGGCCCAGCGGGCGTTCGCCGGCGCCGGCGACCTCGAGCAGCTGGCCGCCGCCCGCCCGGCCCACCTCGGGGACCGCGCGCCGGTGCTGCTGGCCCGCCGCGAGCTCGGCGCCCTGCCGCCGGCCGCGCGCGCCGACGCCGGCAAGCGGGTCAACGCCGCCCGGGTCGCGGTCACCGAGGCCTACGAGTCCCGCAAGGCCGCGCTGGAGGCCGAGCGCGACGCGCGGGTGCTGGCCGAGGAGCGGGTCGACGTCACGCTGCCGTGGGACCGGCTGCCCCGCGGCGCCCGGCACCCGCTGACCACGCTGACCGACCGGATCGCCGACATCTTCGTCGGGATGGGCTACGAGGTAGCCGAGGGCCCCGAGCTCGAGGCCGAGTGGCTGAACTTCGACGCGCTCAACATCGGCCGCGACCACCCGGCGCGCACGATGATGGACACCTTCTTCGTCGCCCCCGAGGACTCCGGGCTGGTGCTGCGCACCCACACCAGCCCGGTGCAGGCGCGCACGATGCTCTCCCGCACCCCGCCGATCTACGTCGTCGCGCCCGGCCGGGTGTACCGGACCGACGAGCTCGACGCGACCCACCTGCCGGTGTTCCACCAGGTCGAGGGCCTGGCGGTCGACCGCGGGCTGACCATGGCGCACCTGCGCGGCACGCTCGACCACCTCGCCCGCTCGCTCTTCGGCGCCGACGCGGTCACCCGCTGGCGGCCGTCGTACTTCCCCTTCACCGAGCCGTCGGCGGAGTTCGACGTGTGGTTCCCCGAGCACCGCGACGGCCCCCGCTGGGTCGAGTGGGGCGGCTGCGGGATGGTCAACCCGCGGGTGCTGGTCGCCTGCGGCATCGACCCGGAGGAGTACTCCGGCTTCGCGTTCGGCATGGGCATCGAGCGGGCCCTGCAGTTCCGCTCCGCCGTCGGCGACATGCGGCACTTCGCCGAGGGCGACACCCGGTTCACCACGGCGTTCGGAGTCGAGCAGTGAGGGTCCCCACCGGCTGGCTGGCCGAGCACGTCGACGTCCCCGCCGGCGTCGGCGTCGAGGAGCTCGACGCCGCCTTCGTCCGGCTGGGCCTGGAGGTCGAGGAGGTCCACCGGCCCGCCGAGGTCACCGGCCCGCTGGTCGTCGGCCGGGTGCTGGAGATCGAGGAGCTGACCGGTTTCAAGAAGCCGATCCGCTGGTGCCAGGTGGACGTCGGCGAGGCCGAGCCCCGAGGCGTCGTCTGCGGCGCCCGCAACTTCGCCGTCGGTGACGCCGTGGTCGTCGCGCTGCCCGGGGCCGTGCTGCCCGGCGGCTTCGCGATCGCCGCACGGAAGACCTACGACCGCGTCTCCGACGGGATGATCTGCTCGGTCCGCGAGCTGGGCGTCGGCGAGGACCACGCCGGCATCCTGGTGCTGGGCGACAGCGCGGACGACACGACCCCGCCCCCGGGCACCCCGGCCGGCCCGGTGGTCGGCCTGGACGACGTGGTCATCGAGCTGGCCGTCACCCCCGATCGCGGCTACTGCCTGTCGATGCGCGGCATCGCCCGCGAGATGGGCACCGGCCTGGGCGTGCCGTGGCGGGACCCCGGCGCGCTGACCCCGCCGGCCTGGTCGGGGGAGCCCGCGTGGCAGGTGTCGGTCGAGGACGCCGACCGCTGCGACCGCTTCTCGATGATCGCGCTGGAGGGCCTGGACCCGACCGCGCCGAGCCCGTGGTGGATGCGCCGGCGGCTGGCGCAGTCCGGCGTCCGTAGCATCTCGCTGGCCGTCGACGTCACCAACTACGTGATGCTCGAGCTCGGCCAGCCGATGCACGCCTTCGACCGCGACCGGGTGCGCGGGCCGATCGTCGTCCGCCGGGCGCGCGAGGGTGAGCGGCTGACCACGCTGGACGGCGCCGGCCGCGCGCTCTCCTCCGACGACCTGCTCATCACCGACGACTCCGGCCCGATCGGGCTGGCCGCGGTCATGGGTGGCGCGTCCACCGAGATCGGCGACGGGACGTCGAGCGTGCTGCTGGAGGCGGCGCACTGGGAGCCCACCGGGGTGGCGCGCACCGCCCGCCGGCACCGGCTGCCCAGCGAGGCGGCCAAGCGCTTCGAGCGCGGCGTCGACCCGGAGATGACCGTGGTCGCGCTGGCCCGCGCCGCCGCGCTGCTGGCCGAGTACGGCGGCGCGCGCGTCGTCGGCTCCCTGGTGGACGTCGACACCCGCGGCCCCCGCCCGACGATCGCGCTCGACCCCGCGCGGCCCGGCCGGGTCGCCGGCGTGCCCTACCCGCCGGCGCAGGTCACCGAGCTGCTGACCGCGGTCGGCTGCTCGGTCGACGGGGACGACCCGCTCACGGTCACCCCGCCGACCTGGCGCCCCGACCTCACCGACCCCGCCGACCTGGTCGAGGAGGTCGTGCGGCTGGCCGGCTACGACGACGTCCCCTCGGTGCTGCCCACGGCCCCGCCCGGGCGCGGGCTGACCGAGCGGCAGCGCCGGCGGCGGGCCGTCGGGCGCTCCTTGGCGGAGTTCGGCTACGTCGAGGCGCCGTCCTTCCCCTTCGTCGGGACGGCGGCCCTCGACGCGCTGGGCCTGGCCGAGGACGACCCGCGCCGGCAGGTCGTGCTGGTGCGCAACCCGTTGTCGGAGGAGGAGCCGGCGCTGCGGACGACGCTGCTCCCGGGGCTGCTCGCCGCGCTGGCGCGCAACCTGTCCCGCGGCATCCGGGACGTGGCGCTCTTCGAGCACGGCGCGGTCTTCCCCGGCGGGGAGCGGTCGGCGGCTCCGCTGCCCGGCGTGGACCGGCGTCCGGACGACGAGACGCTGGCCGCGCTGCTGGGCGCGGTCCCGGAGCAGCCGTGGCACGTCGCCGTCGCGCTGGCCGGCGACCGCGAGCCGCGCGGCTGGTGGGGCCCGGGCCGGCCGGCCGTCTGGGCCGACGCCGTCCAGGCCGCCTGCCGGGTCGCCGAGGCCGCGGGCGTCGAGCTGACCGTGCGCGCGGGGGAGCGGGCGCCGTGGCACCCGGGCCGCTGCGCGGAGCTGCTGGTCGGCGGACGCGTGGTCGGGCACGCCGGCGAGCTGCACCCGCGGGTGTGCGCGGCCCTCGACCTCCCGGCCCGTACCGCGGTGATGGAGCTGGACGTCGACGCGCTGCCGCCGGCGTCGGTGCCGGTGGGACCGCACCTGTCGAGCTTCCCGCCGGTCTTCGTCGACCTGGCCTTCGTGCTGGACGAGGCGGTGCCGGCCGCGGCGGTCGAGGAGTCGATCCGACAGGCCGCCGGCGACCTGCTCGAGGCGGTGCGGCTGTTCGACGTCTACACCGGGCCGCAGGTGGGTGAGGGGCGCAGGTCGCTGGCCTGGTCGCTGACGCTGCGGGCGCCGGACCGGACGCTGTCCGGCGAGGAGGCCGCCGAGGTCCGGCAGCGCGTGGTGGCCTCCGTCGAGGAGGCGCTGCAGGCCGAGCTCCGTGGCTGAGCTCGCCGGCGTCGCGCTGGTCACCGGGGCGTCGAGCGGCATCGGCCGGCACCTGGTGCAGGGGCTGGCCGCCCGGGGCATGGCCGTGGCCGGGCTGGCGCGCAGCGGCGAGCGGCTGGCGGCGGCGATGGACGAGGTCGCCGCCGCCACCGGCGCCCGCACGCTGGCCGTGCCCGCCGACGTCACCGATCGGGCCGCGGTGGACGAGGCGGTCGCGCGGGTGCGGGAGGAGCTCGGGCCGGTCGACCTGCTGGTCAACAACGCCGGGGTGATCGACGCGGCCGAGGAGCCGCTGTGGGAGGCCGACCCCGACCAGTGGTGGGCGGTCGTGGAGAGCCACGTCCGCGGCGCGTTCCTGCTCGCCCGCGCCGTCGTCCCCTGGATGGTGCTGCGCAACCGCGGCCGCGTCGTCGACCTCGCCAGCGGGATGGGCGTGCGCGCCCGCCCGGAGTACTCGGCGTACTCGGTGGCCAAGACCGGCCTGATGCGGATGACCGAGGCGCTGGCCGGCGCGCTCGAGGGCCTCGACGTGCGCGTCTTCGACGTGGCGCCCGGCGTCGTCGACACCCCGATGACCCGCGCGATGCCGATGTGGCAGGGCTTCACCGACTGGACGCCGCCGGAGCGCGTCGTCGAGCTGGTCGCCGCGATCGCCGCCGGGGAGCTCGACCAGTGGTCCGGCCGGTTCCTGCGGGCCGGCGCCGACGACCTCGCCGTCCTGCGCGCCACCACACCGGAGGACGCCGCCCGGCAGCTGCGGCTGCGCCCCTACGGGGACGGCGACCCGCTGGCCTGACCCGGCTGCCGGTCAGACGACGGTGGCCAGCGCCCGTGGTGCGATGTCGACGGCGACCGGCGTGTCCGCCTCCAGCTCCACCAGCTCGCCGTCCAGCTGCAGCGGCATGGGCGCCAGCGTCGTGAACGCGTAGTGGGTGGCGCTCGGCTGCCGACCGAGCCCGCGGGTCGCCGCCCGGAGGGCGGTCGCCAGCACCCGGAGCTTGCCGGTCCGCTGCTGCGTGATGACCTCGAACCGACCGTCGTCGGGGCGGCTGTCCTCGCTGAGCGTCGCGTACTTGGCCATCTGGTGGATGTTGGCGAACACCAGGCTGTCGATCCTGCGCCGCCTGCCGTCCTCGAGCCTGATGGGGAAGGGCCGGAAGCGGGAGAAGGACCGCACCACGGTCGCGATCTCCCGCCACGACCCCTTCCCGCACTCCTCCAGGTCGACGGCGACGACGGGTGTCAGGCCGACGCCGATGTAGGAGTGCGCGTACCGGACCTGCACGGCGGCGCCACTGCCGACGGTCAGCCGCAGCAGGTCGATCCGGCGGACGTCCCCGGCCACGATGGCGTCGGCCAGCGGTCGCTCCCGCGTCACCCGACGGTGGTCGTTGGCGTTGCCGGCGGCCCGTACGGCGCAGACGGCCTGGTCGTTGCCGCTCTGCATGACGCCGTCGACCACCTCGTTGTACCCACCGTCCCCGCTCACCGAGACCAGCAGCGGGCGCCCGGTGCCGGCCGCCTCCCTCGCCAGTTCGCGGGCGTGGCCGGCGTGCTGGGTGGGGCAGAGCTCCACCGGCACGGCCGGCAGCCTCCGCACCAGCTCGGCCCGCAGCTCCTCCGCGGACCGGGGCGCGTCCCCGGTGCTGTTCGGGTTGAAGATGATCACGATCCGGTCGAACGGACTCACGTCGGGACTCCTCGGGTGGGCGGCCGCTCGTCGGCTGTGCACCCTCATGCCCCCGGGGCGACCCGGGCACGCGCGAGGGTGCCCGACGTCGCCCGGCAGCCGCGACTGCGCCGCACCGGGACGACGAGCCGCTGGCCCGAGCGCTGCTGGGGCAGCTGTCCGCGGCCGGTGCCGCTCAGCGGTGATCCACCACCGTCGTCACCCGGTGGCTGTATCTGACGTCGGAGCCGCGCCTCCTCCGAGTACAGGCCCCGACGCTCAGCGTCGCGGGGCTCGTGCTCTTCCGGCACCTGGAGGACGTCATGGGAGCAGCGCCAGGGGAGCTGATGCGGATCCTCACGCGGAACCAGCCCCTCGGCCCGCCGTACACGGAGGAACTGCTCAGGAGCCCGCGGGGGATCTTCGAGCAGCTCTACGACCGCACGAACGGCTGCCACGGCAGCGCCGAACGCGACGACCCCGTCTACGTGGTCGGTCGCAAGGGCTCCGGGAAGACGGCCTTCCTGGTGGGAACGGCCTTCGTGGACGGTGCGAAGGTCATCCTCATCAAGTCGGAGGACGCCTACCACGAGATCGAGCGCCTGCGGATCCGGTACGCACGCGAGGTCGGTCCGCTCTTCGCGGAGAACCTCGCCCACGTGTGGGAGGTGCTCCTGACCCACGCCGCGATGCTGCTCTCGTACCGGGTGCCGGGGCTGAGACACACCGACGAGGGCCGGCTCATCGCGTCCTATCTCAGCTCGTACGGCAACCCGTCGAGTCTCGAACCAGGGAGACTGCTGGCCCGTGTCGGCAGTGCGCTGTCCGACGTCCTCGTCCGCTCGAACCCCGGTCTCACCGTCGAGGAGATGTGCGCGTCCCTGCGGACCGACGTCGCCACGTACGAGGTCGCCTACCGGTCCTTCGTCGACCTGACCAGGCGCACGCGGGTGCGCCTGTACGTGGTGGTGGACAACCTCGAGGACCTGCACGTGCACGTGGAGGAGCTGCGGACGACCCTCTCCGGGCTCTTCCGCGCCACCCGCGAGTTCGCCCGATCGACCGGGGGCCGGCCGTTCAAGGTCCGGTTCGCCTTCCCGGCGGAACTCGTGCAGCGCCTCCGGGACCTCACGGCCAATCCCGAGAAGGACTTCCTCGACTACCTCGTCATCCGGTGGACCGCGGCCGAGCTGATGACCATCGCCGGGAACCGGCTGCGGCGGTACCTCGACCTGTACCACCAGGACGACCTGCCGGGCCTGGGATTGCCGCGCCAGCACGACGAGCACGACCACCAGACGGCCGAGGCCACCCTCAGGGCGCTGCTGCCCCGGGGTGGCATGCGCACGGGACTGGGGTCCGACGAGGACCCGGTCGCCTACGTCATGCGGCACACGCAGCTCCTGCCGCGCCACCTGATCCAGATCCTGAACGAGATCCTGGCGCGCGCGGCGCGACACCGCCGTGGCGTCCCCGTCGCGACTCCTCAGGATGTCCTGGAAGGCGTCCGAGAGGCGGAGTTGCGCATCGTCGACGGGATCCTGTCCAGCTACTCGCACGACTACCCCTACATGGCGACAGCGCTCGGGTACCTCAAGAACCACATCCCGAACACGCTCACCTGCAGCGAGCTGCACCGCGCCTTCAACGCCGCCGGAGTCGCCCGGGCCGGCGTCGACTACAGCGACTTCCTGGAGGCCGCCCTCGACGTGGGCGTCCTGGGCATCGTCGACGGCTCGACCTCCAGGTACGCCGTCGGGCGCTTCTCCTACACGTTCACCGAGACCCTGCGGCCGGTCGAGGACGAGGACCAGGTCTGCGTGCACCCGCTGTTCATGTTCCGGCTCTTCGACCGGGGCGGGATCCGCCGCCTCCGGGACCAGGGGAGACTCCCGGTCTACCCGTACGGCTCGGACACGGGGCAGTTCGACCGTGACTAGCAGCGGGCGCTGGGCCTACCTGGACGGCGGCCACGAGGGCCGCAGCGTGCTCGGCATCTCCTTCTCCGGAGGCGGCATCAGGTCGGCGGCGTTCTGCCTGGGTGCCTACCAGGCCCTCTCCCGGCAGGGGCTGTTCCAGAGGGCGCGGTACCTGTCCGCCGTCTCCGGGGGCAGCTACATCGCCGGTGCCCTCACGGTCGCTCAGGGCAAGTCCGATGCCGAGGCCCTGCGGGGCGAGGCTGCGCCCTGGTCTCGGGGCAGTCCGGAGGAGTGGTACCTGCGGACGCACCTCAGCTACCTGGCTCCCGGACTGGCCGGTCGCCTGTGGCTGGTGGTGAACTCCGTGTACGGGCTCCTGCTGAACCTGCTGCCGCTCGTCGTCGGGTCCTGTCTCGCCGGCCGGGTCACCGGGCTGGTGTACGGGGCCACGATCCCCGGGATCGGGCGACCCTACGGCCGCCTGGCCGGCGCGGTCGTGTGGGGGTGCGCCGCGGCGGCCGCCCTGTTCCTGGCGGCGATCGTGCTCGTGGGCGTGCGGCGGTTCTTCGACAAGAGCCGGTTCCGTGCCGTGCCGGGGGAGCGGCCGCTCAGGAGGGCCGCGACAGCCCTCGTCGCGGGCTCCGGTGTCGTCGCCGTCCTGGCCGTCTGCCTCCCCGTCCTGGTGCACCTCCTCGGTCTGGCCCTGGCCGATGACCGGTCCTGGATGGGGAGGGTCGACCTGGGGTCCCGCCGCGTGCTCGTGACCGTGGTCATGGTGGTCGGGGTGGTGCTGCTGGGCGCTCTTGCCGTGCTGTCGGTGCGGCTGGGCCGAGCCCGTGCGTTCGCCGGCGTGCTCGCGTTCCTGAGTGGCTGGGGGATCCTCGCCGTCCCCTTCCTGCTGGCGGCGGAGGGGGAGGCACGCAGCGGCTGGAACGCCCCGGTGGACGCCTGGGTGCTCCTGGGACTGCTGGCCACGCTGGCGGTCTGCGGGTTCTGCATCCACAACCGCCGGTACTCGATGCACCTGTACTACCGGGAGCGGCTGAGTCACGCGTTCGTCCTGAGGCGGACCAGCTCGGCCGGTGGCGTGCGGGTGGCCCCCGTTCCCTACGACGACGAGGTGCGACTCAGCGACCTCGGTCGGGAGATCGAGGCCAAGCGCAGCTCCGGTCTGCCGTTCCCCGAGCTCATCGTGTGCGCGGCGGTGGCGGCCCGCGAGGGGGACGTGCCCAACAAGAGCTGGGCTGCCCCCTTCACGTTCGGCGCGTGCCGGTCCGGGAGCATCGACCTGGCACCCCTCGTGGAGACGTCGGAGCTCGAACGGACGCACACGAGGGGCGGCAGCGGCCTCACGCTGCCGTCGATGATGGCGATCTCGGGAGCCGCCATCTCACCGACCATGGGCCGCTTCACCCTTCCGGCGCTGCGGCTGCTGATGGCCCTCGCGAACCTGCGCCTCGGGGTGTGGATCCCCAATCCGTTCCGGGGCGGCGACACGGCGGCTCTTCCGTCGCGGGGTCACTCGCGCGTGCGCCGGGTGGGACGGGCGCTGGCCGCGGGGTGGCGGGAGCCGGGCGGGCTGTACGTGCTGAAGGAGGCCCTGGGGCTGGCGGGGACCCGAGGCCGCTTCATCCACGTCTCGGACGGCGGTCACTGGGAGAACCTCGGCTTGGTGGAGCTGATCAGACGCCGCTGCACGCACATGATCGTCGTGGACGCCAGCGCGGGTGGGCGCAGTCCGCTGCAGGACATCGCCCGCGCAGCGGCCCTGGCCCGGTCGGACCTCGGTGCCGAGGTGCGGCTGGACCCTTCGGCCACCCTGCCCTCGGCTGCGACCGGCAGGGCCGAGGAACCGGTCGCGGTGGGGAGCGTGACCTATCCCGACGGCAGCATGGGGGTCATCTACTACGCACGCTCCGTCCTGTGGGACGGCGTCCCGATGGACCTTGCCGTGTTCCGGGAGAAGGACCACCAGTTCCCCCAGCACCCGACGTCCAACCAGCTGTTCTCGGGGGAGCAGTTCGACGCCTACCGGGCCCTGGGCTGGGAGGTCGCCGCCGCACTGGCGCAGCGCGCCAACGTGCCCCTCGACCAGTTCGACGGTGGCGAGGCCGACAGCGAGGAGGTCGCCGAGTCGGTGCTCGTCATGTGAGGCCTCCACCCTGCAGCGGACAGCGGTGGGACGCACCCTCGAGGACGCGGCCCACACTCGTGTCGTGAGCAGTCATGCATGGCCGTGTATGGTCATGCATCATGAGCGGAGCGCGGACGTGGACGGTCGGGGTCACCGGCGCCACCGGGTACGCCGGGGGTGAGGTGTGCCGGCTGCTGGCCGGGCACCCGAACCTGGCGCTGGCCGGGGTGCACGCCAACTCGAGTGC
>NZ_JBJGZQ010000022.1:0-97002 GCF_054050595.1 Geodermatophilus sp. SYSU D00779
ACGGACCCAGGGACGCGACCCCGGCGCCCCCCGTCCGGACCCCACCGGTCCGGACGGCGGGCGCCGTCGTGTGCCGTCAGGTCAGGGGGACGCCGACGCGGGAGAGGTCGTCGGCGAGGTGCGCGGTGTCGTTGAACCGGCGGACGCTGCAGCGGTCCCCGGCGAGGACCACCTGCGACAGCGAGGCGTTGCGACCGGTCAGGAAGGCGAACGGCGGCGCGCCCGTGGCCAGGGCGAGGGCCTGGGCGACGACCCCGCCGTGCGTGAAGACGGCGACCCGCTCGCCCGGGTGCGCGGCTCCGATCCGCTGCAGCGCGGCGCGGACCCGGGCGGTGAGGGACGCCGCCGGCTCCGCGCCGGGGATGAGGTCCCAGCGCTGCTCGGCCACGACCCGCGCGGCCACCGGGTCCCCCTGGGCCAGGCGCTGCAGGACCAGCCCGTCCTCCCACTCGCCGAGGTGCAGCTCGCGCAGGTCGGGCTCGACCCGGGGCAGGAGGCCGGTGGCCTCGAGCAGCGGCTGCGCGGTCTCCAGCGTGCGGCGCAGCGTCGACACGTAGACGGCGTCGACGCCGACGTCGCGCAGCCGCCGTCCCACCGCCTCCGCCTGCGTGCGGCCGAGCGGCGACAGCGGCGGGTCGCCCTGCCCGTCCTCGAGCCGCGCGTGGGGGTGGTCGGGGTGCGCGGGCACGACCTCGCCGTGGCGGACGAGGAGCACGTCGGTGCTGGGGTCGCGGTGCTCTGCGGGCACCGGGTCATCCTGCCCGGACGGCCGCACCGGCGCTCCTCGATTCCCCCGACACCGGACGGCCACCCCTCCTCCCACGCCGGGCCTGCCAGGCGTGGGAGGAGGGGTGGTCCTCCCTCACGGGGCGCTGGCGTGCCGCTCGGCCTGGGCGGTCAGCTCGGCGCCCAGCGCCACGGGGGACCAGTCCTCCTGCAGCGCCCGCCAGACCAGCTCGGCCTGCGTCTCGGGGGCCAGGCCGCCGATCGGCTGGTCGCGGTCGAGGTTGGTCGGGAAGGCGTAGCCCTCGGCCGAGGCGGCGACGACGTTGCGCAGGGTCCGCTCGTTCCCGCCGGCCGCCTTCCAGGCGCGCAGCACCGGGTGGAGCGCGCGGCACATCGCCGTCCGGTCGACGGACTCCATCGCCCGGCCGAACGCCGAGGAGACCTGCAGCAGGTTGGCCATGCGCCGCACGTCGGCCGACCGGTTGGTGCCCGCGCCGTGGAACAGCGCCGGGTTGAAGAACGCCGCGTCGCCCTTGCGCAGCGGCAGCTGGACGAAGTGCGCGTCGAAGTACGCGGTGAACTCCGGCCGGTGGAAGGCGACGTACCCGGGGGCGTACTTCTGCGAGTGCGGCAGGTACATCGTCGGCCCGGTCTCCACCGGCATGTCGCAGTGGGCGACCGCCCCCTGCAGGGTCATGACGGGGGAGAGCCGGTGCACGTGGGCGGGGTAGGCCAGCGCCTGCTCCTCGGACATGAAGCCGAGGTGGTAGTCGCGGTGGGCGACCTGGGCCCTGCCGCCGGGGTTGACCACGTTGACCTGGCTCGTGAGCTGGTAGCCCCGACCCAGCCAGGCCTCGGAGACCAGGGCGATCACGTCGTTGGCGTAGTAGGCGGCGAAGGCCTCCGGGTCGCGGACGGCGAACTTGTCCAGCGCGCCCCACACCCGGTCGTTGGCGCCGGGCGTGGCGAAGTGGTCGCCGCCGACGACGCCGGCCGCCTTCTGCTCGTCGATCATCGCCTGGAAGACGGCGGTGGCCCGGTCGACCACGGAGGTGTCGGGGAAGGCGCCGGCGAAGACGACGATCCCCGGGCCGTTCGCGAGCGCGCGGGCCAGCTCGGCCTGCACGTCCCGGCGTCCCTCGGGGGTGGTGACGGAGTCGCGCAGCCGCGACCCGTAGACCAGGACGTTCTCCCGGACCTCGTCGGCGTGCGGGTAGTCGGCCAGGTCGGTGGTCGTCTCGACCACCGCGCGGAAGTCCTCGAGGCGGCAGTCCTCCGCGGTGAACCAGCCGGGAGCGGTGCGGGCGGTGGCCGGTGCGGCCATGGCGTCGTCCTTCCTGTGCGGGGTGGGGATGCCGTCGAGCGTGACGGGCCGGTGCGGGGCCCACAAGGCCGCCGATCCCTCAAGAACCCCTCACCCGGCGGGCCTCAGAACTCCTCCCAGACGTCGGGGTACTGCCCGTTGACCCGGGTGCCGTCGGCGAGCGCGGCGATGCCGGCCAGGTCCTCGTCGGACAGCGCGAAGCCGAAGACGTCGAGGTTCTCGACCAGCCGGCCGCGGGAGGACGCCTTGGGGAAGGTCACCAGCCCCTGCTGCACGTGCCAGCGCAGCACCACCTGCGCCGGGGTCCGCCCGTGCCGGCGGCCGATCTCGGCGAGCACCGGCTGCCGCAGCAGCTCCCCACCGTTGGCCAGCGGCGACCAGGACTCGGTGACGATCCCGCGACGGGCGTCGTCGGCGCGCTGCGCGAGCTGCGGCTCCCGCGGGTGGCACTCGATCTGGTTGACCGCCGGCACCGTCGAGGAGGCGGCGGCGAGCCGGTCGAGGTGCTCGGGCAGGAAGTTGGACACCCCGATGGCCCGGGTCAACCCCTCGGCCAGCAGCTCCTCCATCGCCAGCCACGACTCGACGTAGCGGTCGAGCCGGGGGAGCGGCCAGTGGATGAGGTAGAGGTCGACGTGGTCGAGCCCGAGCCGGTCCAGGCTCGACCGCAGCGCCTGCTTCGCCGAGTCGTGCCCCTG
The DNA here is from genome assembly GCF_054050595.1 of Geodermatophilus sp. SYSU D00779. Lineage (NCBI taxonomy): Bacteria > Bacillati > Actinomycetota > Actinomycetes > Geodermatophilales > Geodermatophilaceae > Geodermatophilus > Geodermatophilus sp. SYSU D00779. The sequence continues at coordinate 2,749 of NZ_JBJGZQ010000022.1, forward strand.
CTCCCGGCCGCGCAGCTTGGTGGAGACGAACACCTCCTCGCGCGGGAGGCCCGAGTCGGCGATGGCCTGCCCGACCCCGCGCTCGTTCTCGTAGCTGGCGGCGGTGTCGACGAAGCGGTAGCCGACCTCCAGCGCCTCGCCGACGATCCGCCGCGTCTCCTCGTCGGGGAGCCGGGCGGTGCCCAGCCCCAGCTGGGGGATCGCGACACCGTTGTTCAGCAGGACGTCCGGGACCGTGGCCATGCCGCCAGCCTCGTGAGCGGCCGAGCGTCGCGTCAACCCCTCGCAGATCCCTCAAGGACCCCTCACACTGTCGCCGTGCCGCACCCCTACCCGATCCGCGAGATCGCCCGTCAGGCCGGTCTGTCCGAGGCGACCGTCGACCGCGTCCTCAACCGGCGCGGCGGGGTGCGGCAGAGCACCGTGCAGGAGGTGCACCGCGCCATCGCCGACCTGGACCGGCAGCGCTCGCAGGTGCGGCTGACCGGGCGGACGTTCTTCCTCGACCTGGTGGTCGACGCGCCCGACCGGTTCTCCGCCGCGGTCCGGGCGGCCCTGGAGTCGCAGCTGCCGCTGGTCCGGCCGGCGACGTTCCGGGCGCGGTTCCACCTGGCCGACGCCCCTCCCGTTCCCCAGCTGGCGGCCACGCTCGACGGGATCGCGCGGCGCGGGTCGCAGGGCGTCGTCCTGAAGGCCCCCGACTCCCCGCTGGTCGTCGGTGCGGTCGAGCGGCTGGCCGAGGCCGGGATCCCCGTGGTCACGCTGGTCACCGACCTGCCGACCAGCCGCCGGGTCGCCTACGTCGGCCTGGACAACCGGGCGGCGGGGGCCACCGCGGCGTACCTGCTGGACCAGTGGCTGCCCGACGACGCCGCCGTCCTCGTCACCCGCGGGACCGGCACCTTCCGCGGCGAGGACGACCGGGAGATGGGCTTCCGGGCGACCACCCGGTCGCTGCGCCCCGGCCGGCGACAGGTCGACCTGGTGGACGCGACCGGGGAGGACGACGTGCTGCGCGGGCTGGTCCGGGACGCCCTCGCCGCCGACCCGGGCATCGCCGGCGTCTACTCGATGTACGCCGCCGGCGGCAACGCCGCGACCGTCGCGGCCTTCGCCGACGCCGGGCGGGCCTGCCGCGCGTTCGTCGCCCACGACCTGGACGCCGAGAACCTCGCGCTGCTGCGGGCGGGGCGGCTGTCCGCGGTGCTGCACCACGACCTCGCCCTGGACCTGCGCCGCGCCTGCCACGTGGTCATGCAGGCCCACGGCGCGCTGCCGGGCACCCCGCGGTCCTGGCACTCGGGGGTCCAGGTGGTCACGCCGTACAACGTCCCCGCCGAGGCCCTGAGGGCTTCTTGAGGGCCCTCCGTCGTTGACCTGCCCCTCGCGGAGCCCGGAACCTGGACCGACGCGGACCGGACGGGGCGCAGCGGAGTGGAGGAGGGCGTCGTGGGGCTGGACGTCGGGGTCATCGGGGTCGGCATGATCGGCCAGGAGCACGTCCGCCGGCTCGACGGCGGCCCCGGGGCCAGCCGGGTGGTGGCGGTGGCCGACGCGGACGCCGAGCGCGCCGCGGCCGTGGCCGCGCAGCTGCCGGCCGCCAAGGCCCTGCCCAGCGGCGAGGAGCTGATCGCGTCCGACGCGGTCGACGCCGTCGTCGTCACCTCCTGGGGGCCGACCCACGAGCCGTACGTGCTGGCCTCCATCGCCGCCGGCAAGCCGGTGTTCTGCGAGAAGCCGCTGGCTCCCACGCAGGAGGCCTGCCGGCGGATCGTGGAGGCGGAGGTCGCTGCCGGCCGCCGCCTGGTCCAGGTCGGCTTCAACCGCCGCTACGACCCCGCGCACCGGGCCCTCAAGCGGGCCGTGGACGACGGCGCGATCGGCGCGCCGCTGCTCGTGCACTGCGCGCACCGCAACGCCTCGGTGCCGCCGCACTACACCCGCGACATGTCGATCGCCGACACCGCGATCCACGAGATCGACGAGCTGCGCTGGCTGCTCGGGACCGAGATCGCCGCCGTGCAGGTCCTGACGCCGCGCAAGAGCAGTCGCGGCGGCGAGCTGCAGGACCCGCTGCTGGTGCTGTTCGAGATGGCCGACGGCGTGCTCGTCGACGTCGAGGTGTCGGTCAACGTCCACTACGGCTACGAGATCCGCTGCGAGGTGTCCGGGGAGACCGGCACCGTCGAGCTGGCCGAGCCCGCGCCGGTGACCATCCGCCGCGAGGGCACGGTCGCCGGGCTGGTCCCGGGCGACTGGCGGGAGCGCTTCGCCCTCTCCTACGACGTCGAGCTGCGCGAGTGGGTCGACGCCGTCGCCGGCGGGCGGCCGCCGCAGGGGCCCAGCGCCTGGGACGGCCACGTCGCGCAGGTCGTCTCCGATGCGGCGCTGCAGTCCCTGCGCACCGGGAGCCGCGTGGCGGTGGAGCTCCCCGAGCAGCCGGCCCTGTACCGGTGACGACGGACGCGACCGGGCCGCTGCGGATCGGGGTGCTCGGGGCCGCCCGCATCGCCGAGCGGGCCATCGCCGCCCCCGCGCGGGCCACCGGCAACCGGCTGGTCGCGATCGCCGCCCGGGACCGCACCCGGGCCGAGGAGTTCGCCCGCACGCACGGCGTCGAGCGCGTGCTGCCCTCGTACGCGGACGTCCTCGCCGACCCGGAGGTGGAGGTCGTCTACGACCCGCTGCCCAACGCGCTGCACGGCCCGTGGAACCTGGCCGCGATCGAGGCCGGCAAGCACGTGCTGTCCGAGAAGCCGTTCGCCTCCAACGCGGAGGAGGCCGTCGACGTCCGCGACGCCGCCCGGCGCGCGGGCGTCACGGTCGTGGAGGGGTTCCACCACCTCCACCACCCGGTGATGCGCCGCATGCTGGAGCTGGTGGACACCGGGGAGCTCGGCGACGTCGTCGCCGTCGAGGCCACCATCGCCATGCTCCCGCCGGACGACGGCGACCCCCGCTGGTCGCTCGAGCTCGCCGGCGGCGCGCTCATGGACCTCGGCTGCTACGGCCTGCACGCCCTGCGCAGCCTGGCGCCGTGGACCGGCGGGGAACCGGAGCCGGACGCCGCGCGGGCCGGCGAGCGCGCCGGGGCCCCGGGCGTCGACGAGTGGCTCGACGCCGACCTGCACTTCCCATCCGGGGCGACCGCGACGGTGCGCTGCAGCATGGTGCACCCGGAGCGGGACTTCTCGCTGCGCATCGTCGGCACCCGCGGGGAGGCGACGGCGCCGGCGTTCGTCGAGCCGCACCGGGACGACCGCGTGCTCGTGCGCACCCCCGCCGGAGAGCGAACCGAGCACCTGGGCACCCGGTCGTCGTACACCTACCAGCTGGAGGCGTTCGCGGCCGCGTTGCGGGGCGGCCCACCGGTCCTGACCGGTCCCGACGACGCGGTCGCGACCATGACGCTGATCGACCGGTGCTACCGGCTGGCCGGGCTGCCGCCTCGGCCCCGCGCGGCGGGTGAGCCGCACCGGGCCGGGGTGTGACCCGCCGCTACAGCTTGTCGGCGGCGGCCTGCAGGTTCTCGGCGGCGAGGGTCAGGCCCTCCAGGCGGTCGTACGCGGCGTCCTCGTGCTCGATGTTGACCGCCATGTCCGGGTCGACCTCGGCCAGCGCGCGCAGGAACTCGGTCCACCAGTCGACGTCGTGGCCCACACCGACGGCGACGAACCGCCACGCCGGGTCCTCCGGCCACGCGCTGCACCAGGAGCCGTAGCCGGTCGGGACCCTGCCCGGGGCGTCGGCGGGTACCCGCGTGAACGAGGTGTCGAGGACGCCGCGGATGCCGACCCCCGGGGTGATCATCGCGTCCTTGGCCGCCGCGTGGAACACCAGCGGACCGAGGTCGCGGATGCAGGCGACGACGTCCATGCCCTGCCACATGAGGTGCGAGGGGTCCATCTCGGCGCCGACGTTGGTCGCACCGATGGTGTCGACCAGTCGGCGCAGGGTCACCGGCGAGAACACCAGGTTGTGCGGGTGCATCTCGATGGCCACCCGGACGTCGTGGGCGCGGGCGAGGGCGTCGATCTCCGTCCAGAACTCCGCGGCCACGCCCCACTGGTAGTCCAGGACGTCCAGGTAGACGCCGTCCCACGGGTTGACCACCCAGGACGGGTACCTCGCGCCGGGGTCCGAGCCGGGCGTGCCCGACATCGTCACGACGTTGCGCACGCCCAGCAGCCCGGCGAGCTCGATGGTGCGGCGCAGGTCGTCGGCGTGCTTGGGGCCGACGCCGGGCAGCGGGTTGAGCGGGTTGCCGTTGCAGTTGAGCCCGGTCAGCTCCATCCCGCGGGCGGCGAAGGTCTCCAGGTAGTCCCGCCGGGCCCGCTCGGAGGACAGCAGCAGGTCGACGTGGCAGTGCGGTGAGGGGATGAAGCCGCCGGTGTTGACCTCGACGGAGGTCAGGCCGTCGGCCTGGAGCACGTCGAGGGCCTCGGCCAGCGGACGGTCGTGCAGGCAGGCGGTGTAGGCGCCCAGCTTGAGGGACATCGGGGATCGGCCTCCGGTCGGCGGGGTCAGTGGGTGGGGATGCCGACAGCGGCGCCGTCGGACCGCACGACGGCCCGGAGGCCCTCACCGAGGACGGTGTCCACCTGGCGGTACGCGGCGGCGGAGCTGCGGCCGGCCATCTCGGGGCCGACCACCGCCACGGACAGGGGCTGCTGGGACATGGCCGTCCTCCCGGGACACGGAGCTCGATGGGGCGGGGGATCCCCGCCGGCGTGGCACGCTGCGCGCGGTGGTCGGCTCGCCCGACGGCGCTTGAAGCGCTTCAATAATGGATGGCGTCGATCACAGCAGCGGACCGTGGTGGTGTCAAGGGAGCGGGGTGGTCCGACCTGAGCAGCGAGGAGCAGGTGCGTCGTCCCCGGCTGCAGGACGTCGCCACCGAGGCGGGGGTCTCGCCGGCGACGGTGTCCCTCGTGCTGCGCGGCTCCCCGGGGCCGAGCAGCGGAACCCGCGAGCGCGTGCTGGACGCCGCGGCCCGGCTGGGGTACCGGCCCGACCGCGCCGCGAGCCTGCTGGCCCGCAGGCGCAGCCGGCTGATCGGCGTCGTGATGGACGTCCGCAGCACGTTCCACGCCCGACTGGTCGAGGACGTCCACGAGGCGGCCGAGGAGCACGGGTACGACCTGGTCCTGAGCACGGTCACCCGCACCCGGGACGAGGGACGGGCAGTGGAGACGCTGCTCGACTCGCGGTGCGAGGCCCTGGTCCTGCTGGGGCCGAACGCGCCCGCCGCCCGGCTGAGCGCGCTGGCCCGGCAGCTGCCGGTGGTCGCCGTCGGGCGCCCGGTGTCGGCCGACGGCGTCGACGTCGTCCGGGCTGCCGACGACGAGGGTGTGGCGCAGGCCGTGGAGCACCTGGCCGGTCTCGGGCACCGGCGCATCGCCCACGTCGACGGCGGTCGCGGACCGATCGCCACCGCGCGGCGGCGCGGCTACGAGCGGGCGATGCGCCGCCGGGGACTGGGGGAGCACCTGCAGGTCGTGGGCGGGGACCCGGGGGAGGAGTCGGGCGCCCGCGCGGCGCGCACCCTGCTCGGGTCGGACGTCCGCCCGACGGCGGTGGTCACCTACAACGACGCCTCCGCGGTGGGCCTGCTCGACGCCCTGCTGCGCCGCGGGGTCGACGTGCCGGGGGAGGTCTCCGTCGTCGGCTACGACGACAGCCCGCTCTCCCGGCTGGCCCACATCGACCTGACCACCGTCAGCCAGGACTCCGCGCAGCTGACCCGGCTGGCGGTCGCGGCGGTGGTCGAGCGGCTGGACGGGGGTCGCACGGAGCAGCGCGAGGTGGTCGTCCCCCCGCACCTCGTCGTCCGGGGGACGACGGGTCCGCCGACCTCGTCCTGACCGCCCCTTGACGGTGACGCGCACCACCCGTCACCCTGGCGTTTGAAGCGCTTCAAAGCGCCCGGCGCGCCGGCACCGTCGCGCCGTCCTGGCCACCTCACGCGACCGCGGAGACCGACATGACCACCGCCCCGACCGCGATGGAGTACGACCCCTTCAGCCCGGAGTTCCAGGCCGACCCGTACCCCGTGTACCGGTGGATGCGGGAGGAGGCGCCGGTCTTCTACAGCGAGAAGTGGAACTGGTGGGCGCTGTCCCGGTTCGAGGACGTCCGGGCTGCCGCCACCGATGCGGACACCTTCCTCAGCTACGAGGGCATCGACATCGACGACACCGCCAAGGACCAGAGCGGCCCCGGGTTCCTGCCCGACATCGACAACCCCCGCCACGACCAGGTGCGTGCGGTCATCCAGCCGCACTTCCTGCCGCGTCGCATCGCCGAGAAGGAGGGAGCCGTCCGCGACGTCGTCCGCCGGCTCGTGGCGCGGTGGCGGGACCGGGGCGCGGTCGACCTCGCCCAGGAGCTGGCCTGGCCGATGCCCAACGAGGTCTTCTTCACCGTGCTCGGGCTGCCGAGTGCGGAGGAGGAGGGCCGCGCACAGCTCGACCGCTGGGTGCACGAGCTCAAGGACCGCCGTCCCGACGACCCCCGGCTCACCCCGGTCGCCCGGGCCGCCACCGAGGGCATCCAGCGCTACTTCGTCGGCCTGCTCGAGGACCGGCGCGCGCACCCGCGGGACGACGTCGTCAGCGCCCTCGTGCGGGCGGAGATCGACGGCCGGCCGTTCGCCGACGAACACCTCACGCCGGCGTCGGAGGTCCTCGGACTGATGATGGTGCTCTTCCTCGGCGGGGTGGAGAGCACCGCGGGGCTGACCGGCTCCCTGTTCAAGCTGCTCGCCGAGAACCCCGACCAGCGGGAGCTGCTCCGCCGGGACCCGTCGCTGATCCCGGACGCCGTCGAGGAGACCATCCGCCACTCGAGCCCGCTGCAGCTGGTCGGCCGGACCACCTCGCGGGAGGTCACCCTGCACGGGGTGACCATCCCCGAGGGTGGCCGGGTGGTGTTGGTCTACGGCGCGGCCAACCGCGACGAGCGCCAGTTCCCCGACCCCGACCGCTTCGGCGTGACCCGGGGGCGGATGCGGCACCTCGGCTTCGGAGAGGGCCGGCACGGGTGCCTCGGCGCTCCGCTCGCCCGGCTCGAGGCCAAGGTCGCCCTGGAGGAGGCGCTCCCGGTGCTGGGCGACTACACGCTCGCCGGGTCGCCGAGGCGCTACAAGACCACGCCGAACATGTACGTCTGGGACCGCCTGCCGCTGTCCTTCGCCGTCTCCCCGGGGGCCCGGCGGGGGAACGGCCACCCGGCGCACGTGGAGACCGTGCAGCACCGGACGACGTCGGTGACGGTGGTGGCCAGCGAGTTCGAGGCCGACGTCCGCGTCGAGGACAAGCGCCAGGTGGCCGACGGAGTGGTCACCCTGGCGCTGAGACGGCTCGACGACACCCCCCTGCCGCCGTGGGAGCCGGGCGCGCACGTCGACCTGCTGCTCGACGACCCCGCACTGGAGGGGGCCCCCACCCGGCAGTACTCGCTGTGCGGGGACCCGGCCGACCACCACGTGTGGCGGGTGGGCGTCCTGCGGGAACCGGAGAGCCGGGGCACCTCCTCCCACGTCCACGAGCGGCTGCGGCCCGGGGACGTGGTGCGGGTGCGCGGGCCGCGCAACAACTTCCCGCTGGTCGACTCGCCCCGCTACCTGTTCATCGCCGGCGGCATCGGCATCACGCCGATCCTGCCGATGATCCGCGCCGCGGAGGCCGCCGGCGCGGACTGGCGGCTCGTCTACGGCGGCCGGCGGCGGGCCTCGATGGCCTTCCTCGACGAGCTGGCGGAGTACGGCGACCGGGTGACCGTCCGCCCGCAGGACGAGACCGGGTTGCTCGACCTCGACGGGCTGCTGGGCACGCCGCAGGCGGGCACCCGCGTGTACTGCTGCGGCCCGGAGCCGCTGCTGGCCGCCGTCGAGCAGCGGTGCGCCGCCTGGCCGGCCGGTGCGTTGCACGTCGAGCGGTTCGCGGCCAGGCCGTTGACCGAGCCGGTGCGGTCGGAGGCGTTCGAGGTCGTCCTCGAGCAGAGCGAGCTGACCCTCACCGTGCCGCCGGACCGCTCGATCCTGTCGGTCGTCGAGGAGGCCGGGATCGGGGTGCTGTCCTCCTGCACGGAGGGCACGTGCGGCACCTGCGAGACCGCCGTCCTCGCAGGCAGGCCCGACCACCGGGACTCGGTCCTCAGCGACGAGGAGAGGGAGGCGAACGACTGCATGATGATCTGCGTCTCCCGCGCCCGGGACGACCGCCTGGTCCTGGATCTGTAGTCGGCCCTGTCACCGCCCAGCGCGGCCACTTCCGCGGGGACGGCCGCTTCAGCGAGGCGGGGCGGTGGTGCTCCGGACGACGAGCCGGGGCGGGACCACGAGCTCGCGCTGCGCGACGGGGACCCCGTCCAGCCGGTCGAGGGCCCGCCGCACGGCGAGCGCGGTCAGCCGCTCGACGTCCTGGGCGACGGAGGTGAGGTCGACGGACGACAGCCGGGCGATCCGGCTGTCGTCGTACCCGACCACGCTCACGTCCCCGGGCACGGTGCGCCCCGCCCGGCGGAGGACGTCGAGCAGGCCCAGGGCACACCGGTCGTTGAAGACCGTGACCGCACCGGGCAGGGGCCCGGCCAGGAGGGTGCGCGCCGCGGCGGCGCCGTCGTCCTCGGTGAGCCCGCCGGGCAGGACGCGTGGGGTGAGGCCGTGCCGGCGGACTGCCTCGCGGTAGCCCCGCCGACGCTCGGCGGCGCCCGGTGCCCGACCGCCGTCGACGTGCACCACGTTCCGGTGGCCGAGCCCGACCAGGTGGTCCAGCGCCAGGTGCAGGCCCTCGTCGTCGGCGGTCCGGACGACGTCGACCGCGGCGGACCGCACGGACCGGGCGACGACCACCACGGGCAGGCGGGTGGCGAGGTCGGTCAGGTGCGCGGTGGGCGACGAGGGCCCGAGCAGCACCAGCGCCTCGCAGCGGTCCCGCAGCAGGCTGTCCACCGCTCGCTGCTCGCCGCGTCCCGGCGTGACGGCGCTCAGCGCCAGCTCGTACCCGGCCTTCTCGGCGACGTCGTAGAGCCCGGCCAGCAGGTCGCCGTGGAAGGCGTGCTGGACCCCGAAGACGACGCCGAGCAGCCGGCTGCGCGAGCTGCGCAGCAGGCGGGCGCGGCTGTCGGGTCGGTAGCCGATCGCGTCCGCGGCCCGGCGCACCCGCTCCCGCGTCGCGGCGCTTGCTCCGGGTGCGTCGCGCATGACGATCGACACGAGGGCGGTGGAGACGCCGGCGCGGGCGGCGACGTCGGCCAGTGTCGGCCTCCGGTCGGGGCCCGTCTGCGTCACCGGTCGAGCGTAGCCCGACGGCTAGAACGTTATAGCCGCCTTCCCTTGACGGGGCAGGATGACCGGCAGCACCCTGATGTCGGCCTAGAACGTTCTAGAGAAGGAGTCGGCATGACGAACGGGACCGTGGGGGTGGCCCTGGTCGGGTCGGGCCGGATGGGCGCCTTCCACGCGGAGACGCTCGCCCTGCGGCTCCCGCACGCGCGCCTGGCCGCCGTGGCCGACCCCGCACCGGGTGCCGCTGAACGGCTGACCGGCGCGCTCGGTGCCGGCCGGGCGTACACCGACGTGGCGCAGCTGTGGGACGACCCCGACGTCGACGCGGTCGTCATCGCCGCGCCGGCCCGGTCGCACGCCGACCTGGTGGTGGCCGCCGCGGGCGCCGGGAGGCACGTCTTCTGCGAGAAGCCGATGGCGGTCACCCTCCCGGACGCCGACCGCGCGATCGACGCGGCCCGCGCCGCGGGCGTGGTCCTGCAGGTCGGGTTCAACCGCCGGTTCGCCGCCGACTGGCGGGGCGCCCGCGCGCTGCTGGACGCCGGCACGCTGGGCACCCCGCGGCTGCTGCGTTCGCTCACCCGCGACCCCGGCGGCTTCGACCCCGCGCGCGTGCTGCCGGACACGATCTTCCTCGAGACGCTCATCCACGACTTCGACACCCTGCGCTTCCTGCACCCCGGCGCCGAGGCGGTCGAGGTGTACGCCGCGGCCGACGCGCTGGTCGAACCGGGCTGGCGGGACCGCGGCCTGCTGGACACCGCGGTGGTCACGGTCCGCTTCGACGACGGCGCGATGGCGGTGGCCGAGGCGTGCTTCGAGGCGTCCTACGGCTACGACGTCCGCGGCGAGGTGCTCGGCTCCGGCGGCATGGCGACCATGGGCGACGGGAGGCGCACCGGCCTGGCCTTCTCCGGGCCCGCCGGCCGGCTGGTCGAGACGGTCCGGGGCGACCAGGAGCTGTTCCCCGGCGCGTACACCGCCGAGCTGGCCGCCTTCGTCGAGGCCGTCCGCGCCGGTACCCCGGCCCCGGTGACCGGGGAGGACGCCCGCGCCGCGCTGGCCATCGCGCTCGCGGCCGCGGAGTCGGTGCGCACCGGCCGCCCGGTGCGGATCGACGAGGTGCAGAAGTGACGTACCGCCTGGCCGCCTCGGCGGAGATGCTCTTCCTCGACCTGCCGTTCGCCGAGCGGGTGCGGCGGATCGCCGACCTCGGCTTCGAGGTCGAGATCTGGGACTGGACGGCGAAGGACGTCGACGGGCTGGCCGCCAGCGGCGCGACCTTCTCCTCGATGACCGGCTACGTCACCGGCACCCTGGCCGACCCCGACGGCGCCGCGGAGCTGCTGCGCACGGCCGAGCAGTCCCTCGCCGTCGCCGAGCGGCTGGACTGCCCGCGGCTGAACGTGCACGGGACCGGCCTCGACGGCCGGGGCCTGCCCGTCGTCCCCACCGAGGTGGTGACCCCGGCGATGTGGCTCGCCGCCGCCCGCACGCTGGAGCGGCTGGCCGCGCTGGGGGAGCGGGCCGGGCGGGTCTTCACCCTGGAGAACCTCAACACCGCCGTCGACCACCCGGGCACGCCGTTCGCCCGCGCCGCCGACACGATCGCGCTGGTGGAGGCGGTGGGCAGCCCGCACCTGCGGCTCAACCTCGACCTGTACCACGCCCAGATCGGCGAGGGGAACCTGGTCGAGCTGGTGCAGCGGGCGCTGCCGCTGGTGGGGGAGGTCCAGGTGGCCGACGTCCCCGGCCGGTGCGAGCCGGGCACGGGCGAGATCTCCCACTCGGCGGTCGCCGCCGCCCTGGCGCGGCTCGGCTACGACGGCGTCGTCGCCCTGGAGGGCTGGGCGTCGGGCGACTCGGCCGTGGCGCTCGACCGCTTCCGCGCCGCGTACACCCCGGCCACCGCTACCCCGGCCGCCTGACCCCGCCGCCTTCGGCCCCGGTCAGGCGCTGCCGGCCTCTCGCGGGGTGCTGGGGATGGCCGCCTCTGCAGCTGGTGCAGGGGGAGCGGCCGGAGGCGTGTCCCGGGGCAGGATCGCCGGCGGTCGCACCGGGACGGTGCGGTCGGCGTCCGCCTCCTGCCGCGCCGTGTCGAGGGCGATGATCCGGTTGCCGCGGTTGTGGGACAGCCACAGCGCGCGGGCCCACGTGTAGATGGCGCCGAGCCGGTTGCCCCAGCCGACCAGGTACAGCACGTGGATGAAGATCCACATGACGTAGGCCGGGAAGCCGGTCACCTTCACCCCGAAGGCGTCGGCGACCGCCGAGCGGTAGCCGATCGTGGCCATGGTGCCCTTGTCGAAGTACGTGAACGGCGGCGTCTGCCGGCCGGCGAGCCGGTCCTTGATGACCCGGGCGACGTACTTGCCCTCCTGGATGGCCGGCTGGGCCACCCCGGGGAGCTTGTCGAGCGAGGCCATGTCGCCGATCGCGAAGACCTCGGGATGGCCGGGCACGGTGCAGTCGGGACCCACCGGGATCCGGCCGGCCCGGTCGGTCTCGACGCCGGCCTCCTCGGCGAGCAGCCGGGCCAGCGGGGACGCCTGGACCCCGGCGGCCCAGATGCGGGTGCGCGTGCGGATCGTCTCCCGCCCGTCCGGTCCCTCGACCGTGATGGACTCGTGGTCCATGTCGACGGCCAGGGTGTTCAGCCGCACCTCCACACCCATCTCCTCCAGGCGCCGCTGGGTGTAGGCCTGGAGCTTGGGCGCGAAGGGGGGCAGGACGGCCCCGGCCCCCTCCAGCAGGATGATCCGCGCCTGGCGCGTGTCCGCGGAGCGGTAGTCCCGCGGCAGGACCGTGTGGGCCAGCTCCGCGATCTGCCCGACGAGCTCGACGCCCGTCGGCCCGGCCCCGACCACCACGAACGTCAGCCACTCCGCCCGCTCGGCGGGGTCGGTGGCGATCTCGGCCATCTCGAACTTGGCCAGGATCCCGTCGCGCAGGTACCGGGCGTCCTCGATGGTCTTCATGCCCGGCGCGTACTCGGCGAGCTGGTCCTTGCCGAAGTAGGAGTGCGTCGCCCCGGCCGCGACGACGAGGGTGTCGTACGGCAGGTCGAGCTCCCGTCCGTCCGGTGCCCGCGCGACGACCACCCGGCGGTCCAGGTCGAGGTCCTGCACGTCGGCCAGCAGCACGCGGGCGTTGCGCTCCCGCTTGACCACGCTGCGCAGCGCCGGCGCGATGAGCCCCGGGGGCAGGATGCCCGTCGCCACCTGGTACAGCAGCGGTTGGAAGAGGTGGTGGTTGGCCCGGTCGACCAGTGTCACGTCGACGTCGGCGCCGTCGAGCGCGCGGGTGACGTTGAGCCCGGCGAAGCCGCCCCCCACGACGACGACCCGGTGCCTCCCGGTCGTGTGTGCTCCCATGGCGCCACCCCCTCGTGCCGGGCCGGTGGGGGCCTCGGGACCCTCCTCGGCCGCCGGCTCGTCGTGTCCCGCGGTGGACCCCGGCGGGTGTTCCCCCCGGCGGCGGACCGGCCCGGAGTCTAGGGCGTCGGCCCCCCGGCCAGCACCCGGCGGCGACCGGAGCCTCCAGGCGCGCGCGGACCGCGCGGTCCGGATCGCCTCTCGACTAAGTCCTAATGTCCTGACATAGTCGTGGTGACGTTCGCCACGGACGTTCGCCACGGACGTCCGCCACGCCGGCTCACCTGCCACCCACGGAGGGTCCGCCATGCCGCTGGTCCGCATCGACGTCGTCGAGGGACGCCGCACCGCCGCTGAGCTGCGCCTCCTCGCCGACACCGTCCAGGAGGTCGTGCTGGACGCCTTCGCCGCGCCGCCCGGGGACCGCTACCAGGTGGTCACCGAGCACCGTCCAGGACAGCTCATCTGCGAGGACACCGGACTGGGCATCGAGCGCACCGACGACCTCGTGGTCCTGCAGGTGTTCCAGCAGGGGCGCTCCGAGGAGCAGAAGCGGGCCCTGTACGCGGGCCTGGCGCGGCGGCTCGAGGAGGCCACCGGACTGGCGCCCAGCGACCTGGTCGTCTCCGTCGCCACGAACACCCGCGAGGACTGGTCCTTCGGTCTGGGACGGGCCCAGTTCCTCGAGGGCGACCTCTGACAGAGGACCCCGTCCTCCCCACCCCTCGCAGGCTCGCGGCGGTGCCCCGCCGGGGGCCGCCCTCCCGTTCCCGCCGTCCCGTCCCCTCGGAGGAGCACGTGTCTGCACGGACGCCGTCGAGCGCGCCGACGTCCGGCACCGTCCCCGGGGGCGGCGTCCGCTCAGCCGACGTCCCCCCGGGACAGCGGCCCGGCGCCCTGTCCGGCCGGCGACCGCCGGGCGATGCGCAGGCGCTGTCCCGCCGTCACGGCGGCGCGCCGCGCCCGGGAGGGGTCGGCGGCCCGCCGCACCGGCGACCGGTCGACCGCGCCGATCTCGTCCACCATCCGGTCGATGGTCGCCAGCAGGGTCGAGTTGAGCTCCCAGAGACCGGAGTGGCTGCGCGGGTCGCCGATCAGCAGGTCCTGCATCAGCGCCCGTCCGCTGCGCAGCGCCTCCAGGGCCCCGGCCAGCCGGTCGGCTCCGGTGCCGTCCCGGACTGCTCCGCCGTCCCGGGCACCCTCGGCGTCGTCGCGCGCCTCGGTGACCAGCACGCGACCGAACTCGCGGACCACGGTGCCCATGCGTTCGAGGAGGCTCGCCACGGTGCGGCGGACGATGTCGGCGTACCCGGGGTCCTCCTCGACGCCGGTGCGTTCCCGCGTGGCGTCGTCGATCGCCCGGAACAGGGTGCGCAGCGACACGGAGGCGTGCTCGAGGGCGTCCAGGCCGGTCCGCGTCCCCCCGCCCACCGGTGGGACCCGCAGAGCGCGGACGTTGAGCCGGCGGCTCTCCTCGGCGTGGGCCAGCGCCCGGTCGACCCGCGGGGCGTGCCGGTTGAGCCGGCGGGCGTCCTCCAGCCAGCGGGTCGACTGCTCCGGCGTCACGGGGCCGGCGCGCAGAGTCGACGCCGCGTCGTGCAGGAGGCGCGCGATCTCGTCGGCGAACCTCTCCAGGGCCTGCGTCGCGTACCGGGTCTGCACCGCCGGCGGGAAGACCACGTTGACCAGCACGCCGACGGCCGCCCCGATGAGCGTCTCGACCACGCGGCCGGCGCCGACGGACTCCGTGCCCGACGCGCCGAGCACCAGCATGGCGCTGATCGGGACCTCCACCAGGTGCGGACCCAGGCGGAGCAGCTGACCGACCAGGATCGACGCCGCGACCAGCGCCGCCAGGCTCCACCAGGTCAGCCCGACGACGGCGGCGAACAGCACCGCCAGGGCCACTCCGGACACGACGCTCAGCACCCGCTGGACACCGTTGACCAGGGTGCTGCTCAGCGTGGCCTGCACCACCAGCAGGGCGGTGAGCGCGGCGATCAGGGGCGGCGGGGTGTGCAGCCCGGCCGCCTGTGCGACGAGGAAGGCGGCGACCGTCGCCCCCGTCATGCGGGCCGCACGGAAGGCGGCCGTGCGGCCCCGCCCGCGGACCAGGAGGACCAGTGCGGCGGCGCGGCCTCGGACGGGTCGCCCGACCCGTCGGCGCCAGGGAGTCACCGGTCCATCCTCGGTGGTGCAGGGGGCTGCGGCGCCCCGGCTCGCCGCGGGGGAACCGCGCCGCACGGGCAGCCGGGGGTCGGGCCGTGACCGCCCCGGGACCGCGCCGCGGGGCGCCCGACCGGCGGGCCTGGATCCTGACCACGCTGCGGACCGTCGGCTTCCTGTCCGTCGCCGACCTGGCCCGGCAGCTCAGGGTCTCCCAGATGACGATCCGGCGGGACCTGCACGACCTGCAGACGACCGGCCGCGTGCGGCTGGTCCACGGCGGGGCCAGCCTCGCTCCGCGCGAACTGCGGCGGGCCGCGTTCCCGGAGGCCGAGCACACCGAGGACCAGGAGCGGGTCGCGCAGCACGCCGCCGGCCTGGTCGGCAGCCGGGACACCGTCGCCGTCGACGCTGGCCCGATGGGCGTGGCGATCGCCCGGGCCCTGCCGGGGCCCTTCACCGGCTGCGTGATCACCCACTCGATGCCCGCGCTGGCGTTCCTCACCCGGGAGCGCGCGGGGCGGGTGGTCGCGCTGGGCGGCGAGTACCTCCCGGCCCGTTCGGCCTTCGTGGGGCCGACGACGGAGACCGCGCTCGCCCAGCTGCGGGCACGGACCTTCTTCGTGTCGCCGGCCGCCGTCGACTCCCGCGGCCTGTACGCGCAGTCGCCGGCGGAGGCCAGCGTGCAGCGCCGGCTCATGGAGATCGCCGACGACGTCGTCCTCGTCGTCACCCACGAGGTGTTCGGGACCTCCGCGCCGGCACTCACCGGGGCGCTGGACCGGCTGACGGCGGTGGTCTGCGACCGCCGGCCACCCGCCGGGCTCGAGGCCGCGCTGGAACGGGTGGGGGTGGTCGCTCATGTCGTCGGCTCCTGAGCGCTCGGGCCCGACCACCACTCGTCGCCGGGTCCTCTTCCGGCGTCGCGCGCCCTGAACCGGGATGTGCGACATGCACCCGCGAATGTGCGATCCCGAACACGCACGCGTCTTGCAACCCGCCATTCTGCCCGCTTAGCGTCGCCGATCGAAGAACGGCGGGAACTGGGCGTGCCACCGCTCTGTCAGTCATTCCGCATCCCAGGCCGTATCCGGCCTGATCCCGAGAAGAGGCGCCAATGTCGGCGATGCACTCCTCCCACGGCGGCCACTCCGGCGGGACGTCCGCCGGTGCGCAGCGCTCACCTGCGAACAACCGTTTCCTCATCAAGCTGACCGTCATCTCCACGCTCGGCGGCCTGCTGTTCGGCTACGACACCGGGGTCATCTCCGGTGCCCTGCTGTACATGGGCGAGGACCTGAACCTGACCCCGCTCAGCGAGGCGGTCGTGGTCAGCTCCCTGCTGTTCCCGGGGGCCGCGTTCGGTGCCCTCCTCGGCGGCAAGCTCGCCGACGCCCTCGGCCGCAAGGGCAGCCTGCTGGTCTGCGCGGGGCTGTTCCTGTTCGGTGCGCTGATCTGCGCGATCGCGCCCAACGTGGTGGTCATGACCATCGGCCGGATCCTGCTCGGCTTCGGCGTCGGTGCCGCCGCGGTGACCTGCCCGCTCTACCTGGCCGAGATGGCGCCCGTCGACCGGCGGGGGCGCATGGTGACGATCAACGAGCTGATGATCGTGACCGGCCAGTTCCTCGCCTTCGCCATGAACGCGCTGCTGGACGCGATCATCCACGACCCGCACGTCTGGCGGTGGATGCTCGGCGTCGCGACGGTCCCCGCGGTGGCCCTGTTCGTCGGGATGTTCTTCCTCCCGGACTCGCCCCGCTGGTACGCCGTGCGCGGGCGGCTCGACCAGAGCCGGCGCGTCCTCGAGCTCGGCCGTGCCCCGGCGGAGGCGGCCGAGGAGTACACCATCATCGCCTCGCACGCCCAGCGTGACGTCAGCGAGGACAAGGGCGCGGCCATGCGCGACCTGCGGGCCTACCCGTGGATGCGCCGGATCCTGTGGATCGGCTGCGGCCTGGCCACCATCCAGCAGGCGACCGGCATCAACACGGTGAACTACTACGCGCCGACCATCCTCGAGTCGACCGGCCTCGGGGCGAGCGCATCGCTGATCCTGACCATCACCGTCGGGGTCGTGGCGATCATCGGGACCATCCTGGGCATCGTCCTCATCGGGCGGCACAACCGCCGACCGCTGCTGCTCACCGGGTTCACGGGGGTCGCGGCCGGGCACGCCGTCCTCGCCCTGTCGTTCCTGCTCCCCGAGTCGGCGTTCCGGAGCTATCTGATCCTGGCGGCGATGCTGCTGGTCGTCTTCTTCGTGCAAACGTTCATCGGCACGCTGGTGTGGCTGCTGCTCTCCGAGATCTTCCCGATGACGATCCGGGGCTTCGCGATGGGGATCGCGGTGTTCGTGCTCTGGACGGTGAACGCGGCGATCTCCTTCGCGTTCCCGCCGCTGGTCGCCGCGCTGGGCGCGACCCCGACCTTCGGGCTCTTCGCGCTGATCAACGTCGGTTCGTGGCTCTTCGCCAAGAAGTTCGCCCCCGAGACCCGCGGCCGCACGCTCGAGGAGCTCGAGGACGACTTCCGGACGCACGACGCCGCGCACCTCGTCCACGAGGCCCCGGCCGGCGTCCGGGGCGGCTGAGCACCCCGGCCCCGCCGGCGCCCGCCACCCCCGGTCCTCCCCGGGGGTGGCGGGCGCCGGCGCGTCCGGGGCCGGTCAGACCACCCGGGGGAAGGGGCGGACGACGAGCCGCTCCTCCACCGACCGGCCGTCGAGCACCAGCCGCGCGCGCCAGACGCCGGAGCTCTGCAGCGGCGTGACGGGGTCGCCGGCCACCATCCGCCGGAAGGCCTCCCTGGCCTCCTCGGGTGTCGGGTGGGCCTCCCACCGCGGCGTCCGCTGCAGCGGGCCCAGGCACTCGATGCGGTGCGGGTGCCGGGCGTCGTCCGGAGGCGGCACCGGCTCCTCCGGGACGACGGCGGACAGCCGTGGCCGTCCCAGGACGTACTTGCCGTTGCGCCGGACGCCGAGCCAGTCGTAGGTGCCGGTGGCCAGCTCGGCCCACAGCACCTCCGGCTTCCGGCACTGCTCGAGGACCGGGTACAGCTGCTGGCCGAGCTCCACCTGGGGGTGCGACCGCTGGTCCGCCATGGCTCTCCCTCCAGACACGATCATGGCGCGGTGACCACCCCGGGAGCCCGGACGGTGGTCACCGCGCCATGATCGCGGTGCGGTGCGTGGACTAGGCGTTCTGCGGGAAGCCGAGGTTCAGGCCGCCGTGGCTGGGGTCGAGCCAGCGGCTGGTGATGACCTTGCCCCGGGTGAAGAAGTGCACGCCCTCGGCCCCGTGGGCGTGCGTGTCGCCGAAGAGGCTGTTCTTCCAGCCGCCGAAGGAGTAGTAGGCCATCGGCACCGGGATGGGCACGTTGATGCCGATCATCCCGACCTGCACCTCGTGCTGGAACCGCCGGGCGGCGCCGCCGTCGTTGGTGAAGATGGCGGTGCCGTTGCCGTACTCGTTGCGGTTGATCAACTCGACGGCGTGCTCGTAGGTGTCCACCCGCAGCACCGAGAGCACCGGGCCGAAGATCTCGTCCCGGTAGACGCTCATGCCCGGTTCGACGTGGTCGATCAGGGTCGGACCGAGCCAGAACCCGTCCTCGGCACCGTCGGGCTGCACCCGGCGGCCGTCGACGACGAGCTTGGCGCCCTCCTCCTCACCGGCGGCGACGTAGGACTCGACCCGGTCGCGGTGCCGCTTGCTGATCAGCGGGCCCATGTCGCAGCCCTTGCGACCGTCGCCGGTGCGCAGGGTGTGGGTCCGCTCGGCGATGCGGGCGACCAGGTCGTCGCCCACCCCGCCGACGGCGACCACCGCGCTGATCGCCATGCACCGCTCGCCGGCCGAGCCGAACCCGGAGTTCACCGCGGCGTCGGCGGCGAGGTCCAGGTCGGCGTCGGGCAGCACGACCATGTGGTTCTTCGCCCCGCCCAGGGCCTGCACCCGCTTGCCGGCCCTCGTGCCGGTCTCGTAGACGTACTGGGCGATCGCGGTGGACCCGACGAAGGACACCGACTGGATGTCGGGGTGCTCCAGCAGCCGGTCGACGGCGACCTTGTCGCCCTGGACGACGTTGAAGACGCCGTCGGGCAGCCCGGCCTCCTTCCACAGCTCGGCCATCCACAGCGACGCCGAGGGGTCCTGCTCGCTGGGCTTGAGGACGACGGTGTTGCCGGTGGCGATCGCGATGGGGAAGAACCACATCGGCACCATCGCCGGGAAGTTGAACGGGCTGATGATCGCGACCGGCCCGAGCGGCTGGCGCACCGAGTGCACGTCGACGTTGGTCGAGGCGTTCTCGGTGAACCCGCCGCGGACCAGCGAGGGCACGCCGCAGGCGTACTCCACGACCTCCTGGCCGCGGGAGACCTCGCCGAGGGCGTCGTCGAGGACCTTGCCGTGCTCGGCGGTGATGATCGCGGCCAGCTCGGGCTTGCGGGCGTTGAGCAGCTCGCGGAAGCGGAACAGCACCGCGGTGCGCTTGGCCAGCGAGGTGTCGCGCCAGCCCGGGAAGGCGGCCGAGGCGGCGGCGACCGCGGTGTCGACCTCCTCGACGCTGGCCAGCGCGACCTCGCCGATGACCTCACCGGTCGCCGAGTCGGTCACCTCTCCGGTGCGGCCACTGGCGCCCTCGCGGCGGGCGCCCTCGATCCAGTGCGGGATGTGCGGGGGCATGGTGGGCCTCTCTCAGGGGGCGGTGTCGTCGGGCACCGGGGTCTGCGGGAAGTTCGGCCGCGAGGTGCCGGCGTCGGGTCCGGCCGCGTCGGCGTCGGGGAGCGTCCCGGCGGGGAAGTGCTTGCCGACGAGCCGGCGGATCGCGTCGAGCATGCGGATGCCGGACTCGCGGGCCTGGTCGTCCCAGCCGAAGACGCAGGTGGTCAGGACGCCGTCGAAGCCGATCCCCGCCAGCGCCGCGAACGTCGCGTCGGCGTCCACGTCGCCGCGCCCGAGCTCCATGTGCTGGTGGACGCGGGTGGTGTTGCCCGGCGGGTTGGTGATGTAGCGGAGCCCGTCGGAGGCCCGGTGGTCCATCGAGTCGGCCACGTGCACGTGGGTGAGCAGCTCGCCGGCGTCCGCGATGATCCCGGCCGCGTCGTCGCCCTGGTGGAACGTGTGCGGCATGCAGTACAGGAAGGACACGCACGGGGAGTCGATGCCGCGGATCATGTCGAGCGCCGGCAGGCCGAGCTCGATGAAGTCGTCCGGGTGCGGTTCGAGCGCGAGCTTGACGCCCTCCCGCTCGAACACCGGCAGCAGTTCCTCCATCGACCGCCAGAACATCGCCTCGGCGAGCTCCGGTGCCTCGGGGCGGCCGTTGAACTCGGAGTTCATCGTGTCCACGCCGAGCTCGACGCAGATCTCGATCGCCCGCTTCCAGTACCGGACGGCGGCCTGGCGCTCCACCTCGCCCGGGCCCGACCAGCGCATGACCGGCAGCAGCGAGGTGACGCCCACGCCGGCGTCGGCCAGCCGGGACCTGAACGCCCGGACGGTGGCGGTGTCCACCCGCGGGTGCTTGAAGAACGGGATGAAGTCCTCGCGGGGCGAGAGCTCGATCCACTCGTAACCCATGCCGGCGACGACGTCGGGCAGCTCCAGCAGCGGGACGGTGCGCAGCATCTGCGGGTCGAGGGCGATCCTCATGACCGCGTACCCCCGCGCTCCTCCAGCCGGACCTCGGTGCGCCGGCCGGAGCGCAGCGCCTCCACGCCGGCGGCGCACACCGCCTGGGCGGCGTACCCGTCCCAGGCGCCCGGGCCGTCGACCTCGCCGCGGCGGGCGGCGTCCACCCAGCGCTGCAGCTCGATGTCGTAGGCCCGGCCGAAGCGCTGCCGGAAGTCCGGGGCGATGCCGGTCGACCGGGTCGCCCCCGCCTGCCCGCCGGACGTGCGCACCAGCCCGGCGTCCAGGCCGATCATCGCGCTGCCGTCCTCGCCGACCACCTCGGTGCGCACCTCGTAGCCCACGCCGGTGCTGACGAAGCACTCGACGTCGACCATCCGGCCGCCGGTGGTCTCGAACAGCACCAGCAGCGGGTCGGACTGGCCGGCCACGGCGTGCCGGGTCGCCCGCGGCCGCAGCACGGTCACCGCGGTGATCTCCTCGTCGAGGAGGAACCGGGCGACGTCGACCTCGTGCACCACCGAGTCGTTGACCATCATCTCGCTGGTGAAGTGCGGCGGGACGGCGGCGTTGCGGTGGGCGCAGTGCACGACCAGCGGCTCGCCGAGACCGCCGGCGTCGATCAGCGCCTTGAGCTCCGCGTACTCGGGGTCGAAGCGGCGCATGAAGCCGACCTGGACCAGCCGGCGGCCGGTGCGGGCGGTGTACTCGTCCTCGGCCCGCACGACGGCGAGCGAGCTGGCCGCCTCCATGGTCAGCGGCTTCTCGCACAGCACCGGCTTGCCCCGCTCGATGCAGGCGAGCACCTGCTCCTCGTGGAACTGGCCGGGAGTGGCGATCAGGACGGCGTCGACGTCGTCGTCGGCGATGGCGGCCAGCGGGTCGCCGATCACCCGGCAGCCGGGCACGGTGGCGGCCACGTGCTCGGCCTTCTCCGTGTAGGCGTCGCTGACCGCGACGACCTGCCCGCCGGAGATGCGGCTGTGAAGGCGGGCGACGTGGTCGGCGCCCATCATCCCGACGCCCAGGACGGCGACCCGCAGGTCGCGGGCGGGGACGTCGGCGAGGTCCGGGAGCGCCCCGGCGCGGGTCTCGGCGGTGGTCACGCCCGGTCCTCCTCAGGGGTGGCGGTCTTGGGGGCACCGATCTGCAGCGACGGGAAACCGCAGCTGCCGATGTAGCGGTGGGTGCGCTGGGCGATGGGGAAGGGCACGTCCGGCGGGCACGGGTACAGGTCGTGCTCGACGATCGCGAAGACGTCGAGCCCGTGCGCCTCGATCGCCTCGAACAGCGGCGGGTAGGCCGGGACGCCGTTCGGCGGCTCGGTCATCGCGCCCATCGGCACCGCGGCCGCCCAGGTGATGTCCTCGGCCAGGACGCGGTCGATGACGGCCGGGTCGACCTGCTTGAGGTGCAGGTAGCCGATCCGCTCGGGGTACTTGTCGATCAGCTCGAGGTTGTCGCCGCGGTAGTAGCTGACGTGCCCGGTGTCCAGGCACAGCGGCACGTACTGCGGGTCGGTGTCGGCCAGGAACCGCTCGATGTCGCGCTGCCAGCCCACGTGCGTCTCCGCGTGCGGGTGGAAGGCGATCGACAGGCCGTACTCCTCCTGCACCGCCCGGCCCAGCCGGGTCACCCCCGTCGTCTTGGCCTCCCACTGCTCGGGGGTGAGGTCGCGGGACTCGACGTCGGCGCCGGTCTTCTGGTCGCGGAAGGTGTCGGGGATGACCACCACGTGGGTGCCGCCCATGGCCTGGGTCAGCGCGGCGACGTCCTTGACCTGGCTCCACACCGCGTCCCAGGAGTCGGGGCGGTGCAGGTGCTCGAACACGGTGCCGGCGGACACCTGCAGGCCCCGGGCGGCCAGCTCGTCGGACAGCCGTGCTGCGTCGGTGGGCAGGTAGCCGTAGGGGCCGAGCTCGATCCACTCGTAGCCGCAGGCGCTGACCTCGTCGAGGAACCGCTGCCACGGCACCTGGGCCGGGTCGTCGGGGAACCAGACGCCCCAGGAGTCGGGTGCCGACCCGACCCTGATCCGGCTGGGCTGCCGGCTGGTCTGGTCGGCAGCCGCGGCGTTCTGCACGGTCATCTCTTCTCTCTTCCGGAGGGGGGCGGGCGGATCAGGACGGGGAGGTGCCGCGCTCGGACGGCGCGAGGTAGGCGGGCCGCTGGACGGCCTTCCAGCGGTCGTAGACCGCGCGGGCGTCCTGGGTGCTCTGCAGCGTGGACACCTCGCCGACCGGCACGTCCCACCAGGACTCGCTGGAGGGGGCGTCGACCAGCGGGTCGGTCTCGACGTGCACGACCGTCGTCCGGTCGCTGGCCTTGGCCTTGCGCAGCGCGGCCTCGAAGCTCGGCCCGTCCTGGGCGACGAGTACGTCGACGCCGAGGCTGGCGGCGTTGGCGGCGAGGTCGACCGGCAGCACGTCGCCGTCGAGCCGGCCGGACGCCGAGCGGTAGCGGTAGCGGGTGCCGAAGCGCTGGGACCCCAGCTGCTCGGACAGCGCGCCGATCGAGGCGAAGCCGTGGTTCTGCACCAGGACGACGACGATCTTGACGCCCTCCTGGACGGCGGTGACCAGCTCGGTCGGCATCATCAGGTAGGAGCCGTCGCCGATCATCACGAAGACGTCGCGGTCGGGGCTGGCCATCCGGATGCCGATGCCGCCGGGGATCTCGTAGCCCATGCAGGAGTAGCCGTACTCGACGTGGTAGCCCTTGCGGTCGCGGACCCGCCACATCTTGTGCAGGTCGCCGGGCATCGACCCGGCGGCGCAGACGACGACGTCCCGCGGGGCGGAGACCTCGTTGACGATGCCGATGACCTCGTTCTGCGTGAGCCGGCCGCCCTCGCCGGCGCTGGGCACCTCGGGGTGGTAGGCGGCCTCGACGGTGGCCTCCCACGCCGCGGCGAGCTCCGCGGTGCGGCTGCGGTACGCGTCGTCGACCGACCAGCCGGCCAGCGCCTCGGTCAGCGCGGTCAGCGTCTCCCGGGCGTCGGCCTGGATGCCGACGCCGGCGTGCTTGACGGCGTCCAGCGAGCCGATGTTGACGTTGACGAACCGCACCCCGGGGTCGTTGAAGGCGGTGTGCGAGGCGGTGGTGAAGTCCTGGTAGCGGGTGCCGATCCCGATGACGACGTCGGCCTCGCGGGCCAGGGCGTTGGCCGCCGTCGTCCCGGTGGAGCCGATGGCGCCCACCGACTGCGGGTGGTCGTAGGGCAGGGCGCCCTTGCCGGCCTGGGTCTGCCCGACCGGGATGCCGGTGGCGCTGACGAACGCGTCCAGCGCCGAGGAAGCCTGCGAGTAGATGACCCCGCCGCCGGCGACGACCAGCGGGCGGCGCGCGGAGCGGATCACCTCGACGGCCCGCTCCAGGGCGGCCCGCTCGGGCAGCGGCCGCCCCACGTGCCAGGTGCGCTCGGCGAACAGCTCGACCGGCCAGTCGAAGGCCTCGGCCTGCACGTCCTGCGGGAAGCAGAGGGTGACCGCGCCGGTCTCGGCCGGGTCGGTGAGCACCCGCATCGCGCCGAGCAGCGCGCCGGGCAGCTGCTCGGGCCGCCAGATGCGGTCGAAGTAGCGCGACACCGGCCGGAAGGCGTCGTTGACGGTCACGTCGCCGCTGTCGGGCCGTTCCAGCTCCTGCAGCAGCGGGCCGGCCGAGCGGGTCGCGAAGGTGTCGGCCGGCAGCAGCAGCACCGGCAGCCGGTTGATGGTCGCCAGCGCGGCGCCGGTGAGCATGTTGGTCGAGCCGGGGCCGACGCTCGTGGAGACCGCCCAGGTCTGCAGCCGGTCCCTGGCCCGGGCGTAGGCGACGGCGGTGTGCACGACGGCCTGCTCGTTGCGGCCCAGCACGTAGGGGAGGGCACCGGGCTCGTCGATCTCGGCCTGCAGCAGCGCCTGGCCCAGCCCGGCGACGTTGCCGTGCCCGAAGATGCCGAAGCAGCCGGCGAACAGCCGCTGCCGCTGCCCGTCGCGCTCGGTGTACTGCTGCGCCAGGAAGCGGACGACGGCCTGGGAGACGGTCAGCCGCACGGTCTCGGTGCGTGCCGGGGGCGGGTACTCGCTCACGGTCGGGGGGCTCCGTTCTCGTCGGTGCCGGTGGGGGCGTGCAGGGGGAGGCGGGGGTCGACCGGCTCGTCGGCCCAGGTGCCGCGGATCCAGGTGTGCGCGGGGTCGTCGACGATCCGCCAGGCGCGCTCGTCCCCGGGGCCGGCCATGACGTTGAGGTAGTAGAGGTCGTGACCCGGGGCGGCGATCGACGGGCCGTGCCAGCCGTGGGGGATGAGCACCACGTCACCGTCGCGCACCTCGGCCAGCACGTCGATCGGGCGGTCGGGGGTGCCGTAGACCCGCTGGTAGGCCAGGCCCGGCTGGCCCTCCGGCCCGGGGGCGACCTCGAAGTAGTAGATCTCCTCGAGCTCGCTCTCCACCTCGCTCGTCTCGTCGTGCTTGTGCGGGGGGTAGGACGACCAGTTGCCGCCCGGGGTGATCACCTCGCAGGCGATGATCGAGTCGGCCTCGAAGACACCGGCCGTGGCGAAGTTGTTGACCTGCCGGCTGCACCGGCCGGCGCCGCGCAGCTCGACCGGCACGTCGGCGGCCGGGCCGTAGCGCACCGGCAGCCGCCGGCGGGCGCGGGCGCCGCACAGGGCGAACCGCCCCCCACCGCGGCTGGACAGGGTCGCCGAGGCCCCGAGCGGGAGGTAGGCGAAGTCGGTCGGCCCGGCGAAGACGCCGCTGCGCCCGGCGAGGGTGAGCACCTCGTCGTCGCAGGTCACGGTCAGGCCGCCCTCCAGCGGGACGACGAGGACCTCGTCGGGGCCGGTGTCCAGGTCGTGGCTGCCGCCGGCGGGCAGCTCGAGCACCCGGAGGCTCGAGTGCCCCCACCCGGCGGACTCCGGGGTCACCTCGAGGGCGTACGGGCCCGCAGCGGCGGTACCGGCGGGCAGGTGCTGCGACGCAGTGGTCGCGGTCATCAGCTGCTCCTGGTGAGAGGCGCGGGTGGCCCTCCTGCAGGGGCCCGCCGCGAGCCTGCGAGCGGTGGGGGCAGGAGGGCCCTTCTTCAGTGGACGAGGGACACCGCGGTGTCCACGGCGGAGGCGACGTCGTCGTCCGGCGGGTAGAGGAGGGTGCGGCCGACGACCAGGCCGCGCACCGCCGGCAGGGCGAGGGCGGCGCGCCACTGCGCGTAGGTCTCCTCGGGCCGGCGGGAGGGGTCCCCGCCGAGCAGCAGCGTGGGCAGGGTCGTGGCGTCCATGACCCGCTCCATCTCCGCGACGACCGGCAGCTTGAGCCAGGTGTAGGCCGAGGTGGCGCCCAGGCCCTGCGCGATGTGCACCGACTTGATGACCGCGTCCGGGCTCAGGTCGTTGGTGACCCGGCCGTCCACCCGCCGGGACAGGAACGGCTCGAGCATCGCGACGACGCCGGCGCGGGCCAGGTCGGTGACCGCGCGTCCGGCGGTCTCGAGCATCCGCACCGTGCCGGGGTCGTCGAGGTCGATCCGGTTGAGCATCTTGGCGGCGTCGAAGCGGGCCTCGACCACGCCGGCGACGTCGTAGCCGGTCATCCGGTCGTCGAGCTCGAAGCTGGCGCCGGCCAGGCCGCCGCGGTTCATCGAGGCCACGACGACCTTGTCCTCGAGCGCGCCGAGCAGCAGCAGGTCCTCGGCGATGTCGGCGGTGGCCAGCAGGCCGTCCACGCCCGGGCGGGCCAGTGCGGTGCGCAGCCGGTCGAGCATCTCGGTGCGGCTGTTCATCGCCGAGGGCCGGCCCTGGGCCGACAGTGCCCCGCGGGCCGGGTGGTCGGCGGCGACCAGCATGAGCCGGCCGTCCTCGGGCAGGAAGGCCGGCCGCCGGCGGCGGGCGGCCAGCGCCCGGCGGATGGCCTGCGGGTCCCGGCTGCGCAGCTCGGTGACCTCGGCGTAGGTGGTGCACACCGGGCGGGGACCGCGGGTGTCGGGGGCGGGGGCCTCGGTGGGGGACAGTGCGGTGTCAGACACGGGTGCCCTCCAGGGACGCGGTGACGTGCTGCTCGATCTCGGCGGCGGTGGGCATCGCGGTGGAGCACTCCAGCCGGGAGGCGACGATCGCCCCGGCGGCGTTGGCGTTGCGCAGCAGCTGCTCCAGCGGCAGCCCGGCGAGCAGGCCGTGCGCGAGCGAGCCGCCGAACGCGTCGCCCGCGCCGAGGCCGTTGACCACCTCGACCGGGGTGGGCGGGACGACGACCCGCTCCGTGCGCGTCCTGCCGAGGACGCCGCGCGGGCCCTGCTTGACGATGGCGAGCTCCACCCCGGCGTCGAGCAGCGCGTCGGCGGCGCGGTCGGGGTCGGTCTCGCCGACGGCGACCTCGCACTCCTCGCGGTTGCCGACGGCGACGGTCACGTGGGGGAGGGCCGCCCGTACCTCGGCGGTGGCCTCCTCCGGCGAGGCCCAGAACATCGGCCGGTAGTCGAGGTCGAGCACGGTGTGCCGGCGGCGACCCCGGGCCTCCCACGCCGCGTGGTGGGCCGACCGGCTGGGCTCCTCGGACAGCCCGGTGACCGTCGTCCAGAACAGCCCGGCGTCGCGGATGGCCCCGAGGTCGAGGTCCTCCGGGCGGATCTGCAGGTCCGGCGCGACGGGCCGGCGGTAGAAGTACAGCGGGAAGTCGTCCGGCGGGAAGATCTCGCAGAAGGTGACCGGCGTGGGGTGCGCGGGGTCGACCACCACGAACCGGTCGTCGACGCCGAGGTCGCGCAGCGCCCGGCGGACGAAACGGCCGAACGGGTCGTCGCCCACCCCGGTCACGAGGGCGCTGGAGTGGCCGAGCCGGGCCGCGGCGACCGCGACGTTCGCCGCGCTGCCCCCGAGGAACTTCCCGAACGTCTCGACGTCCTCCAGCCCGACGCCGACCTGCAGCGGGTAGACATCCACCCCGCTGCGGCCCATCACCACCATCTCCAGGGTGTCTGCCACGGTGCTCCGTCCCCCTGCTCGTCGTCCGCCTGCCCCTGGGACTGTGCTCCGCGACACAGCAACGTGTCAAGACTTTGTAAGGACATAAAGCCAACAGGACGTCCGGTTGTCGGTCGCCCCCCGATGAGGTGAGGACAACAGGACGTGCAGAGGTGCGATCATCGGTCCGCGGAGCTGCCGAGTCGCCGGCCGAGCCCCGTGGCGCCGCACCGGAGGAGGGCCCCGTGCTGATGGTCGACCTGGACCGATCCAGTCCCACGCCGCTGTACTTCCAGCTGGCCCAGGCCATCGAGGGCGCCATCGCGGGGGGCGACCTGCCGGCCGGCTCCCGCCTGGAGAACGAGGTCCTGCTGGCCCAGCGCTACGGGTTGTCGCGGCCCACCGTGCGACGGGCGGTGCAGGAGCTGGTCGACAAGGGGCTCGTGGTCCGCAAGCGCGGGGTGGGCACCCAGGTGATCCAGCCGCACGTGCGCCGCTCCGTGGAGCTGACCAGCCTCTACGACGACCTCTCCCGGTCCGGGGAGGCGCCGACCACGGAGGTGCTGTCCCTGGAGCGGATCGCGGCCCCGGCCGACGTGGCCGAGGAGCTCGACGTGGCCGAGGGCGACGAGATCGTCGTCGTGCGGCGGCTGCGCCGTTCGCGCGGGGAGCCGCTGGCGCTGCTCGCCAACCACCTGCCGGGCCGGTTCGAGCCGACCGTCGAGGAGCTGACCGAGCGCGGGCTCTACCAGTACCTGCGGGCCCAGGGCGTGCACCTGCGGGTGGCCCACCAGCGCATCGGCGCGCGGCTGGCCCGGGCCGAGGAGGCCCGGCTGCTCGAGGAGCCGCCGCGGTCGGCGCTGCTGACCATGCAGCGCACCGCCTTCGACGACCAGGGCGTGGCCGTCGAGTACGGCCGGCACGTCTACCGCGCCTCGCGCTACGACTTCGAGACCACGCTCGTCGGCCGCTGACGCGACCCTGCCCGTGCAGCGGCGTTTCGGCACGACCTGTGCCGCGATGGCGCCGGGGGGAGCCGTGGTGACGGCCACATCTGCCGACTCGTGGTGGGGACACTCACAGCGGAGCGGCGAGAATTGCCAAGGCATCCGGCCGACCATGGGAGAGGAGACACCCACCGATCCCACGGAGACCGTCATGCAGGGCACCGCCTTCGCCATCGCCGCCACCACGCCGGACCTCGGGTTCCTGGCCTCGCTGCGCCGCCGCCGGGACGAGCGGCGCGCTCGCCGCGCCCTGGAGCGCGAGCTCGCCGACTACGCCACCGTCAGCGACCGGGACGACCTCGCCGCCCTGATCGCCGGCCGCGGGGACGCCGACAGCGCCACCGCCGACGTCCTCGTCCGCCAGGCCCGGCGCGACCTCTTCCGCGCCTCCTGAAGCCCGGCCCCCTCCCGGAGGGGGCCCTCCCTCAGCTGAAGGGGTTCTCGCCGGCCTCGATGCGGGCGGCGAACTCACGCAGCGCCGCCGGGTCCGGGGTTCCGCCCGCCTCCCGGATGGCGGCGTCCAGCGCGGCGAGGACCTCGTCCGCCGCCCGGCCGGCCATCGCGTCGCCGATGCCGGCCAGCGTGGGCGCCACCCGCTCGCTGAGCAGCTCCCTGCGCCGGGGCACGGGTGGCTGCAGGTGGTGGAGCAGCTCCTCCTGGAGGCCGCGTCTCGCCCGCCGCGTCACGTCCGGTCTCCTCCGCACACAGGGGGAGCCCGCCCGGTGGGGCCCGGGGCGGGCCGCCGTCAGTGCACACCGGTCCGACCGGCGCAGGCAACCCCGCGCCGGCTCGTCCGGACCCCCGCCACGCCGCCGGGTCGGCCGGTGACGAACGCCCGTCCGTGCGCCGGCGCCCGTCGTCCACCGACCGGTCCGGCCCCGGGACGACGAGCCAGGACCGCCCACCGGCGTGACACCATCGACCGTTATCCCCAACTCACCGGCTGACCTCGCCGGATCCGGAGGAGCCGCACCGGCGCAGGGGGAGGGTCAGCTCGCCGCGAGTCGGGCGCACTCCGGGCAGGGCGACGCCGAGCCCAGACCGCGCCGCCCCGCCCAGCTGCCCTGGACGACGGCGACCGGGGCCCCGCAGACGGCCACCCACGGCGGTGGCCCGTCGGCGGCCGCCCGCGGGACGGCGTGGGCGAGCTCGCTCTCCTGGTCCCGGCCGGCCGCGTGCTGGGGGCTCGTCATGCGTCCAGCATGGGCGCCGGCCCCGCAACGCGGTCGACGGGGGCCGGGCGCCCGCGCCAGGCTGCTGTCCGTGCAGCACCGCATCCCCGTGGCGCCGGGCGTCGAGCTGTGGGCCGAGGAGCGCGGCGACCCGGCCGCTCCGCCGCTGCTGCTCGTGATGGGCGCCAACGCCAGCGGCCTGGTCTGGCCCGAGGCGCTGGTCGACCGCCTGGCGCGGCAGCACCGGGTGGTCCGGTACGACCACCGCGACACCGGCCGCTCCACCCGCGCGTACGCGGTCGCGCCGTACGCGGTCCGGGACCTCGCCACCGACGCCGTCCGCCTGCTCGACGGGCTCGGCATCGACCGGGCGCACGTCGTCGGCATGTCGATGGGCGGCACGCTCGTGCAGCTGCTGCTGCTGGACCACCCCGACCGGCTGCGCAGCGCCACCGTCCTCGCCACGTCCGCGCTCGGCAGCGGACTGGCCGACGTGGCGGGGGACAGCGACCTGCCCGGCCCCGCTCCGCACGTCCTCGGGTACTGGGCCTCGATGGGGGAGGAGCGCGACCCCGAGGCCGAGCTCGCCTGGCGGGTGGAGCACTGGCGGCTGCTCAACGGGGACGGCGTCCCCTTCGACCCCGCCGAGTTCCGCGCGCTCGAGGAGCGCGTGGTCGCGCACAGCGGCAGCGCCCGCAGCCCCGTCGCGCACGCCCTCGCCGACCCGGCCGGGCTCGACCGCGGGGCCGAGCTGGCCGCCGTCCGGGTGCCCACCCTGGTCGTCGAGGCGCCCGAGGACCCGGTCAACCCGCCGCCGCATGCCGCCCACCTGGCCGCGGTCATCGGCTCGGCGCGCCTGGTGACGATCCCCGGGATGGGCCACGCGCTGCCCGCCGCGGTGGTGGAGCCGCTGGCCGGTGCGATCGCCGCCCACACTGCCGCCGTCGACGCGCAGGACGGGCCGCGACTCCCTTGATCGGCCCCGTCCCCGGGAGCAGGCTGTGAGCCACACCACACAGGAACGGGACAGCCGCCAGGAGGTCGTCGTGGAAGCACGCGTCGGGGACCGGATCGTCGTCCACTCCACCCACCAGGGAGAGCCCGAGCGCACCGGCAGGGTGCTCGAGGTCCGCGGGGAGGGGGGAGGGCCGCCCTACGTCGTCCGGTGGGACCCCGACGGGCACACCGGCGTCTTCTACCCGGCGGGCACCTGCGCCGTCGTCCCCGAGCCGGCGAACGGCTGAGCGGCGTGGCCAAGGAGACCGTCGCCGCACCCGGCCCGCGGCCGGCCGACAAGGTCCGGAACGTGGCCCTGGTGGGCCACGCGGCCGCGGGCAAGACAACTCTCGCCGAGGCGCTGCTGGTCGCCAGCGGCGCGCTGACCCGTGCCGGCCGGGTCGAGGACGGCACCGCCTGCCTCGACAGCGAGGAGGTGGAGGTCCGCCAGCAGCGCTCGGTGTCGCTCGGCGTGGCCACCGTCGAGCACGACGGGCACCGCATCACCCTGCTGGACACCCCCGGCTCCCCGGACTTCGTCGGGGAGCTGCGGGCCGGGCTGCGCGCGGCCGACGCCGCGCTGTTCGTCGTCTCCGCGGTGAACGGCGTCGACGCGGGCACCGTGCAGCTGTGGGAGGAGTGCGCGGCGGTCGGCATGCCGCGCGCGGTGGTCGTCACC
The DNA here is from genome assembly GCF_054050595.1 of Geodermatophilus sp. SYSU D00779. Classification (NCBI taxonomy): domain Bacteria; kingdom Bacillati; phylum Actinomycetota; class Actinomycetes; order Geodermatophilales; family Geodermatophilaceae; genus Geodermatophilus; species Geodermatophilus sp. SYSU D00779. Next base: position 34,005 of record NZ_JBJGZQ010000022.1, read on the forward strand.
CAGCTGGACCGCGCCCGCGCCGACGTCGAGGAGACCGTCCGGCTGTGCCAGACGATGCTCGGCGCGGGGGTCTACCCGGTCCACCTCGTCGACCGCGGTCCGGACGGCAGCGTCTCCGGGCTGGTCAACCTGCTGCAACCCGGTGCCGAGGCCCCGGACGCCGACCGTCTGCGCAGCGAGCTGATCGAGGGCATCATCGGCGAGAGCGAGGACGAGGCGCTGATGGAGCGCTACCTCGCCGGCGACGAGCTGGTCCAGGGCGACCTGATGAACGACCTGGAGACCGCGGTCGCGCGCGGCCACTTCCACCCCGTGCTCTGCGCGGCCCCGCTGCAGGGCATCGGCATGGACTCGCTGCTCTACCTGCTGGTCAACGGCTTCCCGTGCCCGATGGAGCACGGCTGCCCGCCGGTGACCCGCCCCGACGGCTCGCCGGCGCCCCCGCTGTCCTGCGACCCCGACGGCCCGCTGGTCGCCGAGGTGGTCAAGACGACGACCGACCCCTACCTCGGCCGGGTCTCCCTGGTCCGCGTCTTCTCCGGCACCCTGCGCCCGGACACCGCGGTGCACGTCTCCGGGCACGGCATGGCCGACCGCGGGCACCCCGACCACGACGTGGACGAGCGGATCGGCGCGGTGAGCTCGCCGCTGGGCGCGACCCTCCGCCCGGTCGCCGCCTGCCCGGCCGGCGACATCTGCGCCGTCGCCCGGCTCACCGCGGCCGAGACCGGGGACACCCTCTCCTCGCCCGAGGACCCGCGCCTGGTCCCCGCGTGGGACCTGCCCACGCCCCAGCTGCCGGTCGCCGTCGAGGCGGCGTCCCGGGCCGACGAGGACCGGCTGGCCACCGCCCTGGCCCGGCTGGTCGCCGAGGACCCGACGGTCCGCCTCGAGCGCCGTCCCGACACCGGGCAGCTGCTGCTGTGGTGCGTCGGGGAGGCGCACGCGGAGGTGCTGCTGGAACGGCTGCGCACCCGGCACGGCGTCGCGGTGAACACCGTCCCGGTGCGGGTGCCGATGGTGGAGACCCTGGCCGGGTCGGCGCGGGTCACCGGCCGGCTGGTCAAGCAGTCCGGCGGGCACGGCCAGTACGCCATCGTGGTCGTCGAGGCGGAGCCGGGCGAGCCGGGCACCGGCATCGTGTTCGAGCAGCGCATCGTCGGCGGCACGGTGCCCAGCCAGTACCACGGCAGCGTGGAGAAGGGCGTCCGCGCGCAGGCGGAGAAGGGCGTCAACGGCGACCGGCCGATCGTCGACGCCCGCTTCACCCTCGTCGACGGCAAGGCGCACTCCGTGGACTCCTCGGACGCGGCGTTCCAGGCCGCCGGCGCGCTCGCCGTCCGCGAGGCCGCGGCCGCCGCGGGCACCCGGGTGCTCGAGCCCTGGTGCGAGGTGGAGGTCGTGGTGCCCGGGGAGTACGTCGGTGCGGTGATGAGCGACCTGTCCGGACGGCGGGCGCGGGTCACCGGCAGCGACGCCGACCCCGAGCGCGACCGGACGACGGTGCGCGCCGAGATCCCCGAGGTCGAGCTGCTCGGCTACGCGGGGGCGCTGCGCTCGGTCTCCCACGGCACCGGCAGCTTCGCCCGGCGTCCGCTGGGGTACGAGCCGGCGCCCGCGTCGCTCACCGCCGTGCCCGCCTAGCGGCCCCCGTCCGGAGGCTCGCCGCGAGCCTGCGAGCGGGGCAGGGGACGGGGGTCCTTCGACTAGCCTCGGGGGCCGGTGTCCAGCGGGTGCGGAGGTGTCGTGACGTCGTCGAACGGGCCGTCGGCCGCCGCCTCGGCCCGGACGGGGGCGAGCGTGCCGGCCCTGCCCGACCGCAACGTGCTGCCCGACCGGGTGTGGACGGTGCCCAACGCGCTGTCGGTGCTGCGGCTGCTCGGCGTCCCGCTGTTCCTCTGGCTGCTGCTGGGGCCGCACGCCGACGGCTGGGCCGTGGTCGTGCTCATGGTCGCCGGCGCCACCGACTGGCTCGACGGCAAGCTGGCCCGCTCCCTCGGGCAGTCCAGCCGGCTGGGCGCGCTGCTCGACCCGGCCGCCGACCGGCTCTACATCGTCGCCACGCTGGTCGCCTTCGTGCTGCGCGACGTCGTCCCGCTGTGGGTGGTCGCCGTCCTGGTCGGCCGCGAGCTGGTGCTGGGGCTGGCGCTGCTGCTGCTGCGCGCCCACGGCTACCCGCCGCTGCAGGTGCACTACCTGGGCAAGGCGGCCACCTTCATCCTGCTCTACGCCTTCCCGCTGCTGCTGCTCGCCGACGGCGAGGGCCCGGTCGCGGCCGTGCTCCAGCCGGTCGCCTGGGCGCTGACCGTGTGGGGCGGGGCGCTGTACGTGCTGGCCGGCGTCTTCTACGTCGTCCAGGTCGCCGGGCTGGTCCGCGCCGAGCGGGCGGCCCCGTGACGACGGTGCAGCGCGGCGGCGGGCCGCGCTCGCTGGGCGCCTCGCTGCTCGACCAGGTGCTGGCCGAGACCCTGGACCCCGCCTACGCCCGGGCCGCGCGGGCCCGCGAGGCCCACGCCGCGGGGGAGGAGGTCCCGCCGTCCCGGCGGCGCCGCGGGCAGCTCGCCGTCGCCCTCGTGCTGGCCCTCGCCGGGCTGCTGGCCGCGGTCACCTTCGAGCAGGCCGCCGCCGGCGCGCAGGGCCGCGAGGAGGTGCGCTCGGCGCTGGTCTCCGAGATCGAGGGGGAGTCCGAGACCACCGACCGGCTCGCCGCCGACCTCGAGTCGCTGCGCGTCGACGTCGCCGCCGCCCGGGACGACGCGCTGGCCGCCACCGCCGTCGGGCAGCGGGTCCGCGACCGGGTCCAGGACGCCGAGCTGGCCGCCGGGGCGCTGCCGGTCAGCGGCCCCGGCCTGCGGGTCACCCTCGCCGACGCCGGGCCCGACGCCGACGAGGACCCGGTCGGCGGGACGACGGAGGCCGACCCCCGCGGCCAGGTGCGCGACGGCGACCTGCAACTGGTGGTCAACGCGCTGTGGGCGTCCGGCGCCGAGGCGGTCGGCATCAACGGCCAGCGGCTGGGCCCGACGACGGCGATCCGCTTCGCCGGCGAGGCGGTCCTGGTCGACTTCCGGCCGGTCACCAACCCCTACCTGGTCAGCGCCGTCGGCGACCCCGCGACCCTGCGCAGCCGCTTCCTGGCCAGCCCCGAGGTCAACGCCCTGGCCGTCATCTCCGAGACCTACGGTCTGCGCTTCGAGTTCGCCCAGGAGGACGAGCTGTCCCTTCCCGCCGGGAGCCCGCCCGAGCTCCGTTCCGCCGTCCCGGTGTCCGAGGTGCCGCCCGCCGTGCCCACCGACGACGCGGCGCCCGAGCCCACGCCGGGGGGCTGACCGTGATCCCGATCCTCGGCCTGGCCGTCGGCATCGTGCTCGGCCTGGTGTTCGACCCCACCGTGCCGCTGTGGCTGCAGCCCTACCTGCCGATCGCCGTGGTCGCCGCCCTCGACGCGGTCTTCGGGGGCTTCCGCGCCCGCCTCGACGGGATCTTCGACGCCAAGGTGTTCGTCATCTCGTTCGTGTCCAACGTCGTGGTCGCCGCGCTCGTGGTGTTCCTCGGCGACCAGCTCGGCGTGGGCGCGCAGCTGTCCACCGCGGTGGTCGTCGTCCTCGGCATCCGCATCTTCGGCAACGCCGCGGCCATCCGCCGGCACGTGTTCCGGGCATGAGCGACCAGCCGCGCCCCGAGCCCGACCGGCGTCCGGAGGACGACGTCCACCCCGGGGACGACGCCCCCGACCTGGACGCCGACCTGGACACCTCCGAGCAGGACGCCCCCGTGCAGGACGCCCCCGCGCCCGCCGCGGACGCCGGCGACCGGCCCGCGCCGCCCCCGGAGCTGGCGCAGCAGCGCCCCGGGAGGCCGCGGCGCCGGCGGGACCCGCTGGCCGCGGCGCTCATCGGGGTCCTCACCCTGCTGCTCGGCTTCGCCTTCGCCGTCCAGGTGCGCACCACGGGGACGGGGGAGGACTACTCGACCCTCCGCGAGGAGGACCTCGTCCGCATCCTCGACGACCTCGACGCCCGCGAGGACCGGCTGCGCGAGCAGATCGCCGACCAGCGCACGGCGCTGCGGGAGCTCACCAACGACGACAGCCAGTCCGAGGCCGCCCTGCAGGAGGCCCAGGAGCGCGCCGAGGCCCTCGGCATCCTCAACGGCACCGTCGCCGCCCAGGGCCCGGGACTGGTCATGACCATCCGGGACCCCGAGGGCCGGGTGCGGGTCGCCGACCTGCTCGACGCCGTCCAGGAGCTGCGCGGCGCCGGCGCGGAGACGATGCAGATCGACGGCGTCCGCGTCGGGGTGTCGACGGCGGTCACCGGCGAGCCCGGCGCGCTGCGGATCGACGGCGTCGAGGTCGACAGCCCCTACGAGATCCGGGTCATCGGCTCGGCGCAGGACCTGGAGACGGCGATGAACATCCCCGGCGGCGTCGTCGACCGGGTCGGCCGGCAGGGCGGCAGCGTCGACATCGAGCAGTCCGGGACCGTCGTCGTGGACGCGTTGCGGCAGCTCGACCGCCCTCAATACGCTCGCCCCGACACCGACGACGGCGGATGACGCCGCGCCGCCCGCACCACCGCACCCGACCTCACCGACGAGGAGCCGCCGCATGACCACGCCCGACGACCGCCGCTACACCGAGCAGCACGAGTGGGCGCTGCTGCAGCCGGGTGGGGGCGAGGGCGCCGTCGTGCGGGTCGGCATCACCGACCACGCCCAGGACGCCCTGGGTGACATCGTCTTCGTGCAGCTGCCCGAGGTCGGCGCCGAGGTCGCGCCCGGCGCCCCCATGGGCGAGGTGGAGTCGACCAAGTCGGTCTCCGACGTCTACGCGCCGGTCACCGGCGTCGTGACCGCGGTCAACGAGGCCCTCACCAGCGCCCCCGAGACCATCAACGCCGACCCCTACGGGGCCGGCTGGCTCGTCGAGATCAGCGTCGCCGGGGACGGCGGCGACCCCACCGCGGACCTGATGGACGCCGCCGCCTACCAGGCGCTGGTCGAGGCGAGCTGACCGGCGCTCCGGGCCACGGCAGCGGTCCCCCCGGCCCCGGCGGCGATCACTATGCTGCCGATCGGGGCGCCGCGGAGGCCGCTGAGCGACCGCTGAGCCTCACCCTGTACGTTCGGTTGACCCTCGGGTCGGCCGCTGGTTCCATGACCCACGGCCCGCCGTGCTCGACGCGGCGACCGACCCGCGACGGGCTGTCCGGCCCGTCGTCCGCCGGCCGCCCGCGGCCAGACCCCAGGTCCGCGGCGGTGCCACCCCTGCACCGGAGGAGACAGACGTGCACTGCACTCGTTGTGGCCACAACAACCCCGAGGGCAGTCGCTTCTGCGCGCAGTGCGGCGCGGCGCTGTCCCAGGAGCGGATCGGCGAGTCCACCAGCGTCATCCCCAAGGTGGGTGGCGAGGACTCCGCGGAGACCCCCGAGGTCACCGAGGCCGACGCCCACGCCGGCGCGGTCGAGTCGCTGCCCGCGGGCTCGGCGCTGCTGGTCGTCAAGCGCGGCCCGAACGCCGGCAGCCGCTTCCTGCTCGACCAGGACGTCACCACCGCGGGCCGGCACCCCGACAGCGACATCTTCCTCGACGACGTCACCGTCAGCCGCCGGCACGTGGAGTTCCACCGTGAGGGCGGCGGCTTCTCGGTGCACGACGTCGGCAGCCTCAACGGCACCTACGTCAACCGCGAGCCGGTCGACGTCGCGACGCTGGCCGGGGGCGACGAGGTGCAGATCGGCAAGTTCCGCCTCGTCTACCTGACCGGTCCGCGCACGGGCGAGCCCGCCGGCGCGTGACCGGGCTCGCGAGGTCACGCATGTGCGCAGCACCACCGGGCACGAGCGCGACGAGCGCCGGCGAGGAGCGCTCGTGACCCGGCGCGCAGCCGGGGGGACGGCGCCGACGGCACGGACGGCGGCGTGACCGCGGTGCCCTCGCGTGCCGACGCATCCGGGGAGCCCGACGGCCGGCACACGCCGCGCCTCACCATCGGCGAGGTGCTGACCGTCCTCCGGGAGGACTTCCCCGACGTCACGATCAGCAAGATCCGCTACCTCGAGTCCGAGGACCTGGTGCACCCGCAGCGCACGCCGTCGGGCTACCGGAAGTTCTCCTCGGCCGACGTGGCCCGGCTGCGGTACGTGCTGGCCGCCCAGCGCGACCAGTACCTGCCGCTGCGGGTCATCAAGGAGCACCTCGCGGCGCTCGACCGGGGCGAGCCGCTGCCCGGCAGCGCGCCGCCGGCCGCGCCGCCGCCGGAGGAGGAGGCGGACACCAGCAGCCTGACCAGCGAGCAGTTCGCCCGGGCGTCCGGCCTGGAGGCCGGGCAGCTGGCCGACTGCGTGCAGTTCGGGCTGCTGACCCCCGACGCCGACGGCCGGCACCCGGCGACCGACCTGCCGATCGCGCGGGCGGCGGCGGGGCTGGCCCGGCACGGCATCGAGCCGCGGCACCTGCGCGTCTACCAGAACGGCGCCGAGCGGGAGGCCGGGCTGGTCGAGCAGCTGGTCGCGCCGGTGCTGCGGGCGCGCTCCGAGGAGGCCCGCAACCGGGCCACCGAGAAGCTGCGGGAGCTGGCCGCCCTCTCCGCGCAGCTGCACGGTGCGCTGCTGGAGGCGCGCCTGCGGGATCTCCTGCGCCCCTGACTCGGGCGTACCGTGGTCGGGGTCGGGACCCGAGTCCACGGCCCCGGCGCCGCACCGTCGTCCACCAGCCGCCCGTACCGATCCACCGCCCGTCCTCGGGCCGCAGCTGAGGGAGCCCCACCGTGCAGGAACTCAGAGTCGTCGGTGTCCGGGTCGAGCTGCCCGGGAACCAGCCGATCCTGCTGCTCAAGGAGACGCAGGGCGAGCGGTACCTGCCCATCTGGATCGGTGCGGTCGAGGCGGCGGCGATCGCCTTCGAGCAGCAGGGTGTGCGCCCGGCCCGGCCGATGACGCACGACCTGCTCAAGGACGTCGTCCGCGCGCTCGGTGCGACGCTCGAGGCGGTCAACATCACCGAGATGCGCGACGGCATCTACATCGCCGAGCTGGTCTTCGGCGACGACCGGGTGGTCAGCGCCCGCCCGTCGGACGCCGTCGCCCTCGCCGTCCGCACCGGCGCCCCGATCTACGGCGCCGAGGACCTGCTCGACGAGGTCGGGATCGAGATCCCCGACGAGCAGGAGGACGAGGTCGAGAAGTTCCGCGAGTTCCTCGACCAGATCTCCCCGGAGGACTTCGGCGCCGGTTCCGGCTCGGGCGGCAGCGGCCCCGCCTGAACGAGGGTTCCCTCGCCCCACCGCTCGCCGGCTCGCGGGGGGGCCCTGCGACGTGGCCGGCGGGACCGGGGCGTGTGACTGCTGTGACGGCCGGGGCACGTGCGGTGAGTTCCCGCGGTCGGAGGCGTGCCCGGGGTCAAGGAACGGCTCCGGTGCGCCGATACCCCTCCGATGGGTGAGTGGCGCGACACGCCGCCCCCCTCAGTTGACCCGCCCCAGGGCCCGGCTTACGGTCGGCGAACAACAGCGGTGTGACACCGGCAACCCGACGCGGCAGCCGATTGCAGCGACCCGAGTGACGGTCAGCACCGCGGGGGACCGCGGCGTCAGCTGCGGGAGCAGAGGAGGACGCTGACGTGAGCGACCAGAGCAAGGGCTCCCAGGGTCAGCTCTTCAGCGACGCTGCCGTGGGCGCGCCGTCCTACGACGAGGTCGACAGCGACCTCGTGGGGTACCGCGGCCCGACGGCGTGTGCCGCTGCCGGCATCACCTACAGGCAGCTCGACTACTGGGCCCGTACCGGCCTGGTCGCCCCGTCGGTGCGCAGCGCCACCGGCTCGGGCACCCAGCGGCTGTACTCCTTCCGCGACATCCTGGTGCTCAAGGTGGTCAAGCGGCTGCTGGACACCGGCGTCTCGCTGCAGAACATCCGCAAGGCCGTCGACCACCTGCGCAACCGCGGCATCAAGGACCTCGCCAACGTCACGCTGTTCTCCGACGGCGCCACCGTCTACGAGTGCACCTCCGCCGAGGAGGTCGTCGACCTGCTCGCCGGCGGCCAGGGCGTCTTCGGCATCGCCGTCTCCGGTGCGCTGCGCGAGCTCTCCGGCGAGCTGGCCGAGCTGCCCGCCGAGCGCATCGACGGCGCTCCGCTGCACGCTGCGGACGACGAGCTCGCCGCCCGCCGCCGCCGCCGCGCCGCGGTGTAGGGGCGAGCAGCCCTCGCGCACCTCCGGACGACACCGGGGTATCGCCGGAACCCGGTCACCCGGGCGGGTGGGGTCGGCGATCTCGCTGCCTCCTCTCCCGCTGGTAGCGTCGTGGTAATGGCGGACCGTGCCCCTGAGCCCCTGCCCGCACTCGCCGCGCTGGACCCCGCCGGGTCCTTCGCCGCCCGGCACATCGGCCCGCGCCCCGACGAGACGCAGGCGATGCTCGCTGCTGTCGGTCACCCGACGCTGGAGTCCCTCGTCGACGCCTGCGTGCCCGAGGGGGTCCGCGACCGGACGCCGCTGGACCTGCCGCCGGCCGCCGACGAGGCGACCGTGCTGCGGCTGCTGCGCGAACGCGCCGAGGCCAACGACGTCTACACCTCGATGATCGGTCTGGGCTACTCCGGCACGGTCACCCCGGCGGTCATCCAGCGGACCATCCTGGAAAACCCGGCCTGGTACACCGCCTACACGCCCTACCAGCCCGAGATCAGCCAGGGCCGGCTCGAGGCGCTGATCAACTTCCAGACGGTGGTCGCCGACCTCACCGGTCTGCCGGTGGCCGGTGCCTCCATGCTCGACGAGGCGACCGCCGCCGCCGAGGCGATGACCCTCGTCCGCCGTGCCGGCCGGGCCAGGGCCGACGCGGTGTTCGTCGTCGACGAGGACACCCTGCCGCAGACCCTGGCCGTCCTGCGCACCCGCGCCGAGCCGCTCGGCATCCACCTGCACGTCGCCGACCTCTCCGCCGGCTGGCCCACCGACCTGCCCGGGGCCGGGGCGTTCGGGGTGCTGCTGTCCTACCCGGGGGCCAGCGGTGCCGTCCGCGACCACCGGGCGCTGGCCGCGGCCGCGCACGAGGCCGGCGCCGCGGTCGTCGTCGCCGCCGACCTGCTGGCGCTGACGCTGCTGGAGGCGCCGGGGGAGTGGGGCGCCGACGTCGCCTGCGGCAGCTCGCAGCGCTTCGGCGTCCCCATGGGGTACGGCGGGCCGCACGCCGGCTACCTCTCCGTGCGCGAGGGCCTGGCCCGGCAGCTGCCCGGCCGGCTGGTCGGCGTCTCGGTCGACGCCGACGGCGACGTCGCCTACCGGCTGGCCCTGCAGACCCGCGAGCAGCACATCCGCCGGGAGAAGGCCACCAGCAACATCTGCACCGCGCAGGTGCTGCTCGCCGTCATGGCCGGCGCCTACGCCGTCTACCACGGCGCGGAGGGCCTGACCGCGATCGCCGCCCGCGTGCACCGCAGCGCGCAGACCCTGGCCGGCTGGCTGCGCGCCGGGGGCGTGGACGTCGTCCACGACCGCTTCTTCGACACCGTGCACGCCCGGGTGCCCGGCCGGGCCGCCGAGGTCGTCGCCGCCGCGGCCGAGCGGCGGGTCAACCTGCGGCTGGTGGACGCCGACACCGTCGGCGTCGCCTGCGACGAGACGACCACCGTGGGGATCCTGCGCGCGGTCGCCGAGGCCTTCGGGGTGCCGGCGGACAGCACCGGCGAGGGCAGGGCGGTGCTGACCGACGGCGGCGCCGACGCGCTGCCGGCCGAGCTGCGCCGCCGCACCCCGTTCCTCACCCACCCGGTCTTCTCCGCGCACCGCTCGGAGACCGCGCTGCTGCGCTACCTGCGTTCGCTGGCGGACAAGGACCTCGCGCTGGACCGCACGATGATCCCGCTGGGGTCCTGCACGATGAAGCTCAACTCCGCGGTGGAGATGGCCGCGATCACCTGGCCGGAGTTCGCCCAGCTGCACCCGTTCGCCCCGGCCGAGCAGGCCCGCGGCTACCGGCAGCTGATCGACGAGCTGTGCACCGCGCTGGCCGAGGTCACCGGTTACGCCGCGGTCAGCGTGCAGCCCAACGCCGGCTCGCAGGGTGAGTTCGCCGGGCTGCTGGCCATCCGCGGCTACCACGCCTCCCGCGGCGAGGCGCACCGCGACGTCTGCCTCATCCCGTCCTCGGCGCACGGCACCAACGCCGCCAGCGCCGTCATGGCCGGCATGCGGGTCGTCGTCGTGGCCTGCGACGAGGCCGGGAACGTCGACGTCGCCGACCTGCACGCGAAGGTCGACCAGCACGCCGAGCGGCTGGCCGCGATCATGATCACCTACCCGTCGACGCACGGGGTGTTCGAGGCCGACATCCAGGAGATCTGCGGCGCGGTGCACGACGCCGGCGGGCAGGTCTACGTCGACGGCGCCAACCTCAACGCGATGGTCGGCCTGGCCAAGCCCGGCCGGTTCGGCTCCGACGTCAGCCACCTCAACCTGCACAAGACCTTCTGCATCCCGCACGGCGGCGGCGGCCCCGGCGTCGGGCCGATCGGCGTCCGGGAGCACCTGGTGCCGTTCCTGCCCGGCCACCCGCTGGTCGACACGGGCACGCAGGGCCCGGCGGTCTCGGCCGCGCCGTGGGGGTCGGCCGGCATCCTGCCGATCTCCTGGGCCTACCTGCGGCTGATGGGCCCCGACGGGCTGCTGCGGGCCACCGAGCACGCCGTCCTGGCCGCGAACTACGTCGCCGCGCGGCTGCGGGAGCACTACCCGGTGCTCTACACCGGCGCCGACGGGCTGGTCGCGCACGAGTGCATCCTCGACATCCGGCCGCTGACCAAGGCCACCGGCATCACCAACGACGACATCGCCAAGCGGCTCATCGACTTCGGCTTCCACGCCCCGACGATGAGCTTCCCCGTCGCCGGCACGCTGATGGTCGAGCCGACCGAGAGCGAGGACAAGGGCGAGCTCGACCGCTTCGTCGACGCGATGGTCGCCATCCGCGCCGAGATCGGGAAGGTCGCCACCGGCCAGTACGACCGCTCCGACAACCCGCTGCGCAACGCCCCGCACACCCTCGCGATGGTGGCGGGGGAGTGGGATCGGCCGTACCCGCGCGAGACCGCCGTCTACCCGGTGCCGGGGCTGCGCGGCCGCGGCTACCTCGCCCCGGTGCGGCGGATCGACCAGGCCTACGGCGACCGCAACCTGGTCTGCTCCTGCCCCTCGCCGGAGGCCTTCGCCGAGCCCGAGCCGGCGCCGGGGCCGGCGGCCCGCGTCCCCGACCGCAGCCAGGGCGCACCGGACGACCTGGGGACGGCGGCCGATGCCGTCCCCGCCGGCGCCCAGGCCTGACGACGGCTGTTCCCGCGAGGGGATCGCAGCGCGTCCGGCGAGCGAGGAGCGGACCGGAGCGCAGAGCCAGGCCCTGGAGGGGTCCTGACGGTCCCACGCCGCGGGGGGGGGGGGCGCCCCCCCCCCCCCCGCCCCCCCCCCCCCCCCCCCCCCCCCCCCCCCCCGCCGCCGTGGCTCCAGCGCAGAGGCCGACGAGGCGGCCGCGGAGAGCGACGACGACCGTCCCGAGCGGGCCGGCCGCAACGGACGCACCACCAGCGACGACGACGTCAAGGGCGTCACCGGGTCCACCCGGCTCGAGGCCAAGCGCCAGCGCCGCCGCGACGGCCGGGACAACGGCCGCCGCCGGGCGCCGATCCTCACCGAGGCCGAGTTCCTCGCCCGCCGCGAGGCCGTCGACCGCAAGATGGTCATCCGCCAGCGCGGCGAGCGCACGCAGATCGCCGTCCTCGAGGACGACGTGCTCGTCGAGCACTACGTGACCCAGGCGCAGGCGACGTCCTTCGCCGGCAACGTCTACCTCGGCCGGGTGCAGAACGTGCTGCCCAGCATGGAGGCGGCGTTCGTCGACATCGGCAAGGGCCGCAACGCCGTCCTGTACGCCGGTGAGGTCAACTGGGACGCCGCCGGGCTGACCGGCAAGCAGCGCTCCATCGAGCAGGCGCTGAAGTCCGGCGACAAGGTGCTGGTGCAGGTCACCAAGGACCCGATCGGCCACAAGGGCGCCCGGCTCACCCAGCAGGTCAACCTGCCCGGCCGGTTCCTGGTCTACGTGCCCGGTGGCTCGATGACCGGCATCAGCCGCAAGCTGCCCGACACCGAGCGGCAGCGGCTCAAGGACGTCCTCAAGAAGATCGTCCCCGAGGACGCCGGCGTGATCATCCGCACCGCCGCCGAGGGGGCCTCGGAGGAGGAGCTCACCCGCGACGTCGCCCGGCTGCAGGCGCAGTGGGAGGTCATCCAGACCAAGGCGTCCTCGTCGAACAACGCGCCGACGCTGCTCTACGGCGAGCCCGACCTGGCCATCCGGGTCATCCGCGACGTCTTCAACGAGGACTTCAAGGAGCTCGTCGTCCAGGGCGACGACGCCTGGGACACCGTCGAGGCCTACGTCGCGCACGTCTCCCCGGAGCTGACCGGCCGGCTGACCCGCTTCACCGGCGAGGGCGACGTCTTCCGCGACCTGCGCATCGACGAGCAGCTGGCCAAGGCGCTCGACCGCAAGGTCTGGCTGCCCTCCGGCGGCTCGCTGGTCATCGACCGCACCGAGGCGATGACCGTGGTCGACGTCAACACCGGCAAGTTCACCGGCTCCGGCGGCAACCTCGAGCAGACCGTCACGCGCAACAACATGGAGGCGGCCGAGGAGATCGTCCGCCAGCTCCGGCTGCGCGACATCGGCGGCATCATCGTCATCGACTTCATCGACATGGTCCTCGAGAGCAACCGCGACCTGGTGCTGCGGCGGCTCACCGAGTGCCTGGGCCGCGACCGCACCAAGCACCAGGTCGCCGAGGTCACCTCGCTGGGCCTGGTGCAGATGACCCGCAAGCGGGTCGGGCAGGGCCTGCTCGAGGTCTTCTCGGAGCCGTGCGAGCACTGCCGCGGCCGGGGCGTCATCGTCAGCACCGACCCGGTGGACGACAAGCGCCGCAGCGGCGGGAGCGCCGGTGGCGGCAACGGCCGGCGGGACCAGCAGCGCGGTGGCGGCAGGGACAACGGTGCCCGCGACGACGCCAAGGACGCCGCGCCGGCCGAGACCGTGGCCGTCGGCGCCGAGGCGCCGGCCGCGGGCGGCCCGGACGGCGACGGCGAGGGTCAGCGCTCCGGCGGCGGCCGGCGCAACCGCGGCCGCCGCAACCGCAGCCAGTCCGGTGAGGAGCGCGCGGCCGAGGACGCCGCGGTGCTCACCGCCGCAGGCGGGCCCGCCGAGGACGCTGTGGGCGCCGACGCCGGGACACCGGACGCCGGGACACCGGACGCCGAGGCCCCGGACGACGCGGTGGCCGCGGTCGAGCCGGACCAGCCCGACGCCGTGACCCCGGAGGCGGCGCCCGGGCCCGTCGCCGAGGAGCCGGCCGCGCAGCCCGCTGCGGGGTCGGCCGCCGAGGGGATCGCGCAGCCCGTTGCCGAGCCGGCCCCGGTGGAGTCCGCTCGGGCACCGGCGCCCGCGGACCAGGCGCTCGCCGAGCCGTCGCCGGCCGAGCCGGAGGACCGGACCGGGGCGGAGGGGGCCGACGACGAGGCCGTGCCCGCCGGCGCCGGCCCGGACGACCCCGGCCCGATGGACGCCGAGCCCCCCGCGGAGCCGGCGCCCGCCGGCACGCCGTCGTCCGCGGGCACGGCGGGGGAGTCCCAGCCGCCGGTGGCCGACGACGGCAGCGGGACCGCCACGCCGGTCACCCGTCCGCGCCGCCGCCGGGCGGCCAGCCGCCCGGCCGGCCCGCCGGCCTCCTGAGGTCCCTGCGGGCCCGCCGGGGCGGCTGAGGGCGAGGGGGTCCTCCCCCTTCCCCCGTTCGACCGGGCCGTCGCGGCTCGGGTACGCTGGTCGGGTTGCACCGCCCCGGCGGGGCACCGCACGGTGCCGCCTGGGAGGCGGGCAACCCGTCCAGCACCCGGCGCCCGACGTCCGGGCGCACGCAGGACACGACAGAGGCGATCGAGGAGTTCAGTGGTGTACGCAGTCGTGAAGGCCGGTGGCCGGCAGCACAAGGTGGCCGTGGGCGACCGGTTCACGGTCAACCGTCTCGTGGGTGAGGCGGGCGACACCGTCACCCTCCCGGCCCTGCTCCTGGTCGACGGCGACACCGTCACCAGCGACGCGGAGACGCTGGCCGGGGTGACCGTGACCGGCGAGATCGTCGGCCACGGCAAGGGCCCGAAGATCCGCATCCACAAGTTCAAGAACAAGACCGGCTACCACAAGCGTCAGGGGCACCGTCAGCCCCTCACCGACGTCGTGGTCCGCGACATCACGAAGGGCTGACGCCGACATGGCACACAAGAAGGGCGCCTCGTCCTCCCGCAACGGCCGCGACTCGAACGCGCAGCGCCTCGGCGTCAAGCGCTTCGGGGGTCAGGTCGTGAAGGCAGGCGAGATCATCGTGCGCCAGCGCGGTACCCACTTCCACCCGGGCCTGGGCGTCGGCCGCGGCGGCGACGACACGCTGTTCGCGCTGCAGCCCGGTGCCGTGACCTTCGGCACGCGGCGGGGACGCAAGGTCGTCTCCATCTCCGCGGTCGAGGCCTGAGCACTCGAACGATCCGCTTCACGAGCGCACGGGCCGCGGCCCGTGCGCTCGTGGCGTCTCGGGACAGCTGACACATGGCCGCTTTCGTCGACCGCGTGGTCGTGCACGTCGCCGCCGGCAACGGCGGGCACGGCGTCGCCTCGATCCACCGCGAGAAGTTCAAGCCGCTCGGCGGCCCCGACGGGGGCAACGGCGGCAACGGCGGGGACGTCGTCCTCGAGGTCGACCCCAACGTGCACACGCTGCTGGACTTCCACCACCACCCGCACCAGAAGGCCGGCAACGGCCGCCCGGGTGCGGGCAGCAACCGACACGGCGCCCGCGGCGAGGACCGCGTGCTGCGGGTCCCCCCGGGCACCGTGGTGAGCACCCCCGACGGCCGGGTCGTCGCCGACCTGGTCGGCGCCGGCACCCGCGTCGTCCTCGCCCACGGCGGCAAGGGCGGCCTCGGCAACGCCGCGCTGGCCAACCCCCGGCGCAAGGCCCCCGGCTTCGCGCTGCTCGGCGAGCCGGGGGAGACCCTCGACGCCGTCATCGAGCTCAAGAGCATCGCCGACGTCGGCCTGGTCGGCTTCCCGTCGGCAGGCAAGTCCTCGCTGATCGCGGCCATGTCCGCCGCGCGACCCAAGATCGCCGACTACCCCTTCACCACGCTGGTGCCCAACCTCGGCGTGGTCCGGGCCGGCGACACCGTCTTCACGATGGCCGACGTGCCCGGGCTGATCCCCGGTGCCTCCGAGGGCCGCGGGCTGGGCCTGGAGTTCCTCCGGCACATCGAGCGCTGCGCGGTGCTGGTGCACGTCGTCGACATGGCCACGATGGAGCCCGGCCGCGATCCGGAGAGCGACATCGAGGCGCTGCGGCACGAGCTGGCGCAGTACCGGGAGGACCTCGTCGACCGGCTGCGGGTCGCCGTCCTCAACAAGATCGACGTGCCCGACGCGCGGGAGCTGGTCGACCTGGTCCGCGAGCCGCTGGAGGCGCGCGGCCTGGAGGTCTTCCCGGTGAGCGCGGCGACCGGCGAGGGGCTGCGCGAGCTCGGCTTCGCCCTGGCCCGCGCGGTCGAGGAGCACCGCGCCGCGCTGCCCGAGCCCGAGCCGGTGCGGGTGACCCTCACCCCGCGGGCGGTGGACGACAGCGGCTTCAGCGTCGAGCGCGACCCGGACGACGAGGGCGCGTTCACCGTGCGCGGCGTCAAGCCCGAGCGCTGGGTGCGCCAGACCGACTTCACCAACGACGAGGCCGTGGGCTTCCTCGCCGACCGCCTCAACCGGCTCGGCGTCGAGGACGCCCTGCAGGAGGCCGGCGCGCAGGAGGGCGACACCATCGTCATCGGCGACGTCGCCTTCGACTTCGTGCCGACGCTGCCGGCCGGCACGCTGAGCGCCGAGGAGACCGCGGGGCTCGGCGGGCGGGGCACCGACTCCCGCATCGACGCGCCGCACCGGGTGCGCGCCGAGGAGCGACTGGCGGCCAAGCGGGCCCGCCGGGTGCCCTACGAGCTCACCGAGACCTGGACCGACGACGACCTGCCCGAGGACGACGAGTGAACCTGCGCGCGGAGATCGCCGGTGCGCGGCGGGTCGTGGTCAAGGTCGGCTCCTCGTCGCTGACCAGCCTGCCCGGTGGGCTGGACGAGCAGCGGCTGACCGCCCTGGTCGACGTCCTCGGCGCGGTGCACGCGCAGGGCCGCGAGGTCGTCCTCGTCTCCTCGGGGGCCATCGCCGCCGGCCTCGCCCCGCTCGGGGTCGTCGGCCGGCCGCGGGACCTCGCCACCGCGCAGGCCGCCGCCAGCGTCGGCCAGCTGCGGCTGGTGCAGACCTACGCCGACGCCTTCGCCCGGCACGACGTCACCGTCGGCCAGGTGCTGCTGACCGCCGACGACCTCACCCGGCGCAGCCACTACCGCAACGCCCAGCGCACGCTGGAGCGGCTGCTGACGCTCGGCGTGCTGCCGATCGTCAACGAGAACGACACGGTGGCCACCGAGGAGATCCGGTTCGGCGACAACGACCGGCTGGCCGCGCTCGTCGCGCACGTCGCCCGGGCCGACGCGCTGCTGCTGTTCAGCGACGTCGACGGCGTCTACGACGGCGACCCGCGGCAGGGCCCGGCGCAGCTGATCGACACCGTGCGCGACCCCGCGGACCTCGGCGAGGTCACCCTCGGCACCGCCCGCCGCAACGGTGTGGGCACCGGGGGGATGGCCACCAAGGTCGAGGCCGCGCTGATCGCCGCGCACGCCGGCGTCCCCGTCGTCGTCACCTCGACCGCCCAGGCCGCCGCCGCGCTGGCCGGGGAGGCGGTGGGCACCCGCTTCGCCGTCATGGGGCCGCGGCCCCGCGCCCGCCAGTTCTGGCTGCGCTTCGCCACCCGCCCGCGCGGCCGGCTGCACCTCGACGCGGGTGCGGTCCGGGCGCTCCGCGAGCGCGGCGCCTCGCTGCTGCCGGCCGGCATCACCGACGTGGCGGGGGAGTTCCTCGCCGACGACCCCGTGGAGCTGGTCGGCCCCGACGGCGTCGTGGTGGCCCGCGGCCTGGTCGCCTACGACGCCCGGGAGCTGCCGCCGCTGCTGGGCCGCAAGACCAGCGAGCTGGACCCGGAGTACCAGCGGGAGATCGTGCACCGCGACGAGATGGTGCTGGTGAGGCGCCCGTCCCTGGGCTGAGAGACTGGCCTGCGTGACGATCCGTCCCATCCGCGAGCTCGGTGACCCGGTCCTCCGCACACCCGCCGACGAGGTGCGCAGCTTCGACAAGGAGCTGGCCGCGCTCGTGCGCGACCTGGAGGACACCGTCGCCGACCCCGGCCGTGCCGGTGTCGCCGCGCCGCAGATCGGCGTCGGGCTGCGCGCCTTCTCCTACAACGTCGACGGACGCATCGGGCACGTGGTCAACCCGCGGATCGTCGAGCTGTCCGAGGAGACCCAGGACGGCGACGAGGGCTGCCTGTCCATCCCCGGCCTGTGGGCGCCCACGGTGCGGGCGATGCACGCCGTCGTCGAGGGGTTCGACGTGCACGGCGAGCCGATCCGGCTGGAGGGCACCGGTCTCATGGCCCGCGCGCTGCAGCACGAGGTCGACCACCTCGACGGCAAGGTCTTCCTCGACCGGCTCACCGGAGAGGCGCGCAAGGCCGCGCTCCGGGCGCTGCGCGACCGCGGCTGACCTGGCCGTACGGTGGCCGCCGTGACCGACCTCGCCACCCGCGCCCGCACCCTCCTCGACCTGCACACCGCCCCGGAGATCCTGGTCCTCGCCAACGTGTGGGACGTCGTCTCCGCCCAGGTGGTGGCCGCCACCGACGGCGTGCGTGCCCTGGCCACCGCCAGCCACGGCATCGCCGCGACGTTCGGCTACGAGGACGGCGAGAACATCCCGCTCGACCTGCACCTGGACATGGTCGGCCGGATCACCGCCGCCGTGGACCTGCCGGTGAGCATGGACATGGAGGCCGGCTACGGGGACCCCGGCGAGACCGCGCGCCGCGCCATCGGGCTCGGCGTCGTCGGCGGCAACCTCGAGGACCAGATGAAGCCGCTGGACGAGGCCGTCGCCGCCGTCGAGGCGGTGCTGCGGGCCGGCCGGGACGCCGGGATCGACTTCGTCCTCAACGCCCGCACCGACACCTTCGTCCGCGCCGCCGAGGGCGCCGACCGCGGCGAGCTCGTCGCCGAGGCGATCCGCCGCGGCCGCGCCTACCTCGAGGCCGGCGCGCCGGTCGTCTTCGTCCCGCGCCTGGTCGACCGCGACGAGATCGCCGCCGTCGTCGAGGGCCTCGGCCGCAACAAGCTGACGCTGATCAGCGTGCCCGGCGCCTCGCTGCCGGCCCGCGAGATGCAGGAGCTCGGCGTGGCCCGCGTCTCCACCGGCCCCTTCACCCAGCGGGTCGCGCTGACCGCGCTGCAGGACGCCGCGGCCGAGATGGTCGCGGGCGGCACGCTCCCCGCGGGCACCCGCGCGCTGAACTGAGCCTCACGTAAGCTTGGCCAAGCAGACCTGGCCAAGCTGATCGGCCTGCTCTACCGTGGGGGCATGACCCACGTCAACGTGCAGGAGGCCAAGACGCGGCTGTCCCAGCTGCTCGCGGCCGCCGAGCGTGGCGAGGAGGTCGTCATCGCACGGGGCGGCCGGCCGGTGGCACGTCTCGTGCCGGTCGACGAGCCTGCACCCCGCCCCGTCGGCTTCGTGGCGGGTTCTGTCCCCGAGACCTTCTTCGAGCCGCTGTCGGACGACGAACTGGCCCGGTGGGAGTGACCACGCTCCTGCTCGACACCCACGCCCTGCTGTGGGTCCTGCTGGATCCGGTACGCATCCCCGCGCAGACCCTCGCGACCGTACGGGCGCCGGACACCACCGTGTACGTCTCCGCGGCCAGTGCCTGGGAGATCGCCACGAAGCACAGGCTGGGCAAGCTGCAGGGCGCTGCCGCGGTGGTCAGCGGTTACCGGGAGCACCTCACCAGGCTGCGGGCGGAGGAGTTGCCGATCACCGGGCACCACGCGCTCACCGCCGGCACCTTCCAGTGGTCCCACCGCGACCCGTTCGACCGGGTGATCGTCGCTCAGGCGCTGCTGGAGTCCCTGACCGTCGTCACGAGTGACGCTGCGCTCACGGAGTTCCCCGCCATCCGCACTCTCTGGTGAGCCGGGGGGTGCGACCCGGAGCATCGGTCCCAGGCTGGCCGCCGGTCATGCCGGATTCCTCGGCGAGCCGTCGCGGTGGCCCGGTGCTGCCACAAGTCGGTAGGCGCCCTCGCCGGAGAGCCGGTCGACCGTGGCGCTGCGGCCGGTGACCAGCAGCAGCAGGTCGCCGGTCGTGCCCTCGACCGGGGCCCCCGCGCCGAGGACGAGGTCGCCGTCGGTGGCGACCAGCCGCAGGCCGGCCAGCCGTCGGCGGGCGTGGAACGGGAAGCCCATCTCCCACGCCCGCCGGGACGCGACCGCCGCGGGGAGCGGCGGCACCGGCCGGTCGCGGCCGAGCGGCACGGTGATGTCCTGCCCGTGCACCAGGACGTCGATGAGCGGCTCCACGGGGGAGATGAACGGGGCCGTGCGCCGCGAGCCGACCATCGCGCGCAGCCGCCGGGAGCACTCCTCGGGCGGGAGCGGGACGGCGCGCAGTGCGGCGTCGCGGATCATCCGGTCGAAGCTGCCGCGCGCGCGGACCGCCCCGACCAGCGCCTCCCGGAGTCCCATGTGCGCCTGGGTGAGGTGGACGGCGACGTCGCCCACCCGCCAGGCGTCGCACAGCGACGGCGCGGTCCACTCGGCGGGCGAGAGGTCGTCGAGCAGGTCGGCCAGGCTCGACCGCTCCGCGTCGATGGTCCGCCAGATGTCGTCGAGGTCCATGACCCCTCCACCGGTCGTACGATGTTCTGACCATTCCGTCAGATCATCTGACCATCGTCAAGGGGTGCTGTGACCGATCCGGCAGGGGAGCGGCAGAACCTGGGGCTGCTCTGCTTCTACCCGTACCGGGCTCTGGAGGCGCGGCTGCTGGTGGCGCTGGCCGCTGCGGGGTTCGACGACATCACCACCGCGCAGGGCCGCATCGTCGCGCGGATCGCACCGGGGGGCACGCGACTGACCGCGCTGGCCGAGCAGGCGCTCGTGACCAAGCAGACGGCCGGCCACCTGGTCGACCAGCTCGAGCGCGCCGGCTACGTCCGCCGGGTGCCCGACCCCACCGACGCACGGGCGCGGCTGGTGCAGATGGCCGAGCGCGGCCGGCAGGTGGTCGCGGTGGCCCGCCGGGTCGAGGCGGAGGTGGAGGCCGAGTGGGCGGCCCACCTGGGGGAGGAGGTCGCCGCCCAGCTGCGTGCGGCGCTCGAGCGGCTGCGCGAGGTCACCGACCCCTACCGCTGACCGCTCAGCGGGCGGCGCAGGCCGCGCAGGTGCCGAAGACCTCGAGCTGGTGCTGCACGTCGGCGAACCCGTGCTCGGCGGCCACCTTCGCCGCCCAGCGTTCGACCGGCGGGTCGGCCACCTCGACGGTGCGTCCGCACGAGCGGCACACCAGGTGGTGGTGGTGCACCGGCGAGCAGCGCCGGTAGGCGGCCTCGCCCTCGTTGCGGAGCACGTCGACCAGGCCGTCGTCCACCAGGGCCTGCAGCGCCCGGTAGACCGTCGCGAGACCGACGGCGTCGCCGCGCTCGCGCAGCAGCGCGTGCAGGTCCTGGGCGGTGCGGAAGCCCTCCTGGTCGTCGAGCAGGGCCAGGACGGCGCTGCGCTGCCGGGTCTGCCGGCGGGGACCCTCGGTCACGGCACCTCCTCGCCGGCGCTCGTCGTCGTCGTGCCCGACGGTGCGGTACCCATGGGTGACCTCGCGAGCTCGGTCACGCACGTCCCCCCGTCCCCGCAGGCGGCGCCGCGTGCTCGCCGTGCTCGTCGTAGTGCACGCCCGCGCCGGTGCGGTGCGGGGCGTGCAGGTGGCCGTCGTGGTCGTAGTCGACGTGGTCGCCGTGCGGCACCGCCGGGTGACCGCAGCCGGCGCCGTGCTCGTGCGGGTGGGCGGCGTGCACCTCGGCGCGGCGCCGGTGCCGGCGGCGGGCGGTCGCCTCGCGCAGCGCGACCGCCGCCGTGGCGAGCAGGAACAGCGCGATCGCCAGCAGCACGATCGTGCCGCCGGACGGGGTGCCGGTGTAGTAGGAGGCGGTCGTGCCGGCGACGCTGGTGACCAGGCCGATGGCGCAGGCCAGGTACACCGTCTGGCGGAAGCTGCGGGCCAGCTGCTGGGCGACCGCGCTCGGCACGATCATCAGCGCGCTGATCAGGAGCAGGCCCACCACCCGCATGGACAGGACGACGGTCGCCGCGACCAGGGCGGCGAGCACGACGTTGAGCGCCAGGACCGGCAGGCCCACCGCACGGGCGTACTCCTCGTCGTCGCTGACCGCGTACAGCCGGCTGCCGAGCAGCCACACGACGCCGAGCACGACGACGGTGATGACGCCGAAGACCGCGACGTCGGCGGTCGTCGTGGTGGTGATGGCGCCGAACAGGTAGGCCTCGAGGTTCGTGGCCTGACCGCGGGGGGCGAGGCTGAGCAGGACGACGCCGCCGGCGATGCCGCCGTAGAACAGGACGGCGAGGGCGACGTCGCCGCTGGTGCGGCCGCGGGCGCGGACCAGCTCGATGAGGACCGCGCCCAGCACGGCGGCCACGAGCGCCGTCCCGACCGGGGCGGTCGAGGTGAGGACGCCGATCGCGACGCCGGTGAGCGCCACGTGCCCCAGGCCGTCGCCGAGCAGCGAGAGCCGGCGCTGCACGAGGAAGACCCCGACCGCCGGCGCGACCAGGCCGACCATCAGCGAGGCCAGCAGCGCCCGCTGCATGAAGTCGTACTCGAGGACCTCCACGTCACCGCCCTCCGTCCGTGGTCACCCGGGGCTGGTCCTGGCGGTACCCCCGCGAGGGTGGCAGGCCCGTGCCCTCGGGGTGGTGGTGCCCGCCGGCGCCGGCGTCGGCCGCGGCCCCGGTCAGCGGGCCGTCGTAGGCGATCCGGCCGTGGTCGACGACGACCGCGCGGGTGAGGACGCCGGCCAGCGCGGCGGTCTCGTGCGTGACCACCAGCAGGGTCGTGCCGGTGGCCGACACGTCGGCCAGGACGGCGGCCAGGGCGTCCTGGCTCGCGGCGTCCACCCCGGCGGTGGGCTCGTCCATGACCAGCAGCTCCGGCTCGGCGGCCAGGGCGCGGGCGACGAGCACCCGGCGCTGCTGCCCGCCGGAGAGCGAGGCGACCGGGTCGCCGAGCCGGTCGGCCAGCCCGACGGCGGCGACGGCGTCCTGCACCGCGGCGCGGTCGGCCGGGCGCAGCCGGCCGAAGGGGCCCAGGCGGGCCAGCCGGCCGACGCCGACGACCTCGCGCACCGTCGCCGGGACCGCGCCGCTGACCGTGTGCCGCTGCGGCACGTAGCCGATCCGGCCCCGCTCGCGCGGCCGCCCGACCGGGGCGCCGAGCACCTCCACCTCACCCCCGAGCACGGTGGCCAGCCCCAGCAGCCCGCGCGCGAGGGTGGTCTTGCCCGACCCGTTGGAGCCGAGGACGGCGACCGCCTCGCCGTCGGCCACGGTGAGGTCGACGCCCTGGACGACGGCGACGTCGCCGTAGCCGATGCGGGCGTCCCGCAGCCGGACGGCGCTCATGAGCAGGACTGCCCCTCCTGCAGGGTGGCCAGGTTGGCCCGCATGACCTCGAGGTAGTCGCTGCCGGCCGACTCGTCGGTCAGCCCCTCGATCGGGTCGAGGACGGCGGTCCGCACGCCTGCCTCGCTCGCGACGGTCTCGGCGACGGCCGGGTCGACGAGGGTCTCGGTGTAGACGGTGGTGATGCCGCGCTCCCGGACCAGCTCGGCGATCTCGGCCTGGGCGGCCGGGCTGGGCTCGGCGGACGGGCTCAGCCCGCTGATGCCGACCACCTCGAGACCGTACCGGTCGCCGAGGTAGCCGAAGGCGTCGTGGCCGGTGACCAGGGTGCCCACCGAGCAGCCGGACAGGCCGGCCTGCATCTCGGCGTCGAGCGCCTCGAGGTCGGCGCGCAGCGCGGCCGCGTTCTGCTCGTAGGTCGCCGCGCCGTCGGGGTCGGCCTCGGTCAGCCGGTCGGCCAGCGCGTCGCCGACGGAGGCGAGGCGCACCGGGTCCAGCCAGAAGTGCGGGTCGACCGCGCCGTCCTCGTGGGCGTGCTCCTCGGCGGTCTCGCCCTCGTGGGCGTCCTCCTCGGCGGTCGGTACGAGGTCGGCGGCCTGGCCGGCGTCCCACGCCGTGTCGGCGGCCTCGTTCTGCGCGGCCTCGTCGAGCGCCGGCTGGAAGCCGTCGAGGTAGACGAGCAGGTCGGCGTCGGCGACCGCGGCGACGTCCTGCGGCGCGAGCTCGAGGTCGTGGGCCTCGGCGCCGGGCGGGGTCAGCGAGGAGACGTCGACCCGGTCGCCGCCGACACGCTGCGCCGCCCACTCCAGCGGGTAGAAGCCCGCGACGACGGTGAGCCCGTCCCCGCCGGTGCTGCCCGCGGTCGCGTCGTCGCCCCCGCACCCGGCCAGCGCCAGAGCGGCGGCCGAGGCGGTGGCTGCGGTCACGGCGCGCGCCGTCCACGTGTTCATGGGAATCATTCTCACATATGCGCCGCCGCGCGAGCCGGCCGGAGGCCCTCGCCCGCCCGCGTAGGCTCGCGGACGTGTCCGACGTCTCCGGCCTGCCGCTGATCGGGGCCGCGGCGCTGCGCGCCCGCGCCGCCGCCCGGGTGCTGCGCACCCTGCCCACCGACACCAAGGACGCCGCGCTGCGTGCCATGGCCGACGCGCTGGTCGAGCGCGCCGACGAGGTGCTCGCCGCCAACGCCGCCGACGTGGCGGCCGCCGCGGCCGACGGCACCCCGGCCTCGGTCCTCGACCGGCTGCGGCTCGACGCCGGCCGCATCGCCGGCGTGGCCGACGCGCTGCGCCAGCTGGTCGCGCTGCCCGACCCGGTCGGCGACGTCGTCCGCGGGTCGACGCTGCCCAACGGGCTGCAGCTGCGCCAGGTCCGGGTGCCCCTCGGCGTGGTCGGCATCGTCTACGAGGCCCGGCCCAACGTGACCGTCGACGCCGCGGGCCTGTGCCTCAAGAGCGGCAACGCGGCGCTGCTGCGCGGCTCGGCCTCGGCGTTCCGGACCAACACCGCACTCGTCGCCGTCCTCACCGAGGCGGCGGAGAAGGCCGGGCTGCCGGCCGGCTCGGTCGAGCTGCTGCCCGCCGACCGCGCCTCGGTGGGCGAGCTGCTGAACGCCCGCGGCCTGGTCGACGTGGTGATCCCGCGCGGCGGGGCATCGCTGATCCAGCGCGTGGTGCGCGAGGCGCGGGTGCCGGTCATCGAGACCGGCGAGGGCAACTGCCACGTCTACGTCGACGCCTCGGCCGACCCCGCGACCGCCGAGGCCATCGTGCTCAACGCCAAGACCCACCGGGTGAGCGTCTGCAACGCCGCCGAGACGCTGCTGGTGCACCGCGACGTCGCGTTCCTGCCCCGGCTGCTGTCCGCGCTGGCCGACGCCGGCGTGACGCTGCACGGGGACGACCGCGCACAGGCCGCCCACGACGCCGTCGTCCCCGCGACCGACGAGGACTGGGCCACCGAGTACCTGTCGATGGACATGGCCGTGCGCGTGGTCGACGACCTCACCGACGCGCTGGACCACATCGAGCGCTGGGGCAGCGGGCACTCCGAGGCGATCGTCGCTGACTCCGCGCGCGCCATCGCCGACTTCACCGCCGGGGTGGACGCCGCCGCGGTGCTGGTCAACGCCTCGACCCGGTTCACCGACGGCGGGGAGTTCGGCTTCGGCGCCGAGATCGGCATCTCCACGCAGAAGCTGCACGCCCGCGGTCCGCTGGGACTGCCGGAGCTGACCTCCACGACCTACGTCGTCACCGGCAGCGGTCACACCCGCCGCTGACCGGCCCCGCCGCTGACAGGAGCCGCATGCCCCGCCCGCCGTCGCAGTCCCCGCAGTTCTCCTCGGTCAGCGACGTCGGCAAGCGGCTGGCGACGGCCGGCTACCTGCCCGACGCGCAGATCGCGACGACGGTCTTCCTCGCCGACCGGCTGGGCAAGCCGCTGCTGGTCGAGGGGCCGGCCGGCACCGGCAAGACCGAGCTGGCCAAGGCGCTGGCGACGGCCACCGGGGCGGAGCTGATCCGGCTGCAGTGCTACGAGGGCCTCGACGAGGCGCGGGCCCTCTACGAGTGGAACTACAAGAAGCAGCTGCTGCGCATCCAGGCGTCGCAGGGCACCGACGGCGCGGACTGGAGCACCGTCCACGACGACATCTTCGGTGAGGAGTTCCTGCTCTCCCGCCCGCTGCTGACCGCGATCCGGCGCACCGAGCCGACCGTGCTGCTGATCGACGAGACCGACAAGGCCGACGTCGAGGTCGAGGGCCTGCTGCTGGAGGTGCTCAGCGACTTCCAGGTGACGATCCCCGAGCTCGGCACGGTGACCGCGGCGCGCCGGCCGATGGTGGTGCTGACCTCCAACGCCACGCGCGAGTTGTCCGAGGCGCTCAAGCGGCGCTGCCTGTACCTGGCGCTGGACTACCCGTCGGCCGAGCGCGAGCGGGAGATCGTGCTGTCGCGGGTGCCCGACCTCGCTCCGGGCCTGGCCGAGCAGCTGGTGCGCACCGTGCGGGCGCTGCGCGCGCTGGAGCTGAAGAAGTCGCCATCGATCTCCGAGACCCTCGATTGGGCGCAGACGCTGCTCGAGCTGGGCCTGGACACCCTCGACGGGGAGGCCGTGCGGTCGACCCTCGGCGTGGTGCTCAAGCACGCCAGCGACCAGGACCGGGCCGCGGCCGAGCTGCGGCTGAACTGATGTCGGCCCCGGCTCCCGGGTCCGGCGGGCTCGCCGGGCACCTCGACGGCTTCGTCCGCGCGGTGCGCGACGCCGGCATCCCGGTCGGCATCAGCCAGGCCGTCGACGCCGCCGAGATCCTCACCGTGGTCGACCTGCTCGACCGCGAGCAGCTGCGGCACGGGCTGGCGGCGGTGCTGCTGCAGCGGGCGGCGCAGCGGCCCGCCTACGACGTGCTGTTCGACCTGTGGTGGCCGCTGTCCGACCGGCCGCCCGCGACCGACGACGAGCCCGGCGGGGAGCCGGGGGAGTCCGGGGAGTCGACCCTCGACCTGCCCGACGGCGCGGACCTGGCGGAGCTCATGCGCGAGGAGCTGTCCCGGCTGCTGCTCGACGGCGACGAGGAGGCGCTGCGCCGCTTCGCCCGCGAGGCGGTCGACCAGCTGGGCCGCACGGCGCCGTCGCCGTCGGGCCAGTCCTTCTTCAGCTACCGGGTGATGCGGGCGCTCTCACCGGACACCCTGGTCGCCCGGCTGCTGGCCGGCCTGCTCGGGGACGCCGAACGCGGTGGGCTCGCCGAGCAGGTGGCCCGTCAGACGGTGCGCGAGCGGCTGGCCGCCTTCCGGGCCGCGGTGGAGGCCGAGGTCCGGCGGCGGACGGCGGCCGAGCGCGGCCGGGACAAGGTGGCGAAGAACGCGGTCCGCCCGCTGGCCGACCAGGTCGACTTCCTGCGCGCCCAGGCCGCGGACCTCGCCGAGCTGCGCCGGACGGTCGCCCCGCTGGCGCGGCGGCTGGCCGTGCGGCTCTCGGCGCGCCGGCGGCTGGGCCGGGAGGGCCGGCTGGACTTCCGCAAGACCGTCCGGGCGTCGCTGGGCACCGGCGGCGTGCCGGTGGTGACCCACCACCGGCCGCGGAAGGTGCACAAGCCCGAGCTGGTGGTGCTCTGCGACGTCAGCGGCTCGGTGGCGGGCTTCAGCCACTTCACCCTGATGCTGACCCAGGCGCTGCGCGAGCACTTCTCCGGTGTGCGGGCGTTCGCCTTCGTCGACTCCACCGACGAGGTGACCCGCTTCTTCCGCCCCGGTGCGGACGTCGCCGACGCGGTCGCCCGGATCGGGCGGGAGGCCGACGTCGTCGGCTTCGACGGGCACAGCGACTACGGGACGGCGTTCGAGGTCTTCGCCGAGCGGTGGCCCTCGGCGGTCGGGCCGAAGACGTCGCTGCTCGTGCTCGGGGACGGCCGCACCAACTACCGCCCGCCGGGCCTGCCGGTGCTGGCCGACCTGGTCCGCCGCTCCCGCTCCGCGCACTGGCTCAACCCCGAGCCGCGCCGGCTGTGGGGCAGCGGCGACTCCGCGGCCGACCGCTACGGCGAGGTGGTCGACATGGTCGAGTGCCGCAACGCCGCCCAGCTCGCGGACTTCGTCACCACGCTCTAGGTGTACCTGGCCGGGACCCGTCGGACCCGGTGGGTGCCGGGCGGGGAGGCCCCGTGCCGCTGTCCGGGGTCGGTCCTCGCGGGCCGGCCCCGGACGGCCCGGATACGCTCGATCGGTGGCAGGTCGGCGGGTCGGGGTGATGGGCGGGACGTTCGACCCCATCCACCACGGGCACCTCGTGGCGGCGAGCGAGGTGGCGGTCCTCTTCGGTCTGGACGAGGTGGTCTTCGTGCCCACCGGCCAGCCGTGGCAGAAGAGCGATCGCGACGTGGCGCCGGCCGAGGACCGGTACCTCATGACCGTCATCGCCACCGCCTCCAACCCGCGGTTCTCGGTGAGCCGGGTGGACGTCGACCGCGGTGGCCCCACCTACACGATCGACACGCTCAGCGACCTGCAGCGGCAGCGGCCCGACGACGAGCTGTTCTTCATCACCGGCGCCGACGCCCTGTCGCAGATCCTCAGCTGGCGCGACAGCGACCGCTGCTTCGAGCTCGCGCACTTCATCGGCGTCACCCGCCCCGGCTTCGACCTGGGCGCGTCCCACCTGCCGGAGGGAGCGGTCAGCCTGGTCGAGGTGCCGGCGCTGGCGATCAGCTCCAGCGACTGCCGCGACCGGGTCGGCCGCGGGATGCCGGTCTGGTACCTGGTCCCCGACGGCGTCGTGCAGTACATCGAGAAGCGCGGCCTGTACCGGTCGGGCGCCGATGCCCGTGCCCTCGCACGCGAGGGCATCGCGCCTCGCCGCGTCCCCGGCGACGACCCCCCGTCCGGGGACCGCCCGACCTACGACCGGCCACCCGCGACGGCTTCCCGGACCGAGGGCACGCCTCCCGAACCACCGACCACCGATCTCCAGGAGGTACCCCGATGACCGCCTCGACCGAGGCGCGGGAGACCGCACTGCTGGCCGCGCAGGCCGCCGCCGACAAGCTGGCGACCGACGTCGCGATCGTCGACGTCAGCGAGCGGCTGGCCATCACCGACGCCTTCGTGCTGGCGTCGGCTCCCAACGAGCGCCAGGTGCAGGCGATCGTCGACGAGGTGGAGGAGCGCCTGCGGCAGCACGGCGTCAAGCCGGTGCGCCGGGAGGGCGTGGCCGAGGCGCGCTGGGTGCTGCTCGACTTCGTCGACGTCGTCGTCCACGTGCAGCACGCCGAGGAGCGCGCCTACTACGCCCTCGAGCGGCTCTGGAAGGACTGCCCGACGATCCCGTTCGTCGACCGCGCCACACCGCAGGGCGACGGGGCGGCGACCGGCACCGCGACGCTGTCGGCCGACGACGTCGACCCGGCCAGCGCCGACCCGACCCCGCTGGCGCCCGAGCCGGCGGACGGGGGCGCGGCGGACGGGGGAACGGCGGACGGCGGTCCGCTCGAGGACGGGGGCCCGTCCGCGCCGGAGACGGCCGGCCGGTGAGCGACGTCCAGGCGCTGCCCGTGCCGCGGCTGGTCCTCTGGCGGCACGGGCGCACCGAGTGGAACGCCGTGGGCCGCTTCCAGGGGCAGCTGGACCCGCCGCTGGACGAGGTGGGCCGCCGCCAGGCGCTGCGGGCCGCTCCGCACGTGGCCGCGCCCATGCCGGAGGGCACGATCGTCGTCTCCAGCGACCTCGGCCGGGCCGCCGAGACCGCGGTGGCGCTCACCGACGTGCTGGGGGTGCCGCTGCGGCTGGAGCCCCGGCTGCGTGAGGTCGGCATGGGCTCCTGGGAGGGACTCACCCGCGAGGAGGTCGCCGAGCGCCACCCCGACCAGTACGCCGACTGGCTGGCCGGGCGGCCCATCGTGGGCCGCGGCGGTGAGGAGGCCGCTGACGTGCCGGCGCGGGCGCTGGCCGCGCTGCGCGACCTGCCCGAGGCCCCGGCGGCCGTCCTCGTCACCCACGGCGGGACCTCCGCGCGCCTGATCGAGGCGCTGCTCGGACTGGGCCCCGAGCACCACCGGGTGCTGGGCCCCCTGGCCAACTGCGCCTGGAGCGAGCTGGCCGAGCAGCGCGGCCGGTGGCGGCTGCTGCGGCACAACACCACGGCACCCGAACTGGCCGACGGCCCGGTTCCGCCGCCGCAGCCGGCCGGGCGTCGCCCGGACGCCGGCGCCAGCCCCGAGGAGGGGGCGCCGGGCCCTCCGCAGGACGCCGACGCACTGTGATCCCCGCCGTGGCCGGTCGGACGCGGGAGGGCGCGGGCTAGCCTCGCCGGGTGTCCGTCGCCGTGGTCACCGACTCCTCGGCGTACCTGCCTGCCCGCCTGCTGGAGCAGTACGCGGTCGAGGTCGTCCCGCTCTACGTCGTCATGGCCGGTCACTCGGGCCGCGAGGGCGACGACATCGGCCCGGCGGACGTCGCCCGCGCGCTCGGCGTCCGGGGCCAGCGCGTCTCGACCTCCCGGCCGACGCCCGGCGACTTCGTCGCCGCCTACCGCCGGCGCCTGGACTCCGGGGCCGACCGCATCGTCTCGGTCCACCTCTCCGCGGAGCTCTCCGGCACGGTGGACGCCGCCCGGCTGGCCGCCGCCCAGGTCGGGGAGCACATCGTGACCGTCGTCGACTCCCGCTCCGCGGCGATGGGCAACGGGTTCGCGGTGCTCGCCGCGGCCCGGTCGGCGGCGCGCGGCGAGGACATGGCAACCGTGGCCGCGGCCGCCCGGGACACCGCCGCCGCCACCCGCACCCTGTTCGCCGTCGACACCCTCGAGCACCTGCGCCGGGGTGGGCGCATCGGGCACGCCGCCTCGATGATCGGCACCGCGCTGTCGGTCAAGCCGGTCCTGCACGTCGCCGACGGCCGGGTGGTGCCGCTGGAGAAGGTGCGCACGACGGCCCGGGCCCTCGTCCGCCTCGTCCAGCGCGGGGTGGAGGCCGCTGCGGACAGGCCGGTGATGGTGGCCGTCCACCACCTGGCCGCACCGGAGCGGGCCGAGCGGCTGGCCGCCGACCTCGAGGATCGGCTGCCCGACCTGCGCGAGCTCTACGTGAGCGAGCTCGGCGCGGCGATCGGCGCGCACGTGGGGCCAGGGGCGGTGGGTCTGGTCGTGGCACCGGCGGTGCCCGCGCAGCCGTCCGACGTCGCGGACCGTCCGCGGGAGGCGGGGGACCGGTAGCGGGCACGGGCGGAGCACCGGCCCAGCGTGCCCCTCCGGGCGCCAGGCCGGCCCTCGCGGTCCACAGCGGCCGCGGCTGTCCACAGTCCCGCGGCGGCCCGCCTGACGGGGCCGCAGCTCCCTAGCGTCGCGCCGGTGCGCCTCCCTCCCCGCCGCAGCGACGACGCCGACCTGATCCGGCAACGGCTGCGGGCCCTGCTGCATGAGAGCCGCCCACCCGGCTGGGTACCCGACGACGACCCCGATCCCGACCCCGGGCCGGAGCAGTTCCCCACCACGGCGGCGGAGGACGGGCTGCCGGCCGGCGTCGGGCGGCACCGCGTGCCGGGCAGCGCCGTCCGGCTGGCCCCCGGCCGCCGCGCCGCCTGGTCGCTGTGGGTCGCCGGTCTGCTCGCCGCGCTCCTCGTGGTCGGCGGCACGTGGCTGGACCGTCCGCAGGTGCAGCCGGCGCCCGTCGAGCCGGCTCCGGCCGGGCCACCCGCGGGGGAGGAGCCCGCCGCGACGCCGTCGGTGGGGGTGGCGGCCGGGTCGGCGGCCACGGTCGTCGTCTCGGTCGTGGGCTCGGTGGCCCGCCCGGGGCTGGTCACCCTGCCCGAGGGCGCGCGGGTGGCCGACGCGGTGGCGGCCGCCGGTGGCCTGCTGCCGGACACCGACCCGGCCTCGGTCAACCTCGCCGCGGTCGTCTCCGACGGCCAGCAGGTGGCGGTCGGCGTCCCCGGAGCGGGGGTGGCCGGCGGCGCTGCCGACGGCTCGGGCGCAGCCGGCGGGGGTGGGCCGGTCGACCTCAACACCGCCACCGCCGCCGACCTCGACGCGCTCCCGGGCATCGGCCCGGTGCTGGCCCAGCGGATCGTCGAGCACCGGGAGCGCAACGGGCGCTTCCGCAGCGTGGAGCAGCTCGACGACGTCCCCGGCATCGGCCCGGCCACCTACGCCGAGCTCGCCGAGCTGGTGACCGTGTGAGCACGGCCCGGGAGCGCTGGTCGTGGCTCGACCTGCGGCTCGCACCCGCGGCGGCGACGGTCTGGGCCACCACCCTGCTCGCCCCGCTCCTGCCCGTCCCGGTGCTGGCCGGCGCGGTGCCGGTGGCCGCCCTGACCGCGGTCGCGGTGGCCCGTCGCAGCCGGTCGCCGGCGGCGGTCGTGCTGCTGGGCGTCCTGGCCGCGCTGGCCGTCACCGCGGCGACCGCGGCGGTGCGGGAGGCGGCGCGGGAGAGCTCACCGCTGGCCGGGGTGGCCGAGGGACGGCGGACGCTCGAGCTGGTCGTGGAGCTCGACGGCGACCCGACCGCGGTGCGCGGGGTGGGGCCACCGCGCGTCATCGTCGAGGCCACCGTCACCGCGCTGGAGGACGGCGGCACGCGCACCCGGCTGGACGACGCCGTGGTGCTCTTCGGCACCGCCGACGAGTGGCGCGGACTGCTGCCGGGCCAGGTGGTCCGGGTCCGCGCCGCGGTCGCCCCGGCCGCCGCCGAGGAGGGCGTGGTGGCGCAGCTGTCGGCCCGGGCGCCGCCGGTGCCGGTCGGGGAGCCGTCGGCGGTACAGCGGGCCGCCGGGGGGCTGCGGGAGGGGCTGCGCGAGGCCGCCGTCCGGGTCCTCGGACCGCAGCCGGGCGGGCTCCTGCCGGGCCTGGTCGTCGGGGACACGCAGGCGATGGACCCGGTGCTCGTCGAGGACTTCCGGCGGGCCGGGCTGGCGCACCTGACGGCGGTGTCGGGTGCGAACGTGGCGATCGTGCTGGCCGGGGTGCTCGCGCCGCTGCGGCGCCGGGCGGTCGACCGGCGGGTGCAGGCGCTCGTGGCGGTGGTCGCGCTGGCCGGGTTCGTGGTGCTGGCCCGGCCCAGCGCCAGCGTGGTCCGGGCCGCGGCGATGGGCGCGGTGACGCTGCTGGCGCTGGCCACCGGGCGCTCCCGCGCGGCGCTGCCGGCCCTCGGGGCAGCCGTCGTCGTGCTGCTGCTGCTCGATCCCGGCCTGGCCCGGGACGCCGGCTTCGCGCTCTCGGTCGCGGCCACCGCGGCCATCGTGCTGCTGGCGCCGGGCTGGTCCCGCCGCCTGCGCCACCGCGGCTGGCCGCCGCTCCTCGCCGACGCGGTCGCGGTCGCCGCGGCCGCGGGGCTGGCGACCGCGCCGCTGGTGGCGGGGCTCTCCGGGCTGGTGAGCCCGGTGTCGCTGCCGGCCAACCTGCTCGCCGCGCCGGCCGTCGCCCCGGCGACCGTGCTCGGCCTGCTGGCCGCGGTCACGCTCCCGGTCGTGCCGCCGCTGGGCGAGGCGCTGGTCTGGCTGTCCGGGTGGCCGGTGCGGTGGCTGGTGGTCGTGGCCCAGCGCGCGGCGGCGCTGCCCGACGGTGCGACCGGCTGGCCGGCCGGCACCCGTGGCGCGGTGCTCCTGACGGTCCTGCTCCTGGCGCTGGGCTGGCTGCTGTGGCGTTTCCCGCGGGCCCGGCCGCTGGCGCTCGCGGCGCTCCTCGGCGTCGTGGTGCTCGGGTGGCCGTTGCGGCAGGTCGCCCGCGGGTGGCCGCCCGAGCGGACGGTCCTCGTCGCCTGCGACGTCGGCCAGGGCGACGCGCTGGTGGTGCCGACCGCGCCGGGGGAGGGCCTGCTGGTGGACGCCGGGCCCGACGTCGGTCCGGTCGACCACTGCCTGGACCGGCTGGGCATCGACACGCTGCCCCTGGTGCTCGTCACGCACCTCGACGCCGACCACGCCGGGGGCCTGGCCGGGGCGCTGTCCGGGCGGGACGTCGGCGTCGTCGCCACCGGCACGCTCTCCCCGGCCGAGGACCGGGCCGCCGCCCTGGACGCGGCGGCGCGGCGGGCCGGTGCCGAACGCGCCGTCCTGGTCCCCGGCGACCGGAGGACGGTGGGGACGGCGACCGTCGAGGTGCTCGCCCCGCCGCCGGAGGTCGCCACCGCCGCGGTGCCGGCCAACGACCTCTCGCTGGTGGTCCGGGTGACCCAGCGCGGGATCCGGGTGCTGCTCACCGGCGACCTGAGCGGCGCGATGGAGGCGCGGATCGTCGCTCGCCGGGTCGACCTGCGCGCCGACGTGCTCAAGGTGCCGCACCACGGCAGCGCCGACGCCGACCGCGGCTTCTTCAGCGCCACCGGGGCACGCGTCGCGTTCATCTCGGTGGGCGCGGACAACACCTACGGCCACCCGACGGCGCGGGTGCTGTCCTGGCTGGCGCAGCAGGGGACACGGGTGCACCGCACCGACCGGGAGGGCGACCTGGCCGTGGTCGGCGGTGCCGGCGCGTGGGGCGTGGCGGTCCGCGGGACGAGCACCGGTGCCACTGCGACCGGGCGGTCCGGTGCGGTGGGGGAGCCGCACGCCGGGACGGCCGACGGTCGGCCGGGACCCCGCGCGGGACGGCGGGAGCGTCGGTCCCGCGTGACACCATGCCGGTGTGGCCGCAGCACCCCCCGCACCGACCTCCCGCCTGCGCGCCGTGGTGGGGGAGGAGGAGCTGCTGCGCGCGCGCGCCGTCTCCGCCGTGCGGGCCGCCGTGCTCGAGCGCCACCCCGACGCCGAGCTGCACGACCTGCCGGCGCAGGGCCTGCCGGTGGGCCAGCTGGCCGACGTCCTGGCGCCCTCGCTGTTCGGCACGCACCGGCTGGTCGTCGTCACCGGGGTGCACGAGGCCGCTGCCGCGCTCGCCGACGCGCTCACCGGCTACGCGAAGGACCCGGACCCGGACCTGACGCTGGTGATCGTGCACTCCGGGGGCAAGCGCAACGAGGCCCTGGTCAAGGCGTTCACCGCCGCGGGTGCGGCCGTCGACGACTGCCCGAAGGTCAGCTCGGTGGGCGACCGGATCGCCTTCGTGCGCAACGAGGTGCGCTCGGCCGGCGGCCGGATCACCCCGGACGCCGCCTCGGCGCTGGTCGAGGCGGTCGGCGCGGACCTGCGGCAGTTGTCGTCCGCCGCCACGCAGCTGGTCTCCGACTTCGGCGGCACGGTCGACGCCGACGCGGTCGCCCGCTTCCACCGCGGCCAGGCCGAGGTCACCGGCTTCACCGTCGCCGAGCGGGTGCTCGTCGGCGACCGGCAGGGCTCCCTGGAGATGTTGCGCTGGGCGCTGCAGCGCGGTGTCGCGCACGTCCTCATCGCCGACGCGATCGCCGACGGCGTGCGGACGGCGGCCCGGGTCTCCTCGGTGCGCAGCTCCAACCCCGGCGACCTGGCCCGCACGCTGAAGATGCCGCCGTGGAAGGTCAAGCGGGCGCAGTCGCAGGCGCGCGGCTGGAGCATCGACGGCCTGCAGCAGGCGATCGGCGTGGCCGCCGAGCTCAACGCCGACGTCAAGGGCGCGGCGGCCAGCGCGGACTACGCGCTGGAGCGGGCGATCCGGCGGATCGTCGCCATCCGCCGGGACACCGGCCGCGGCGTCCGCGGCTGAGAGAGGACCCCCGACCCGCACCGTGGAAGGACCCCGTCCTCCTCGCTCCCCGGGGGAGGACCCCTGCCCCCACCGCGCGCAGGCTCGCGGCGGGACCCTGCAGGGAGCGTGAGCCTCGGGACGGGGCCGGCGCAGGGACCGTGCCGGCGGGCCACGGTCCCGGGAACGCGACGAGCCCCCGTCCCGCAGGGGAGGGGGCTCGTCGGACGGTCGCGCGGACGCGACCGGAGGTCAGCTGGAGAGGCCGGACAGCTGCTTGGCCATGCCCGACTTGCGGTTCGCGGCCTGGTTCTTGTGGATGACGCCCTTGCTGGCGGCCTTGTCCAGCGCCTTGCTGGCGGTCTGCAGCGCGGTCGTCGCGGCCGCGGCGTCCCCGGTGGCAGCGGCCTCCCGGAAGCGGCGGACGGCCGTCTTCAGGGCGGACTTGACGGCAACGTTGCGCTGACGCGCCTTCTCGTTGGTCTTGTTCCGCTTGATCTGGGACTTGATGTTCGCCACGCGTGAGCCTCGGGGGTGTCTCGGAGGGGGGTACTTCTGGACAGTGCGTCCGGACGGCGTGCGTCAGCGGACCGGTCTGCCAAGATACCAGCGTCGTCCGCCCGGCCCCAACCCGCGGTCGGTCCGACCGAGCAGGTCACGACGACCGAGCCAGGCCGGCGTCCACCCGCCGCCGTGCCCAGGCGAGGGCGGCATCGTGGAACCGACGCTGGAAGTCCCGCACGGTCGGCAACCCGGGCGGTGGCCGCTGTCGCATCGCCTGGGCCCACGTCCCGGTCAGCGCGAGCAGCAGGTCGGTCACGTCCGCGGGGTCGGCTCCCGCCACGACCGGGGAGTCCGCCACCAGCAGCTCCGGGTCCACGCCCCCGTGTACGGCGGGGTCGAGGGCGAACAGCACGGTGTCCACCCAGGCTGCGCCGCAGGCCGCCCACGGCCAGTCGACGACGAACACGGCGCCGTCCGCGGTGACCAGCAGGTTGTCGGCGCGCACGTCGAGGTGGACGAGCGTCCCCCCGGACAGCCCGCCCGACCCCGCCAACCGGCTGGTCGCGTCGGCCAGCCAGTCCAGGTTCCGGCGCTCCCAGGGGTCGAGATCCGCCGGCGGCTGGTCGGCCAGCGTCCTCCACGCGGCCAGCTGACCGCCGAGCCGGTCGGGGACGGACGGCAGCCCCGGCACCGGGCACGGGGTGCCCGTCCGGGCGAGGTCGGTGAGGACCGGCACGATCCGCGCCGCGCCCGCCGGTGTCCACGGCAGGGCCGGCGGCGCCCCGTCCACCGCGTCGAAGAGCAGCGCCACCCACACCTCGCCGTCGACGTCCCGCTCGGCCCACCACCGCAGACGCGGCGCGGGGAGGCCCGGCGGCAGTGCCGCGGCGACCCCGGCCTCGGTCCGGAGCAGATCGGGGGTGTCCGGGTTCAGCGGCGTGCCGACCGCCTTGAGGAAGGCCCGCGTCCCGTCGGCGCAGGTCAGCACGGCCGCCGTCCCAGGGGAGAAGCCCCCGGTGCAGCCGGTCACGGTGGCCACGGGCGAGCCGAGCGCCGCCTCGACGTCCGCGCGCAGCACTGCGGGCAGGTCCGGGTACGGCAGGCGCGGGCTGCCCGCAGGGGTCATGGCAGCACTGTCGACGTACGCCGCCTCGTGGGCAATCGCCTCACCCGCCCCGGTGCCGTGGGACGATGGGGGCACTGTGACGACTCCCGCCTCCACCGACCCGGCCCGCATCCGGAACTTCTGCATCATCGCCCACATCGACCACGGCAAGTCGACGCTGGCCGACCGGATGCTCGAGGTCACCGGGATCATCGAGGCGCGGCAGATGCGTGCCCAGTACCTCGACCGGATGGACATCGAGCGCGAACGCGGCATCACCATCAAGGCGCAGAACGTGCGCCTGCCGTGGCAGGTCGGGGACACCGAGTACGTCCTCGACATGATCGACACCCCCGGCCACGTCGACTTCACCTACGAGGTGTCCCGGTCGCTGGCCGCCTGCGAGGGTGCCGTGCTGCTGGTCGACGCCGCCCAGGGGATCGAGGCCCAGACGCTGGCCAACCTCTACCTGGCGCTGGAGAACGACCTCACGATCATCCCGGTCCTCAACAAGATCGACCTGCCGGCCGCCCAGCCCGAGAAGTACGCCGCCGAGCTCGCGCACATCATCGGCTGCGACCCCTCCGACGTCCTGCGGGTCAGCGGCAAGACCGGGGAGGGCGTGCCCGAGCTGCTCGACGCGATCGTGGCCCAGATCCCCGCGCCCGAGGGCGACGCCGAGGCCCCGGCCCGGGCGATGATCTTCGACAGCGTCTACGACATCTACCGCGGCGTCATCACCTACGTGCGGGTCGTCGACGGGCGGATCGCCAGCCGTGAGCGGATCAAGATGATGTCGACCGGCGCCACCCACGAGCTGCTCGAGATCGGCGTCATCTCCCCCGAGCCCAAGCCGGTCGACGGCCTGGGCGTGGGCGAGGTCGGCTACTTCATCACCGGCGTGAAGGACGTCCGCCAGTCCCGCGTCGGTGACACCGTCACGCTGCAGCAGCGCCCGGCTGCCGAGCCGATCGGCGGCTACAGCGACCCCAAGCCGATGGTCTACTCCGGCCTCTACCCGATCGACGGCAGCGAGTACCCGCTGCTGCGCGAGGCGCTGGACAAGCTGCTGCTCAACGACGCCGCGCTGACCTACGAGCCGGAGACCTCCGCGGCGCTGGGCTTCGGGTTCCGGGTCGGCTTCCTCGGCCTGCTGCACCTGGAGATCGTCCGCGAGCGCCTGGAGCGCGAGGCCGGCATCAGCCTCATCTCCACCGCGCCGAACGTCGTCTACCGGGTGGTCATGGAGGACGGCTCGGAGATCACCGTGACCAACCCGAGCGACTGGCCCGAGGGCAAGATCGACCGGGTCTACGAGCCCATCGTCAACGCGACGATCATCGCGCCCAGCGACTACACCGGCGCGATCATGGAGCTCTGCCAGAGCCGCCGCGGTCAGCTCGGCGGCATGGACTACCTGAGCGAGTCCCGGGTGGAGCTGCGGTACACCCTGCCCCTCGGCGAGATCATCTTCGACTTCTTCGACGCGCTGAAGTCGCGCACCCGCGGCTACGCCAGCCTCGACTACGCCGAGGCCGGCGAGCAGGAGGCGAAGCTGGTCAAGGTCGACATCCTGCTGCAGGGCGAGCCCGTCGACGCGTTCAGCGCGATCGTGCACAAGGACAAGGCCTACAGCTACGGCGTCATGATGGCCGGCAAGCTGCGCGAGCTCATCCCGCGGCAGCAGTTCGAGGTGCCCATCCAGGCCGCCGTCGGCTCCCGGGTCATCGCCCGCGAGACGGTCCGCGCCATCCGCAAGGACGTCCTCGCCAAGTGCTACGGCGGTGACATCACCCGCAAGCGGAAGCTGCTGGAGAAGCAGAAGGAGGGCAAGAAGCGGATGAAGATGGTCGGCCGCGTCGAGGTCCCCCAGGAGGCCTTCGTGGCCGCGCTCTCCACCAGCGAGCCGTCCGCCTCCTCCGCCAAGAAGTGAGCCCCGGCCGGATCGAGGCGGTCTGCGTCTCCGGCTCCGACCTGCTGCCGCTGCCTGGCCGGCGACCGGGCCGCAGCGGCATCGACAAGCGGCCGGTCGCCGGGCGGGTCGCCGTCCACCCGCTCGGGCTGGACGGCGACGTGCAGGTCAACCGGAAGTACCACGGCGGCGAGGGGCAGGCGGTCTACGCCTACGCCCAGGAGGACGCCGACTGGTGGGCCGCCGAGCTGGACCGCGAGCTGCCGGCCGGCCGGTTCGGGGAGAACCTGCGGACGACGGGCCTGGACCTCACCGGCGCGGTGCTCGGTGAACGCTGGCGGGTCGGGACGGCGCTGTTCGAGGTGACCGCCTGCCGCATCCCGTGCGCCAACTTCGAGCGGTTCTGGGGCGTGCCGCAGCTGGTCAGGCGGTTCACCGCCCGCGGGGCCAGCGGCGCCTACCTGCGGGTCCTCGAGACCGGCGACGTGGGCGCCGGTGACGCCGTCGAGGTGGTCTCCCGGCCCGACCACGGCGTCACCGTCGGCCTGCTGTTCCGGGCGACGACGACCCAGCGGCGCCGGCTGCCCGAGATCGCGCCGGCCCTCGCACACCTGCCGCTCAGGGACCAGCCGAAGCTCGCGGCCCGGATCGAGAAGCGGCTCGGCGCCACGGCCTGACCGGACCCCCGCCTCGACGGCGGGCCCCGTCCACGGTGGCGGGGAGCGGCCCGCAGGTCACCGACCGCTGGGCGACTCCTTCCGCTGCCCCGGCCTCCGCCCCACCATCGGGGGCGTCGGACAGGGCGGCTCCGGGAGGTACGGATGGCACGAGCACAGTCCCCCTCCGGTGTACCGGTGCAGCGACGCGGGTCCCCGGACGTCGACGTCCTCGTCGTGGGCGCGGGCCCGACCGGCCTCACGCTCGCCTGCGACCTGTGCCGCCGCGGCCTGGCCGTCCGGGTGGTCGAGCGGCTGCCGCAGCCCGAGGTCAAGTCGCGCGGCAAGGGCGTGCAGCCACGCACCCTCGAGGTCCTCGACGACCTCGGCGTCGTCGACCGGGTGCTGGAGGCCGGGTGGTCCCGCGACCTGCGCGTGCGCTGGTACGTCCGGCGGGAGCTGCTCGTCGACATGCACCTGCCCGGGCGGGACCCGCTGCCCGACGTCCCCCACCCCGACCTCGTCCTGATCCCGCAGTGGCGCACCGAGCAGATCCTGCGGGAGCGCCTGTCAGAGCTGGGCGGGACGGTCGAGTGGGGCCGCGAGCTGGTGGGCCTGGAGCAGGAGGAGGACGGCGTCCTCGCCCGCGTGGCGACGTCCCCCGGCGGTGCCGTGGAGACGATCCGGGCCGCCTGGGTGGTGGGCTGCGACGGTGGCCACAGCCGGGTCCGGGACCTGCTGGGGCTGGCGCTGGAGGGGGAGTCGCGCGAGGAGCGCTTCTTGTTCGGCGACGTGGAGATCGAGGGGCTGGAGCCGGCCGACAGCGGGTTCGCGTGGTTCGACGGCGGGGACTACCTCGCGGCCAGCCCGTTCCGTGGCCTGCGCTCGTGGCAGGTGCAGGCCAGCCTGCCGCCGGCGGCCGACGGGACGGGGCAGCCGGAGTCGCTGGAGCTGCTGCAGCGGCTGTTCACCGAGCGCAGCGGGCTGTCGCACGTCCGCCTCTCCCACCCCACCTGGCTCTCCACCTGGCACAGCAACGTGCGGATGGTCGACCGCTACCGGGTGGGCCGGGTGCTGGTGGCCGGCGACGCCGCGCACCTGCACAGCCCGGTCGGCGGCCAGGGGATGAACACCGGCGTCCAGGACGCCTACAACCTGGGTTGGAAGCTGGGGCTGGTGGTCCGGGGCCGCGCGTCCGACCGCCTCCTCGACACCTACGAGGAGGAACGCCGCCCGATCGCGCGGGCCGTCCTCAGCGGCAGTGACCTCGGGTACCGCGCGGTCTTCGGTGCCGACCCGGTCACCACCTTCCTGCGCGAGCACGTCCTGACCCCCGCGCTGCGGATCCCGGCCGTGCAGCGGGCCATCCTGGGGGGCGTCAGCGAGCTGGACCTGGACTACCGGGACAGCTCCCTCGCCGAGGACCACCGCACCCCGGTGACCGCGACCCGGTGGCGCCCCGGTCGCGACGACGAGCGCGCCGACGCGGTGGACCGGGTCCGGTTCGCCCGAGGCGTCCACGCAGGGGACCGGGCCCCCGACGGCACGGTCCAGGACGCGGCCACGGGGCAGGCCACGCGGCTGTTCGACGCCTTCCGCGGCCCGCACTCCACCGTGCTGCTCTTCGACGGCGAGGCCCGCACGGACGACGGCTACACCGCGCTCGCGGGGATCGCCGACCGCGTCGAGCGGCTCTTCGGCGCCGACGTCCGCCCCTGGGTGGTGGTGTGGGGACGGCGGTCGCCCGCCGGGCTGGCCGGGCGGCGGGTGCTCCTCGACCCAGACGGCGAGACGCACCGGCGCTACGGCGCGACCGCCGAGGCCCTGTACCTGGTCCGCCCGGACGGTTACGTCGGCCTGCGTGCACAGCCGGCCTCGGAGGAGGTCCTCGTGCGGTACCTCGGACGGGTCCTGGAGCGTGTGAGGGCCGACCGTCGGCCGGCGCCCACCTCTCCGGCGGGGAGCGCGCGGTGAGGGCGGCGACCTCCCTCGAAAGGGTCGCGGAGTGGGCCTGGGCCCGGCACCACAACGTCCTGAGCTGGTACGTCCGCCCGCTGTTCCTGCTCCCGCTGGCGTGGTCGGCCCACCGGCGCAGTCCGGCGGGGATCGCGGTCACCCTGGTCGCCCTGGCCACGAGCATGGCCTGGTTCCCGGCTCCTGCCCGGATGGACCCGCGCGTCGCCGAGTTCCTCCGCTTCGAGCGCGAGTGGCTGGGCGGGGACTGGACCGGGGGCAAGGTGCTGCTGACGGGTCTCGTGCCGCTGAGCCTGAGCGCGTACTGCCTCGCCTTCTGGCGTCGCTCCCCGGGCTGGGGGCTGGCCCTGCTGAACGCGATGGCCGCCGGCAAGGTGCTGTGGGGCGTGGTCTCGGGCAGGGGCACCGGCTGGGCGATGCTGGCGCCCGCCGGCGCGGGGCTCGCGGTCGGTGACGTGGTCCTCGTCGTCGCCGTCCGGTCCCTGCGGCGCCGTCCCGCACCCGGGGGCGCCGCCGCGTCGGCGGGGTGACCGCCGAGACCCCTGTCGAGGACGCCGCGGGCCGGTGCCGGCTGCTCAGTGCAGCCACGGTGCGAAGGACAGCCCGACGACGAGCCCCTCGGGCGACTGCAGACGGGCGACCGTCTGGCCCCACGGCTCGGTCCGGGCCCCGTGGAGCAGCCGGTGGCCGGCGGCCGCCAGTTCCGCCGCGCCGTCGGCCACCGCAGCCGGGTCGGCGAGCTCGAACTCGATGCTGGCCTGCGGCACGGGCCGGTCGGCCGGCCACGCGGCAGTCCCGAAGCAGGCCTGGGCCGCCTCGGTGAGGGGCCAGACGCCGAAGTGCTTGCTGCCGCCGATGCGCTCGCTGGCGAAGTACTCGCCCTCGAGGCGTTCGAGTGGCAGCCCGAGGGCGTCCACGTACAGGCGCCGGCTCTCCACCGGGTCGGGCGCGACGACGCTGACGCTGGCGACGAAGAGGACCTCCACGCGGGCACCGTCCCACCGGGGGGTGACAGGGCGGCCCTCCTGCCGGGCCCCGCCGCGAGCC
This sequence comes from Geodermatophilus sp. SYSU D00779, assembly GCF_054050595.1. Lineage (NCBI taxonomy): Bacteria > Bacillati > Actinomycetota > Actinomycetes > Geodermatophilales > Geodermatophilaceae > Geodermatophilus > Geodermatophilus sp. SYSU D00779. The sequence goes on from NZ_JBJGZQ010000022.1 coordinate 76,012, forward strand.
GGCGACGGCGGGCAGGAGGTCCTCCTTCAGGCGGCCGGCGATCGGGTGAGCTCGGCGCGCAGGGCGCCCGGGTCCACGCCGCGCTCCCGCAGCACCTCCAGTGCGGTGCCCCCGCTGCGCAGCAGGCCCAGCACGATGTGCCCGTCGGTGATGGTCCTCGCGCGCATCGCCAGCGCCTCGCGCAGCGAGAGCTCGAGGACCTTCTTGGCCCCGGCCGTGAACGGGATGTGCGCAGGGCTGCTGCGCCGGCGGCGGCGGGGCGCGTCCAGGGCGCCGGGGCCGAAGGTGGCCTCGGCGACGTCCCGGACGGCGTCCAGGTCGATGCCCAGGGTCCGCAGCGCCTCGGCGTCCAGGTCCTCACCGCCGAGGTGGGCGGCGACCGCCTCGGCCACCCCGTCGTGGTCGAGCCCGTGCCGGCGCAGGACGGCCGTCGTCGGGGTGTCCAGCCGCAGCTGGGCGAGCAGCAGGTGCTCGGCGCCGATGTGGTCGTGCCGGAGGACGCGGGCCTCCTCCTGGGCCAGGACGACGACCTCGCGGGCGTCGGACGTGAAGCGTTCGAACACGGTCAGTCCCTCCGCCGGAGCGGCCCGCGGCCGCCTGCGTGCTTCTTGTGCACCGCCTGCCTCGTGACGCCGAGCAGCTGGGCGATCTGCTCCCACGTCCAGCCCTGGTCGCGGGCGTTCTCCACCTGCAGGGCCTCCAGCCGCTCGACGAGGGTCCGCAGCGCGCGGACCGCCCTCAGCCCGACCGCGGGGTCGCGGCTGCTGGCGGCGGAGGCCACCTGTGCCGTGTCGGCCATGCGTCAACTGTGGTTGACATCGGGGGTGGTGTCAACCGTCGTTGACGCGGCGGGGTGTCAGTGCACCTGGTGGTGGGTGACCGTGCGTTCGCGGTCGACCAGCCAGCGGTCGTCCTCCGGGTAGAAGACGGCGGTCGAGACGTCGTCGCCGGCGAAGGCGCGGACGGCGTCCAGCGAGGTCCAGAAGCTGAGGGTGACCACCTCGGTGCGGCCGTCGTCGAGGTCCCGGGTGAGCAGGTGGGCCTCGAGGTTGCCCGGGGTGGCGCGGTACTCCGCGATGCCGGTCTCCCGGACGTAGGCCACGTAGGCGTCGCGGTCCTCGGTGCGGACCCAGCCGCGCCAGGTGCGGGCGATCATCGGCCACCCTCCTCGAGGGCTCAGGCCACGGCTGCCTCGTCGCCGCCGGTCAGCCGCAGCAGGTCGGCGTAGGTGAGGGACACCATCGTGTGGTGGTCGCCGCCGCCTGCCCAGAGGAGCGGGTGCGCCGCGAGGTCGACGTCCACGAGCGCGCGCAGCCGGGCGGGGTGGCCGGTCGGCGCCACCCCGCCGACCTCCTGGCCGGTGGCCGCGAGGACGAACTCCGGGGTGGCCCGCCGCACCCGCTCCGCGCCGACGAGCGTCGCCACCTTCCTCGTGTCCACCCGGTGCGCACCGCTGGCCAGGACGAGCAGCGGCGCGCCGTCGGCGTCGAACACGAGGCTGTTGGCGATGGCGCCCACCTCGCAGCCGAGCGCCTCGGCCGCGGCGGCCGCCGTCGGGACCGGCCGGTCGAGGCGGCGCACCTCGGCGTCCACCCCGGCCTCGCGGAGCGCGGCGACCACCCGGTCGACCGGGCTCACGGTGCTCACTGGTTCGCTTCCGCGGGGCGCTCCGCTCCTCGCTCGTTCCTCGCTGCGATGCTCACGCCCCTGTCCGCTCACGGCAGCGTGAAGACGATCTTCCCCGCCGTCCGGCCCTCGAGCATGCGCTCGAAGCCCTCGCGCGCCTGCGTCAGCGGCAGTTCGACGTCGATGACCGGGCGCACGCCGGTGGCCGTGCACATCCGCATGAGCGCCTCGAGCTCCTCACGGGTGCCCATCGTCGAGCCGATGACCGACAGCTGGGTGAAGAAGACCCGGTTCAGCTCGGCACCGGGGTTGGGGCCGGTGGTCGCGCCGGAGATGACGATGACGCCGCCGGGCTTGAGCGACTTGACGCTGTGGCTCCAGGTCGCCTCGCCGACGGTCTCCATCACACCGTCCACCCGCTCGGGCAGCCGGGCGCCGGTCTCGAACGCCTGGTCCGCACCGAGGTCGAGGGCGCCCTGCCGCTTCTCCTCGCTGCGGCCGGTCACCCACACGCGGAAGCCGGCGGCCTTGCCGAGCACGACCAGCGCGGTGGCGACGCCGCCGCTGGCGCCCTGCACGAGGACGGTCTGGCCCGGCCGCAGCCCGGACTTCACGAAGAGCATCCGGTAGGCGGTCAGCCAGGCGGTGGGCAGGCACGCGGCCTCGGCGAGGGAGAGCTCGGCCGGCTTGGGCAGCACGTTGCGCCGCGGGACGGCGACCCGCTCGGCCATCGTGCCCTGGTACAGCTCCGAGAAGAGCGTGCGCTTGGGGTCGAGCGTCTCGTCCCCGATCCAGTTCGGGCTCGCGACGACGCCGTGCACGACGACCTCGTCGCCGTTCTCGTCGAGCCCGGCCGCGTCGGTGCCCAGGATCATCGGCATCCGCTCCTGCGGCAGCCCGACCCCGCGCAGGCTGAACAGGTCGTGGTGGTTCAGCGAGACGGCCTTGACCTGCACCGTCGTCCAGCCGTCGGGCACCTCCGGCTCGGGGCGCTCACCGACCTCCAGCACGGAGAGCGGGTCCTTCGGGGCGGGCGTCGAGACGAAGGCAGCGAGCATGCACGGACGCTAACGGAGCGGCTCCGGGGCAGCGACGCGGGGAGCGGCGGTCGCGGTTGCCAGGTCAGCCGCCGGGATAGAGGTCGGGCATGCCACGACAGTTCCCGGGTCAGGCGGAGGACCAGGGGTCGGACCGCCCGCTGCACGCCGAGGAGTGGACGGAGGCGGCCGGACGCCCTCTCCGCGCCCTCGTGTCGGGCGCCGCCCGGCCCGGCCGGCCCGAGGTCCTGCTGGTGCCGGGGCTCGGCTCGGTCGGGTACATGGTCGAGCTGCTGCACGCCTGCGGCGGCTGGACCCGCACGCGGCTGCTGGACCTCCCCGGGTTTGGCAACCAGGAGACGGCCGACCTGCCGGCCGACCTGGGCTCCCTCACCGAGACGCTGGTGGCCGCCCTGCCCGCGGTGCCGGCTGTCGTCGTCGGGCACTCCACCGGGACGCAGGTGGCCATGCGGGCGGCGCTGGCCGCCTCCGGGCGGGTGGGCGCGCTCGTGCTCGTCGGCCCCACCTTCGAGCCGGCCGCCCGCCGGGCGCCGGTCCTCCTGGCGCGCCACGTGCGGACGTCGGCCTTCGAGCCACCGGGGCAGCTGCGCTACACGCTGCCGGACTACCTGCGGGGAGGGCGGCGGTTCCGCGAGTACGTGCGTTCGGCGCTGGCCGACCGGCCCGAGGACCACATCGGGCGCATCGAGGTCCCCGTCCTGGTGGCGCGGGGACGGCACGACCACTTCGCGTCGCAGCGGTGGGTCGAGGACCTCGCGGGAGCCGCCGTGCAGGGGCGGGCCCGCACCCTGCCGGGTGCCCACGCGGTGCCCTACAACCACCCCGGCGCGGTGGCCCTGCTCGCCGGGGAGGCCGCGGCCGGCCTGGGCGGCTGACGCGTCGGCGACGTCAGGCCGCGTCCGCAGGGGTGGGCAGACCTGCCGCGCTCCGGGACCATCCGAGGTCCAGGCCCCGCCGACGGGAGACGGCGATGACCGTGCCGACGCCTCCGCAGCCCCCGCTCGTCGACGCCCGCAACGCCGAGATGGCCAGCGCCTGGAACGGCGAGGAGGGCGAGGACTGGGCGGCGCGGGCCGACCGCTTCGACGCGGCCTCGGCGGCCTTCGACGCAGGCCTGCTCGAGGCGGCCGGGATCGGCGCGGCCGACCGGGTGCTCGACGTCGGCTGCGGCGCGGGCATCTCGACCCGCGCGGCCGCGCGGGCGGCGCCCGACGGGCACGTCACCGGGATCGACCTGTCCGGACCGCTGCTGGCCGAGGCCCGCCGGCGCAGTGCCGCCGCGGGGCTGACCACCACGACGTTCGTCCAGGGGGACGCCCAGGTGCACCCCTTCGGGTCCGCGTCGTTCGACGTCGCCGTCAGCCGGTTCGGGGCGATGTTCTTCGGCGACCCGGTCGCGGCGTTCACCAACCTCGCCCGGGCGCTGCGGCCCGGTGGGCGGCTGGCGATGCTGTCGTGGCAGCCGCTGGCCCGCAACGAGTGGCTGCTCGTGCTCCGCCGGACCCTCGCGGCCGGCCGCCCGTTGCCCGAGCCGCCGGGCGGTTCCCCCGGGCCGTTCGGCCTGTCCGACCCCGACCACGTCCGCCGGGTCCTGGCCGCCGCTGGGTTCGGGTCGGTCCACCTCGCCGGGGTGCCGGGGGTGGTCCGGCTGGGTGCGGACGCCGAGGACGCGTTCGACTTCGTCAGCGGGCTGGGTCCGACCCGGGGGCTCCTCGGCGGGCTGGACGACGACGCCCGGCGGGCCGCTCTCGACGAGCTGCGGGCCGCCCTGGCGGAGCACGCGACACCGGACGGGGTCCTGCTGGGTGCGGCCGCCTGGCTGACCACCGCCCGGCGGTGGTGAGCGGTCGGCTGGGAGAGCTACGTCGGCCGAGTGAGCAGTTGTCGTCGGCGACACGCACGGACACGCCGGGCAGGACGAGCGCAACCGCCCGCTCGCGGTACCGCTCGCGGCGTCATCGCACGACCACCACGTGCTCCCCGCGCGGGACGAACTCGCCGACCACCGGGGCGCCGGGCACCTCGCCGCCCAGCAGCAGCCCACCGGAGGTCTGCGCGTCGGCCAGGAGCAGCGCCTCGTCCTCGGACACGGCCGACAGGTCGGTGTGCGGCCGCACCCAGTCGAGGTTGCGCCGGGTGCCCCCGGAGACGAACCCCTCGGCCAGCGCCTCCCGCGCCCCGCTGAGGTACGGGACGGCGGCGGCGTCGACGACCGCGGTGACCCCGCTGGCCCGGGCCATCTTGTAGAGGTGGCCGAGCAGGCCGAAGCCGGTGACGTCGGTGCCGGCGCGGATCCCGGCGGCCACCGCGGCCCGGCCGGCGTCGCGGTTGAGCGTGGTCATCGCCGCGACCGCCTCCTCGGACACCTCGCCGGTGGCCTTCATCCTGTTGTTGAGGACGCCGATCCCGAGGGGCTTGGTCAGCGACAGCGGCGTCCCGGCGACCGCGGCGGAGTTGGTGATGACCCGGTCGACGTCCACGACGCCGGTCACCGCCATGCCGTACTTGGGCTCGGGGTCGTCGATGGAGTGCCCGCCGCCGACGTGGCAGCCGGCCTCCTGCGCGGCCTCCAGCCCACCCCGCAGCACCTCCGCGGCGAGCTCGGCGGGCAGCACGTCGCGCGGCCAGCCCAGCAGGTTCACCGCGACGACGGGCGTGCCGCCCATGGCGTAGACGTCGGAGAGCGCGTTGGTCGCCGCGATCCGGCCGAAGGTGTACGCGTCGTCGACGACCGGGGTGAAGAAGTCGGTCGTGAGGACCAGCCCCTGCCCGCCCGCGATCCGGACGACGGCCGCGTCGTCGCCGTCGTCCAGGCCGATGACCAGCTCCGCGGCCGGGTCGACCGGGCCGGCCGCGGTCAGGCCGGCCACCACGGCCTCCAGCTCGCCCGGCGGGATCTTGCAGGCGCACCCGCCGCCGTGCGCGTACCGGGTCAGCCGGACCTTCTCCTGCGCGGTCGTCACGGCTCCACCGTAGGCTGGCCGGCGGAGGCGTCAGGGCGCCTGGTGGCCCCCGCGGCCTCTAAAGCCGACGTGGCCGAGCACCTCGGTCAGGCGGGTTCGATTCCCGTCCGCCTCCGCCACTCCTCCCGCCCCGCGGGCCGCCGTCCTCCCGGACGGCGGCCCGCCGGAGACCTCTCCGGTCGGACAGTCGCGCACAACCGGTTGGAGGCCTACCGTTCTCCCGGGGTGTGAGCTGGACCACACCCCGTGCCCGGCGGCGCCCGCGGGAGGGCGTCGCTCCCGAGTCGAGGGAGGCCCGCATGACCGCACCACCGGAACCGGTCGGCACCGTCCACGTCGTCGACCCCTCGCCGCTGAACTGGCTGTTCATCACCTGGAACACCATGGAGGAGCCGATCCGCGTCGACGAGGCCGGTCGCGTCGTGTACGCGCTGGCCGAGTCCTCGGAGTGGCTCGACGACCGCACGCTGGAGCTGAGGCTGCGGCGCGGCGTGCGGTTCCAGGACGGCGAGCACCTCACCGCGCACAACGTGAAGCAGAACTTCGACGAGATGCAGCGCTGGGCCGCTCCGCACCCACCGGGGACGTGGCTCAACTTCCCCGCACCCGAGTCGACCGCCGAGGTCGTCGACGACCACACCGTGCGTTTCCACCTCCCCGGCCCCGACGGGCTGGCCATCGGCAAGTTCCGCGGCTTCCACGTCGCCAGCTCGGCCTTCTGGAACGGCAAGGACGCGCCCGGCTTCGGCTACAAGAAGTTCGGGTCCGGTGAGGGCCACTGGTAGGTGATCGACGAACCGGGTCCGTGGGGCACCGGTCCGTTCACCCTGGTCCAGGGTGCCTCGTCGATCACCACCCGTGCCGCGATCATGAGCGCCGAGCCGTTCCGCGCCTCGTGGCTCATCGAGAGCGAGCAGCGCGATCCGCAGGTCGTGCTGGAGGCCAACCTCGACCACTGGAACCGCGCCGAGCGCGGCCCGCGCATCGAGCGGGCCGTCTTCCGCAACGACCTCACCCCCGACGAGGCGCTGCGGCTGGTGTGCGACACCGCCGGTGAGGTCGACATCGTCACCGAGGTCTCGCCGGCCGACGCCCGCCGCGTCGAGGAGTCGCAGCACGCCCGCCTCGTCGTCTCCGACGCCAACCGCGTGCTGGTCGGTGTCCTCAACCGCGACAGCAACGCCCCGCTGCACGACGTCGACGTCCGCCGGGCGCTCAACCTCGCCGTCGACCGCCGGGCCGTCGCCGACCAGGGCCTGGGCGGGTACGCGACCGTCTGGCCGGCCATGACGCCCGAGTGGTGCAGCGGGCACCCGACCGGCCTGGAGCCCTATCCGCACGACCCGGCGCGGGCGCGCGAGCTGTTCGGCCGCTCCGGCTGGCCGGCCCGCCGGCCGCTGCGGATCGCCGTGCCCGAGGGCTTCGCCGGCATCGGCCACCTGCTGGCCGCGCAGTTCCGGTCCGCGCTGGACGTGCTGGTCGAGGTGACGGTGATCCCGGCCGACCAGGTGCTCGCCGGCTCCCGGGCGCTGGTGGAGAAGAAGCTGCCCCAGCACTGGGACGTGCTGGTGCACGCCTGGTTCGACCTGTCGTCGGAGGCGCCGCCGGCCGCGGTGCACCGGGAGTTCTTCGGGCTGGACGGTGCCTTCCGCGCCGGCCCGCCGGACGAGGGCTTCGACGCGCTCTTCGACGAGATGAGGGTGCAGCTCGACGGCGAGCGGCTGGTCGAGGTCGCCGAGCGGATCGACCGCTACGTGCACGACCAGGCGCTGGCGCTGTTCCTCTGCACCCCGCAGGCGCTGTACGCCGTGAACGAGCACGTCTCCTTCGCGCCGTACAAGACCACCTTCGAGCTGGCCGAGGTCACCGTCGACGACCAGCACTGGTCGGCGTCCGGGGGCGGGGCCGAGCTGGGGGACCGCGCCGTGCCCCGCCCGTCGACGGGCAAGCCGGGCTTCTCCGGGGCCTCGGGCAACGCCTGCTGAGCACCTCCGCCGGGGCGGACGGGTGCACGCCCGCCGCCCCGGCCTGCTCTCGACCTACGCTCGGCGCCGATGAGCTCCCAGTCGACAGGCACCGACGCGCGGCGGCGCGTGCCCCGCACCGACACGCTGCTGGCCGATCCGCAGCTCGCCGCCGCCGCCGACCGGCTGGGCCGCGGCCTGGTCAAGGCCGCCGTCCAGGACGTCCAGCAGCGGGTCCGCACCGGCGCGCTCGCCCCCGCCGACGCCGTCCCCGCCGTCCTGGCCGCACTGCCGACGACGGCCGGCAGCCTGCGCCCGGTGCTCAACGCGACCGGCGTCCTCGTGCACACCAACCTGGGCCGCGCGCCGCTGTCGCCGGCCGCGGTGGAGGCGGTCGTCGCCGCCAGTGGTACCACCGACGTCGAGCTCGACCTGACCACCGGCCGGCGCGGTCCGCGGGGGGAGGCGGCGCTGACCGCGCTGGTCGACGCCGTCCCGGCCGCGGAGGCGGCGCTCGTGGTCAACAACTGCGCCGCGGCACTGGCGCTGGTGGCCACCGCGCTCGGCGGGGAGCTGGTCATCGCCCGCGGCGAGCTGGTCGAGATCGGCGACGGCTTCCGCATCCCCGAGCTGCTCGAGGCCACCGGGGCCCGGCTCCGCGAGGTGGGGACGACGAACCGCGTCGCGCTCGACGACTACCGCCGCGCCCTCTCCGAGCACACCGGCGCGGTGCTCAAGGTGCACCCGTCGAACTTCGTCGTCCGCGGGTTCACACGGGCGGTGCCGGTGGCCGAGCTCGCCGCGGGGCTGGCCGGCAGCGGGGTCCCGCTCGTGGCCGACGTCGGCTCCGGCCTGCTGCGCCCGCACCCGGTGCTGCCCGAGGAGCCGGACCTGCAGACCACCCTCGCCGACGGCGCCGACCTCGTGCTGGCCAGCGGCGACAAGCTGCTCGGCGGGCCGCAGGCAGGGCTGGTGCTCGGCCGCACCGACCTCGTGCAGCGGCTGCGGCGGCACCCGCTCTACCGGGCGTTCCGCGTCGACAAGACGACGCTGGCCGCGCTGGAGGCCACGCTGCGCGGCCCGCAACCGCCGGTGCAGCAGATGCTCGCCGCGGACGTCGACGACCTGCGCCGCCGCGCCGCCGCGCTCGCCGCCCGGCTGACGGCGGCCGGGCTGGACGCGGTCGCGGTGGAGTCCGAGGCCCGCGTCGGCGGGGGAGGGGCGCCGGAGCACCCGCTGCCCAGCGCCGCGGTGTCGCTGCCCGCGGAGTTCGCGGTGCCGCTGCGCACCGGCACGCCCCCCGTGGTCGGGTACGTGGCGGGCGACCGCACCCTGCTCGACGTGCGCAGCCTGCCCCCGGCGGACGACGAGACGCTGGCGACCGCGGTGCTGGAGGTGGCCCGCCGGTGGACGTGACCGCTCCCGGCACGTCCGGGATGGACGTCATCGCGACCGCCGGCCACGTCGACCACGGCAAGTCGACGCTGGTCCGCGCGCTCACCGGCATGGAGCCCGACCGGTGGGAGGAGGAGCGCCGCCGCGGGCTGACCATCGACCTCGGCTTCGCCTGGACGACGCTGCCCTCAGGCCGCCGGCTCGCGGTCGTCGACGTGCCCGGCCACGAGCGATTCGTGGGCAACATGCTCGCCGGGGTCGGCTCGGTGCCCGCCGCGCTGGTCGTGGTCGCGGCGGACGACGGGTGGTCGGCGCAGACCGCCGAGCACGTCGCCGTCCTCGACGCCCTCGGCGTGCGGCACGCGCTGCTCGCCGTCACCAAGGCCGACCTCGCCGACCCCGCGCCGGTGCTCGCCGACGTCCGGGAGCGGCTGGCCGCCACGTCGATGGGGAACGGGCCGATGGGCGAGGTCCCGGGGGTCGCGGTCAGCGCCGCCACCGGCGCGGGCGTGCCCGACGTCGTCGCCGCGCTCGAGTCGCTGCTCGCCGGGCTGCCCGCGCCGGACCGGGAGGCGCCGGTGCGGCTGTGGATCGACCGGGCCTTCCCGGTCAGGGGCGCCGGCACGGTGGTCACCGGCACGCTCGCCGCGGGGCGCGTCGCCACCGGGGACCGGTTGCAGCTCGGCGGCCGGGAGGTCGGCGTCCGCGGCGTGCACTCGCTGGGGCAGCCGGTCGAGCGGGCCGAGGCCACCGCCCGGGTGGCGCTCAACCTCCGCGGCATCGCCGTCGAGGAGCTCTCCCGCGGCGACGCCCTGCTCACGCCAGGGGCGTTCCGCTCGACCGCCGAGCTCGACGTCACCCTGGCCCGGGGTGGGTGGGCTGCTGGGGACGACGCCCGGCTGCCCGCCGAGGTCGTCGTGCACGTCGGCTCGGCCGCGGTCGGCGCGCGGCTGCGCCCGCTGGAGGGGACGGCGGTGCGGCTGCGGCTGACCACGCCGCTGCCGCTGCGGGTCGGCGACCGGCTGCTGCTGCGCGACCCCGGCGCCCGCCGCGTGTCCGGCGCCGACGTCCGGGACGTCGACCCGCCAGAGCTGCGCCGCCGGGGAGCCGCGCGCCGGCGCGCCGAGGAGCTGGCCGCCCAGCCCGTCGGCGCAGCCGGGGCCGCCGCCGAGCTGGCCCGTCGCCGGTTCGTCCGGGTCGCCGACTTCACCGCGATGGGCTGGCCGGTGCCCGAGCAGGCGACGGCGGTGGGGCCCTGGCTGCTCGCGCCCGGGCTGGTCGACGAGCTGGCCACGGCCCTGCCCGGGATCGTCGCCCGCTACCGCAAGCTGCGCCCGCTCGAGCCGGGCCCGCCGGTGGCCGTCGCCCGCCGGGCGCTGGAGCTGCCCGACGACGACCTGGTGCCGGCCGTCGTCCGCGAGCCGCTGGCCCTGCGCGAGGGCCGGGTGGTTGCCGCGGTCGCCGGCCTGCCCGCCCGGGTGCAGCAGGCGGTCGACCGGATCCGGGCGGCGCTGGCCGCCGACCCGTTCGCCGCGCCGGACGCCGACCAGCTCCGCGCCGCCGGGCTGGGGCCGCGCGAGCTGGCCGCGGCCGTGCGCGACGGGCAGCTGGTCAGGATCGCCGACGGCGTCTACCTCGCCCCCGGGACCGCCGAGCAGGCGCGCGCCCGGCTCGCCGCCGTCCCCGCGCCGTTCACGCTCAGCCAGGCCCGCTCGGCGTGGGGGACCAGCCGGCGGGTCGCCGTCCCGCTGATGGAGTGGCTGGACGCGCGCGGCGTCACCGAGCGGCTGCCCGACAACACCCGCCGGCTGCGGTGACGACGGCCCCTGCGGGGGCAGGGGGTTCTCTTTCAGGCGCCGGCCTGGCGCAGGAACACCTCCCGTTCGTCGCTGGAGTCCGCAGCGGGGACGGGGGAGGTGTCGACACCCTCGACCGTGTCCTCCAGCCGCACGGGCTCGGGGAGGTGGCGGAAACGCTCGCGCTCGTCGGGCTCGGTCATGGCCGGAGGGTCCTCCTGCCGGGGGGCCGGGGCAAGGACACACCCGGGGAACGCCGAGAGTGCGCGCTCGGTGACCTACCGTGATGCGGTGATCGATTTCAGCAACGGTTCCGTCTTCAAGCTCAACCCCGCCTCCCCGCAGGACCTCGGCCCCGAGGTGGCGCCGCTGCTCGTCCCGGGCGAGCAGGTCGTCGCCTGCTTCAAGGCGGTGCGGGACTTCGTCGTCTTCACCGACAAGCGGCTGATCGCCGTCAACGTCCAGGGCATGACCGGCCGCAAGAAGGACTTCACCTCGCTGCCGTACAGCAAGGTGCAGGCCTTCTCGATCGAGACCGCGGGCACCTTCGACCTCGACGCCGAGCTCGACCTGTGGTTCAGCGGGCTGGGCAAGGTCCGGCTGGAGTTCAAGGGCAACGCCGACATCCGCGGCCTCGGGCAGATGATCGCGGGGTACGTGCTCTGAGGTCCTCCCCGCGGACGCTCGCCCCCTGCCCACGGTGCGGGGCAGGGGTAGAGCGTCCGCGGGGATCAGTCGGCCGCGGGCACCCAGCGGGCCGGGCGCTTCTCCCGGAACGCCGCGATGCCCTCCTGGCCCTCCTCGCCGGCGAAGAAGCGCGCCGAGAGCTCCAGCAGCTCCTCCGCCGAGCCGCGCAGCCCGCCGGCGCGCAGCAGCCGCTTGGTCTCGGCGAGCGCCCCCGGCGCCCCGGCGGCGAGGGCGGTCACCTGGGCGGCCACGGCGGTGTCGACCTCGTCGTCGGGCACGCAGAGGTCCACCAGGCCGCCGGCGGCCGCGGTCGCCGCGTCGAACACCTCGCCGGTCAGCATCAGCCGGTGCGCGGTGTGCGGCAGCATCCGCGGCAGGACGACGGCGGAGATGACCGCCGGCACGATGCCCAGCCGCACCTCGGAGAAGGCGAAGGTCGCCGAGGCCGCGGCGACGACGACGTCGCAGGCGGCCGCCAGCCCCAGTCCACCGGCCCGCGCGGGCCCCCGGAGGACGGCGACCACCGGCTTGGGCGAGCGCCACACCGTCTGCAGCAGCTCCGGCAGCTCGCGCACCCCCTGGTCGCCGGCCGCGCCGCCGGCCGCCTCGGTGAGGTCCATCCCCGAGCAGAAGACCCGGCCGGTGTGGTCGAGCACGACCACCCGCACCGCGTCGTCGGCCAGCGTGTCGGCCAGCGCGGTGCGCAGCTGTGCGCGCATGGCACGGGAGAGCGCGTTGCGGTTGGCGGGGGAGTCCAGGGTGAGGGTCGCGACCCCCCGGGACGTCGAGACCTGCAGCACGGTGTCGTCGCTCACGTCCGGCATCCTGCCCGGAGCGGCACACTGGACTCAGATGAACACCGTCCTGCCGCTGCTCGAGGCCCCGCCGCGGACCCTGCAGCTCCCCGACAGCGCCCGCGAGGGGCTCGCCCGCACGCCCTTCGGGCTGTACGTGCACGTGCCCTTCTGCGCGACCCGCTGCGGCTACTGCGACTTCAACACCTACACCTCCGACGAGCTGGGTCCCGGCGCCAACCGCAGCGAGTACGCCGGCACCGCGATCGCCGAGCTCCGCCAGGCCGCCGAGACCCTGGGCCCGGACCTGCCGACGGTCTCCACCGTCTTCGTCGGCGGCGGCACGCCCACGCTGCTGGCCGCCGACGACCTGGCGGCCGTCCTCGCCGCTGCCCGTGAGCTGTTCCCGTTCGCCGACGACGTCGAGGTCACCACCGAGGCCAACCCCGAGACCGTGACCCCGGCGTCCCTCGCCACCCTGCGCGCGGCAGGCTTCACGCGGGTCAGCCTCGGCATGCAGTCCGCGGCCGAGCACGTGCTCGCCGTCCTCGACCGGCGGCACACCCCCGGCCGCGCCGTCGAGGCCGCCCACGAGGCCCGCGCGGCCGGCTTCGAGCACGTCAACCTGGACCTGATCTACGGGACGCCGGGGGAGACCGACGCCGACTGGGCCGCCTCGCTCGACGCCGTCCTCGCCGCCCCGGTGGACCACGTCAGCGCCTACGCCCTCATCGTCGAGGAGGGCACCCGCCTGGCCCGCCGCATCGACCGCGGCGAGCTGCCCGTGCCCGACGACGACGTCCTCGCCGACCGCTACGAGCAGGCCGACGCCACCCTGCGCGCCGCCGGCTTCGAGTGGTACGAGGTCTCCAACTGGGCCCGCGGCGAGGCCGCCCGCTGCCGGCACAACGAGCTGTACTGGGCCAACGCCAACTGGTGGGGCGTCGGACCCGGCGCGCACAGCCACGTCGGCGGGCTGCGCTGGTGGAACGTCAAGCACCCGGCCGCGTACGCCGGCCGGCTGCTGCGGGGGGAGAGCCCGGTGCAGGACACCGAGCTGCTCGACGACGACGACCGCGCGCTGGAGACCGTGATGCTCGGCCTGCGGCTGCGCGAGGGGCTGCCGCTGACCGCGCTGTCGGAGGTCGGCCGGGCCCGCGCCGCCGACGCCGTGGTCCGCGGGCTGCTCGAGCCGGCCGCGCACGCCTCCGGTCGCGCCGTCCTCACCGACCGCGGTCGCCTGCTCGCCGACGCCCTGGTGCGCGACCTGACCGACTGAACCGGCCCCTCGCAGGGTCCCGCCGCCGGCCCCGTCCCGAGACTCGCCGTGGGCTCGCGAACGGTGAGGGGGACGGGGTCCTCGTCCGGTGGGGGGCAGGGAGGTCCTCGGTCAGGCGCGGGGCTCCGCCGCCACCGCCGCCAGCCGCGGCAGGACCACGTCCCGCCAGCCGGGGCCCATGCGGTCGAGCGCGTGGCGGTCCCGCTTCTGCCCGACACATCCGCGCCGACGGCTGACAGATGTCAGAGGGAGGTCGCGACGTCCTGCACTACTGCCGGTGGGGCCCTGACCAGCAGGCTCGCCGCGTGCTCCCCGACGCCCTCGCCCTCACCGACCTGACCGTCCGCCACGGCGACGTGCTCGCCGTCGACGGCCTCGACCTGCACATCGGCCGCGGCGAGACCGTCGCGCTGCTCGGCCCCAACGGCGCGGGCAAGTCCACCACCGTGAGCGCCGTCCTCGGGCTGCTGCACCCCGACGCGGGCACCGTCCGGGTGCTCGGTCGCGCCCCGGCCGACGCCGTCCGCGCGGGCTGCGTCGGCGCGATGCTCCAGCACGGCGGCCTGCCCGGCGAGGCGCGCGTCGGCGAGGTGCTGCACCTGGTCCGCCGGAGCTACGGGCGGGCCGGGCGGGCGGGAGCATGGCCGCTCGACGACCTGGTCGCCACCACCGGCACCGGCGGGCTGCTCGGCCGCCACGTCGACGCGCTCTCCGGAGGCCAGCGGCAGCGGGTGCTGCTGGCGCTCGCGCTGGCCGGTCAGCCGCCGCTGCTGCTGCTCGACGAACCGACCTCGGCCATGGACGTCGAGGGCCGCCGCGCCTTCTGGACGACCATGCGCGACCTCGCCGCCCGCGGCACCACCGTCGTCTTCGCCACCCACCACCTCGAGGAGGCCGACGCGGTCGCCGACCGGGTCGTGGTCATGGCCGGGGGCCGGGTGGTCGCCGACGGGCCCTCGGCGGCGGTCCGCTCGGCCGTCGCCGGGCGCACCGTCCGCTTCTCGGCCCCCGACGGCGCGACCTTCGACCGCGTGCCCGGCGTCACCGGCGCCACCCGGCTGGGCGGCACGGTCGCCCTGGCCACCGCCGACGTCGAGGCCACGCTGCGCGCGCTGCTCGCCGACGGGGTCGCGCTGACCGACCTCGAGGTCCGCGGCGCCAGCCTCGAGGACGCCGTCCTGTCCCTGGTGGGAGGCGTGCGGTGAGCCCGCTGTTCGTCTTCCAGCTGCGCCGGGTGGCGCGCAACCGGCAGTTCCTCTTCTTCACCGTGCTGCTGCCGGCGCTCTTCACGGTCTTCTTCACCCAGGCCTTCGCCGGGACGCCGGGCGGCGTCAGCCCCGAGCAGGCCGCCGCCACGATGGTCGCGATGATGTCCTACGGCGCGATCGGCGCGGCCCTGGGCGCCACCGTCCGGCTCTCGTTCGACCGGGCGTCGGGCTGGCTGCGGCAACTGCGCGTCACGCCGGTGCCGCAGACCTCCGTGGTGGCCGTCGACGTCGCCGTCGGCATGCTGCTGACCCTGCCGCCGCTGGTCGTCGTCGCGCTGACCGGCCGGTTCGTGGGCGGCGTGCGGTTGGCACCCGGCGAGTGGGCCGGCCTGGTCGGCGTGCTGTGGCTGGGCTCGGCGGTGTTCGTCGCGCTCGGCCTGCTGCTCGGCTGGGCGCTCGAGGAGAAGGCCGCCGGCGGGGCGGTCGGCATCGTCGGGACGGTGCTGGCCGCGCTCGGCGGGCTGTGGGTGCCGGTCGAGGTGTTCCCCTCCGGCCTGCGCGCGCTGGCGCACGGCCTGCCCTCGTACTGGTACGCCGAGACCGGCCGTGCCGCCGCCGGGGGAGCGCTGCCGCCCGCGCCGGCCGTCGCCGCGCTGGTCGGGTTCGCCGCCCTGTTCGGCGCGCTGGCCGTGCTGGTGGCGCGGCGTCGGCCGCTGGCCGCCGTCGCGGGCTGATCCGGCTACGGTCGGCCCCCGTGGACCCCCGCCCCCGCTGGTACCGCGTCGGCTGGGCGCTGCCCTGGCTGCTGTTCCAGTTCTTCCCGGCCGCCGACCTGGTGACCACCGACCGGCCGCTCGCCGTCCGGCTGGTCGCCGGCGCCGGCCTGCTGGTGTTCACCGTCGTCTACCTCGACGTCTTCCGCCGGGCGTTCGGCGGCTGCTGGAGCGGTCCGGTGCTCGGCCGGCTGGTCGTCGTCGCCGCCCTCGGCGTCGCGCTCGCCTTCTGGATGGGGCCGTCGTGGGGCGGGCTGCTGATCTACGTGTCGGCGGCCGCGGCGGCGGCGCTGCCGGAGCGGTGGGTCTGGCCGGCTGTGTCCGCGGTGGCCGCCGCCTGCGCGGCGGTGGTGTTCGAGGTCGGCGAGCCCGGGATGCTCATCCTCCCGGTGATGTGCCTGCTCACCGCCTTCGCGCTGCGCGGCACCCGGCACCTGATCTCGGTGAACGCCGAGCTCGCCGAGGCGCGGGAGGAGCTGGCGCGCAACGCCGTCGCCGAGGAGCGGCTGCGCTTCGCCCGCGACCTGCACGACCTGCTCGGCCACAGCCTGTCGCTCATCGCCCTCAAGAGCGAGCTGGCCGGCCGCCTCGCCGAGGCCGACCCCGCGCGGGCGCGGGCGGAGATGGCCGACGTCGAGGCCGCGGCCCGCCGGGCGCTGGCCGAGGTCCGGGACGCGGTCAGCGGCTACCGGCAGGTCAGCTGCGGCCAGGCGCTGGCCGAGGCCCGCGCGGCGCTGTCGGGTGCCGGCATCGCCGTCCGGCTGCCGGCCCGGGTGCCGACGCTGCCGGGCCCGGTCGACGCGGCCCTGGGCTGGGTGGTCCGCGAGGCGACGACGAACGTGCTGCGGCACAGCGGCGCCCGCGCGGTGACCGTCACGCTCACCGAGGACGGCGCCGAGGCGGTGCTGACCGTCACCGACGACGGCCGCGGTCCGGCCGACGACACCGAGCCCGGCTCCGGCCTCCCCGGCCTGGCCGAGCGGGTGGGCGCGCTGGGCGGGACGCTCACCGGCGGCGCCGGGCGGGACGGCGGCTACGAGCTGCGCGCGGTCCTGCCGCTGACGCCGGTGCCCGCGGAGGCGGCGCGGTGATCCGGGTGCTCGTCGCCGAGGACCAGTCGATGGTCCGCGGCGCGCTCCGGGCGCTGCTGGAGCTGGAGGAGGACATCACCGTCGTCGCGGAGGTCGGCCGCGGCGACGAGGTGCTCGCGGCGGCGCGGGAGCACCTGCCCGACGTCGCGCTGCTCGACATCGAGATGCCGGGCCAGGACGGGATCGAGGCCGCGCGCGAGCTGGCCGCGCAGCTGCCGGGCGTGCGCGCCGTCGTCCTCACCACCTTCGGCCGGCCGGGCTTCCTGCGCCGTGCCATGGAGGTCGGCGCGGCCGGGTTCCTGGTGAAGGACGCACCCGTCGCCGAGCTGGCCCGCGCCATCCGCGCGGTCGTCGCCGGGGAGCGGGTGATCGACCGGGATCTCGCCGCCGCGGCGCTGGCGCTCGGCGCCACGCCGCTGTCCACCCGCGAGGCCGACGTGCTGCGCGAGGCCGCCGACGGGGCGACCGTCGCCGACATCGCCCGCCGGCTGTTCCTCTCCGAGGGGACGGTGCGCAACTACCTGTCCTCGGCCATCGGCAAGACCGGCGCGCGCACCCGCGTGGAGGCCGCCCGGGTGGCCGCCGACAAGGGCTGGCTCTGACGCAGGACCGCCTCCCCCCGCCTGCCGGCCCCGTCCCGGGTCCCGCCCTGAGCCTGCGGAGGGTGGGGAGGACGGGGTCCTCCTACTGCTGGAGGTCGGGCAGCGGGCGCTGGGCGGGGATCGCCGCGGTCGTGGGGCCGGTCTGCTCGGCCGGGATCAGGGTGTCGAGGTCGAGGACCCGCACGTGGATCACGTTGCGCTGCTGCAGCGCGGCCCGCAGCGCGCGGTGCAGGCCGTCCTCGAGGTAGAGCTCGCCCCTCCACTGGACGGCGTGCGGGAACAGGTCGCCGTAGAAGGTGGAGTCGTCGGCGAGCAGGGTGTCCAGGGCCAGCTCGCGCTTGGTGGTGGTGAGGGTGTCCAGCCGGATCTGCCGCGGGGGGATCATCGCCCAGTCCCGTGTCGACAGCCCGTGGTCGGGATAGGGCCGGCCGTTCCGGACCGCCTTGAAGATCAGGGGACCGACCTCCGCTCTGCGCTGCCCCGCTGCGGGCACTGGACCGCCGCCCACCCTAACGGGGGCCGTCCGCGGACGGCGCCGCCCGCCCTCGTCGGCTCCGGGACGCCGAGGGCCGTCCCGACGTATGCTGATCTGGCACTCTGTCCGTGCGAGTGCCAGCGCCCGCGACCCGTCGTCCGGGCGCCGGGGGCTCCGGGAGGAGCGCCGCCCGACGCGTCGACCGGTACGGGGAGGTGTCACCGTGGCGCACGACGAACGCCGCCTGCAGGTCCTGCGGGCCATCGTCCAGGACTACGTCTCGACCAACGACCCGGTGGGCAGCAAGGCCCTCGCCGAGCGGCACGACCTGGGCGTCTCGCCGGCCACCATCCGCAACGACATGGCCGTGCTCGAGGAGCAGGGCTACATCACCCAGCCGCACACCAGCGCCGGCCGGGTGCCCACCGACAAGGGCTACCGGCTCTTCGTCGACCGGCTCTCGGCGGTCAAGCCGCTGTCGGTCGCGGAGAGGCGGGCGATCGAGCGCTTCCTCGACGGCGCGGTCGACCTGCACGACATCCTCAGCCGCACCGTGCGGCTGCTGGCCCAGCTGACCCACCAGGTCGCCGTCGTGCAGTACCCGACGCTCTCGCGCAGCGCCGTGCGCCACCTCGAGGTGGTGCAGGTGGCCACCGCCCGGGTGCTGCTGGTGCTGATCACCGACACCGGCCGGGTGGAGCAGCGGCTGGTCGACTGCCCGGTGGACGTCGACCGCGACGACGTCGCCGAGCTGCGCACGCTGCTCAACCAGACCTTCGCCGGGGCCAAGCTCGCCGACGCCGCCGCCCTGGTGCCCGACCTGCTGGAGACCGCGCCGCCGAATCTCCGCCGGCTGGTCGCCGCCATCGGCGCGGTCCTGGTCGAGACGCTGGTGGAGCCGGGGGACGACCGCCTGGTCGTCGGGGGGACGGCGAACCTCGCGCGGGTCGCGGTCGACTTCCCCGGCAGCCTGCGCCCGCTGCTGGAGGCGTTGGAAGAACAGGTCGTCGTCCTGCGGTTGATCAGCGAGGTGGACACCGGGGGAGCCGTGCTCGTGCGGATCGGCGAGGAGAACGCCCACGAGGCGCTCTCCGGTGCGTCGGTCGTCTCCGTGGGGTATGGCTCGGGTGACCGCGCCCTCGGCGGGCTGGGCATCGTCGGCCCCACCCGCATGGACTACCCGACCAACATGGCCGCGGTGCGTGCCGTGGCCCGCTACGTCGGCCAGATCCTGGCCGAGAGCTGAGGTAAGAGACTTCTCGATGGCAACCGACTACTACGGCGTGCTGGGCCTGGCCCGCGGAGCCTCCGACAACGACATCAAGAAGGCCTATCGGCGGCTGGCCCGGGACCTGCACCCGGACGTCAACCCCGACCCGGAGGCCAAGGAGCGCTTCCAGGAGGTCAGCCGCGCCTACCAGGCCCTGACCGACCCGGAGAAGCGCCGCATCGTCGACCTCGGCGGCGACCCGTTCGACAACGGCGCGGGAGCCGGGGCCGGCGGGTTCGGCGGAGCCGGCTTCGGCGGGCTCGGCGACATCATGGACGCCTTCTTCGGCGGCGGGGCCACCACGCGGGGTCCGCGCAGCCGGGTCCGCGCCGGCGGTGACGCGCTCATCCGTCTGGACCTCGACCTCGACGAGACGGTGTTCGGCACCACCAAGGACATCACCGTCGACACCGCCGTCCTCTGCGACGCGTGCACCGGCGCCGGCACCGCGCCCGGCACCCACCCGACCACCTGCACCACCTGCTCGGGTCGCGGCGAGGTGCAGAGCGTGCAGCGCTCCTTCCTCGGCCAGGTCGTGGCCACCCGCCCCTGCCCGACCTGCGCCGGCACCGGGCAGGTCATCCCCGAGCCCTGTGCCAAGTGCGGTGGCGACGGGCGGGTGCGGGCCCGGCGGACCATCCCGGTCAAGGTCCCGGCCGGCGTCGAGGACGGCATGCGCATCCGGCTCACCGGCCACGGCGAGGTCGGTCCCGGCGGTGGGCCCGCCGGCGACCTGTACGTGGAGATCGCCGAGCGGCCGCACGACGTCTTCACCCGGGACGGCGAGGACCTGCACTGCCGGGTCACCCTGCCGATGACCGCCGCCGCGCTCGGCACCACCCTCACCCTCGAGACCCTCGACGGCCAGGAGGAGGTCGACATCCGGCCGGGCACCCAGTCGGGCAGCGTGCTCACCCTGCGTGCCAAGGGCGCTCCGCGGCTGCGCGCCACCGGCCGCGGCAACCTGATGGTGCACGTGGAGGTCGAGACGCCGACCCGCCTGGACGCCGAGCAGGAGAAGCTGCTGCGCGAGCTGGCCTCCCTGCGCGGCGAGGACCGCCCGGCGGCCGCCGGCGCCGAGGGCCACGGCGGGCTCTTCTCCCGGCTGTTCAAGTGAGTTCCGTCCCCACCGACGACCGGCTGCCCGAGCTTGACGGGGCACCCCTGTTCCTGCTCGACGAGCTGCCCGACACCGCCGACCTGCTGGTCGACGGCGCCGAGGGCCGGCACGCCGTCGACGTGCTGCGGCTGACGCCGGGCGAGCGGGTGCGGGTCGGTGACGGGCGCGGCACCGTCGCCGAGGGCGAGGTGGTCGCGGCCGGGCCGCAGGGGCTGCAGGTGCAGGTCTCGGCCCGCCACGAGGTGCCGCCGCCGGCCCTGGAGCTGGTGCTCGTGCAGGCGCTGCCGAAGGGCGAGCGCGGTCCGCTGGCCGTCGAGCTGGCCACCGAGCTCGGCGTCGACCGGATCGTGCCGTGGGCGGCCTCCCGCTGCGTGACGCGCTGGCGGGAGGACCGCGCGGCCAAGGGCGTCGCCAAGTGGCGCGCGGCCGCGCGGGCGGCCAGCAAGCAGTCCCGCCGTCCACGCGTGCCCGAGGTGACCGACGTGCTGACCACCCGCCAGGTGTGCGGGGCGCTGGCCGACGTCGACCTGGCGCTGGTGCTGCACGAGCAGGCCCGCCACCCGATGGCGCGCGTCGACCTGCCGCGGTCGGGCTCGATCGCGGTCATCGTCGGTCCCGAGGGCGGGCTCAGCGACGGCGAGGTGGTCGCGCTGACCGCCGCCGGCGCCCGCCCCGTGCGGCTCGGCCCGGAGGTGCTGCGCACCTCGACGGCCGGCGCCGCCGCCCTCGCCGCGCTCTCGGCCCGCACCCGCTGGGCGTGACGGCACCTCCCCGATGATCGGGTGAGGTGATCGTCGCGGGGGGGGGGGGGGGGGGCGGGGGGGGGGGGGGGGCCGCGGGGGGGGGGGGGGCGGGGGGGGGGGGGGGGGGGGGGGCGCGGTGTGGCGCGT